>SYGV01000059.1 GCA_005799365.1 Nitrospiraceae bacterium
CTCAAGAGCGCCTACATCAAGAACGTGCCGGTCTATATCCCGGCGTTTACCGATTCCGAGATGGGGCTGGACGTGGCGACCTGGGCGATGGGGCGGGCGCTGGACCGGGCCCGCAGCCAAGCCAAGGATGATGCTGCGGTGTTGCGCGCCTTGCACCAGGTGCAGCCATCCTTCAATCCCTATCTGGACTTGAATAGTTATGCCGGCCGGATGCTCTCGGCCAAGCGGCTGGGCATCCTGACGATCGGCGGCGGAGTGCCCAGGAATTGGGCCCAGCAAGTCGCCCCCTATGTGGAGATCAGCAATGTTCGGTTGGGCTTGGACGTCAAGCCGCCGCGCTTCCAGTATGGAGTCCGGATCTGTCCGGAGCCGGACTACTGGGGGGGGCTCAGCGGCTGCACCTACCAGGAAGGAATTTCCTGGGGAAAGTTCGTGCCTCCCGATGAAGGCGGCCGGTTTGCGGAAGTGTTGAGCGATGCGACGGTGGTCTGGCCGCTCCTGATGGTGGGTCTGCTGGAACGATTGCGCCACAAACCGGCCAAGTCCTGAGCCGAGCTAGGCGGTACGCGCCCGGCTGGGCACTCGATCCGGATGAAGATGCCCGTATCACGCCTTGTCCCGCCCCCGTACAGTACCGACCCGGCGCGGTTGGCGCGCGAGGTGGTCGTGGAAACCTGTCGGGCCGGGGGACCGGGCGGACAGCATCGCAATGTGACGGATTCCGCCGTGCGGCTGCTGCATGTGCCCTCGGGTGTGCAGGTGACGGCGAGCGAGTCGCGCTCGCAGCACCGCAACCGGGCGGTCGCCTGGGAGCGGCTGATTGCGCGGCTGGAGCGATTGAGCCGGGTGCCGGCCAAGCGGGTTCCGACGCGGCGGTCGAGAGGCGCGATCGAGCGGCGGTTGACCGAAAAGAAACGGCATCAGGCGGCCAAGCGGCTGCGCGCGACCGCGCGGAACGAAGAATAAAAGACGGGGCCACGGCACCGGCAACGGGGGACCAGTGAGAGACGCAGCACCGACGACGATGTCAATGCCCTGCCCGCATCCGAGGCGGCTGCGGTGTGCGGTGGCCATGTGCCTGCTCACGTTGGTCTTCCTGATGGTCGGAGAGGACGTGCGCGGGGAGGGGCTGGATTTTCTGTCGCGTGAAGACGGCCGACTGCGAGGCAACGCCAAGGCTCCGGTGACCCTCATCGAATATTCCGACTTCACCTGCGGATTCTGCCAAAAGTGGTTTCAGGAAACCTGGCCGCGCATTCAGGCCAAGTATGTGGACACCGGCAAGGTCCGGTTTTCGTATCGGGACTTTCCGAGGGCGTTCCAGGGGCCGGGGCTGGACGGAGCGCTGGCGGCCCGTTGCGCCGGCGAACAGAGTCGGTACTGGGCCATGCACGATGAGTTGTGGGGCGATCGGCGGCTCGGCGCAGAGGACCTGCAACGTCACGCCAAGGCCGTGAAGCTGGATCTGCCGGTTTTTTCCAAATGTATGCGCGAGGAGCGCCACACGGAGGACATCTTTCGGGACCGGGCGGAGGGGACGCTCCTGGGCTTCCGGGGCACGCCGGGGTTCGTCCTCTTTCGGACCGGAGCGCCCGAGAAAGACCCGCCGGTGGTCATTCCGGGCGCTTTCCCGTTCGACGTGTTCGAAGAGCAGATCGATCGTTTGCTGGGGGACGGGACAAAAGGGAAGCGTTGAGTCTGGTCGAGAGTCGGCTCAGGAGTTGAATTCTCTGCGGGGGAAGCCTATGCTCTCCGGCAGGACCCGCGTCATTCGCGGGAGCACATGGGAAAGGAATCATGGCGCACGAACAAGCATTTTGGCCGGTTGAGTGCGGAGAAGGGGAGCCGGATTTGCTGGTCTGCATGTCCTGCCTGAGCGAAGTCTTCCGGCGCAAGGTCCCGATGCCGGACTGTCCGACCTGCCACGGGGTCTCCACCTATGAAGCCTTTACCGTGGATTCGATCCGGGATTGGGGCACTGAAGAGCTCATTGCCAAAGCGCAGGTGGCGCAACGGGACGTGAGTCTGCCTCCGGTCCAGGCCAACGATTTCTCCGCGGTCGAATCATCTGAATAACGGGTCGCAGTAACAGGCGCTTCTGGGCCTGTTCGTGATGGTGCCGTGAGGATGCGATGATGGCGCGTCCGTTCCTGATCGGCCAACAGTGGCGCTCCTCGGCTGTGACCGCGTCCGTGCGGAACCCCTACACGGGAGGGCCGGCGGCGGAGGTCTGTCTGGCCGGAAAGGCGGAGGCTGACGAGGCCATTGGGGCGGCGACGGCGGCCTGCGCCTCCATGCGGCGGCTCCCGTCGCATGCCCGGGCCGGCGCGCTGGACAAGATCGCGGACGGCCTGGGCGTCCGGCGCGAGGAGTTTGCCCGGACCATCACCGCGGAAGCCGGCAAGCCGATTGCGGATGCGCGGCGGGAGGTGGCGCGCGCGATCCAGACCTTTGCGATCGCAGCCGAAGAAGCCAAGCGGCTGCCCGGCGACGTGCTTCCCCTCGACCTGACCCCCGGTACCGACTCCTATCTCGGCATCACCCGGCGCGTGCCGATCGGCCCGATTCTTGGAATCTGCCCGTTCAATTTCCCGCTGAATCTCGTCGCGCACAAGGTGGCGCCGGCCCTGGCTTGCGGCAACCCGATCGTGGTGAAGCCGGCCCCCCAGACCCCACTCACGTCCCTGCTGTTGGGCGAGGTGATCCTGGAGGCGGGGCTTCCCGCTGGGGCGTTCAGCGTCGTGCCCTGCGACAATGCCGTCGCCGAGCAGATGGCGATGGATCCCCGCGTGAAATTGCTCAGCTTCACCGGCAGCGCGGCCGTGGGTTGGATGCTCAAGGCCAAGTGCGGGACCAAGAAGGTGGTGCTGGAGTTGGGGGGCAATGCCGGCGTCATTATCGAGCCGGATGCGGACCTCGAGGTCGCAGCCCAGCGCTGTGCCACCGGCGGCTTTGCCTATGCCGGGCAGACCTGCATCTCGGTGCAACGGATCCTCGTGCACGAGGCGGCGTATGAGCGGTTCGTGCCGGTCCTGCTCGCCCGCGTGGCGGCGCTGGCGGTCGGGGACCCGTCGGATGATGCCACCGTGCTCGGTCCCTTGATCGACGAAACGGCGGCCCGCCGGGTAGAAGCTTGGGTGGCCGAAGCGGTGGCGCAAGGCGCTATGCTGCTGGCGGGCGGTCGGCGGACCGGCGCGCTGGTGGAGGCGACGGTGTTGGCTGATGTGGCGCCCGACATGAAGGTGTCCTGCCGGGAAGTGTTCGGGCCGGTCGTAACCCTCTCCCGCTACAAACGCTTCGAGGATGCGCTGGAGACGCTGAACGATTCCGAGTTCGGTCTGCAGGCCGGAGTCTTTACGAGGGACGTGGACCGTATTTTTCGCGCCTACCGCGATCTGGATGTCGGGGCCGTGCTGGCCAATGAAATTCCCACCTTCCGGGCCGACCACATGCCGTACGGCGGCGTGAAGGCTTCCGGGCTCGGCCGCGAGGGGGTCCGGTACGCTATCGAGGACATGACCGAGCTCAAACTGCTGGTGCTCAATCTGAAAGATTCCGGGCCGATCTGATGTCCCGCCAGGCTTCGCGGCTTGGCCTGGCCGCCGGTCTGAAAAAAACTTTTCCGCCGTATTGCGGAAACCTCGACAAATTGGTACAACTGCCACCCTGTGCGCCTGTGTCCAGGGCGCGGTGTTCGGCCGTTTTGCGAAGACGGAGGCCAGGGCTGCGAGCCTGGGCCTCTGTGCCGATGATGAGGCAGGAGGGAGGCACGATGGTTCCATCGCATATGTTCCTGACGCGGGGCGTGGGAGTCCACAAGGAAAAGCTCTCGTCGTTTGAGCTGGCGCTACGGAGCGCCGGGGTCGCCTACTGCAACCTCGTGACCGTGTCCTCCATTTTCCCTCCGGAGTGCAAAATCATCCCGCGCAAGCGGGGCGAATCGCTGCTCAATCCCGGTGAAATCACCCATTGCGTCATGGCCCGGTCGGAGACCAACGAACGCAACCGGTTGGTGTCCGCCTCCATCGGCCTGGCCATCCCGACGGATCGGCGCACCTACGGGTATCTGTCCGAACACCATGCCCACGGCGAGACGGACGAAGAGACTGGCGAGTACACGGAAGATCTGGCGGCGCAGATGCTCGCCACCACGTTGGGCATCGAGTTCGACTCGAACCTGGCCTGGAAAGAACGGGAGCAGGTGTTCAAGATGGGGGGCAAGATCGTCCGGACCATGAACATCACCCAATCGGCGATCGGCAAGGCCAACCGCTGGACCACGGTCGTGGCCTTGGCGGTGTTTATTCCGCTCGAAAATCTGCCCAAGAAACCGCGTTCCCGGAGGTAAGCCGGCCTATGGCGCTTCCCGCTGGGTGGCTGGAGGCGGACGAGAACTTTCTCGGCCTCGACGAGACCTGGTGTCACCCGGACCGAGCTGGCGTCCGTGTCCTGCCCGCCCCCTACGAACATACCTCGAGCTACATTCCCGGGTCGGACCGGGGGCCTTCCGCGATCATTGAAGCCTCCCGGCAGGTGGAGCTCTACGACGAAACGCTCGACTGCGAGCCCTACCGTGAGTGGGGCGGTGTGGCCACCGCGATGCCGCTGGACCTGGGGGGCAAGGTGGACCGGGTGGCGGTGGAGGCGATCGAAGCCTTCGTGCAGCCGCACGTCGGGGAGGGCCGCTTCGCGCTGACGCTGACGGGCGAGCATACCGGCGCGTTGGGCGCTATCCGCGCCCATGCCAAACGGTACCCGGACCTCTGCGTGGTCCAGATCGACGCGCACGGCGACTTGCGCCAGGCCTATCAGGGCAATCCATTCAGTCATGCCAGCGTCATGGCCCGGGTCGTGGAAGACGGGCTCCCCCTCGTGCAGGTCGGGATTCGCTCGATCTCGCCGGAGGAGATGGCCCTGCTCGCCAAGACAGAGTCCATCAGCACCTTTTTTGCCGCAAAGATTTTGGACCCCTCCGGTCCCTATGAAGGCCGGGCCGCCCGCTGGGTTCCCGAGGTGGTCAAGGCCTGCCGCGGACCCGTGTATCTGACCTTCGATTGCGATGGGCTGGATGCGTCGCTCGTGCCGGCGCTCGGCACGCCCGAGCCGGGCGGGCTCGGCTGGTACGACACGCTGACGCTGGTCACGGCCCTGGCCGACGGGCCGGGCATTGTCGGCATGGACGTGAGCGAGATTGCGCCGATCGAGGGGTTTGCCGCGCCGCAGTTTGCGGTGGCCCGTCTGATCTATCGTATCCTCGGCCGGATCCGAGCCGGACGTCGGTAGGCTGCTGAAAAAGGCCCCCAACTTCGTTCTCGGTCACTCGAACCCATCGACGTACGGTAAGGCGAAGGGGAGGTAACCATCCGCTCGCAGGTGATCGAAGCGAGCGGTTCAAGCGAAGCTTGGTCTGTACCTCCTCGGGGTTCTCACTCCGCTGCGGCCTCGCCATGGGGCAAGGCGCGTCTTGGCGCGCCCAGGGGTGGGCGGGTGAGAAGGCGGCCTTTTTGAGCAGCCTAGTGGGAAAGTCGGCCGGTATCTAACGGACGTGGTCGTTTATTTCGACCCCGCCACAGGTCTATGAAGAAACTGATCAAGCGTGCTGCGGGCCGGCCATTGGTCGCTGGGCCGGCAGCGGTCTATCGGAAGGGGCAAGAGAGCGAGCCTGCCTCGATACGGGTCAACAAGTTCTTTACGGAGCAGGGGCTATGCTCCAGGCGGGAAGCGGACCGGCTGATCGAGGGCGGGCACATTACCGTCAACGGGCGCACGGCGGTGCTGGGCGATCAGGTCCACCCCGGCGATGTCATCGCCCGGGGTGGCCTAGTAGTGCCCTGGGGGAACCAGCCGGTCTACATTAAATTCCACAAGCCGGTGGGGGTGACGACGACCACCGAGCCGGACGTGCCGGATAACATCATCGCCTCTATCGGCCATCCGGCCAGAATTTTCCCCATCGGCCGGCTTGACAAGGACTCCTCCGGGCTGATTCTGCTGACCAACGACGGCGATATCGTCAACCGGATTTTGCGTGCGGAGCACGGCCACGAGAAAGAATACCTCGTGCTCGTGGATCGCCCCTTCGACCAGGCGTTTCTGGATCAGATGGCGCGCGGGGTCGTGATCCTGGGCAAATCCACGCGACCCTGCGCTTGCGCGCGCCTCGGCCCGCGCAAGTTCCGGATCGTCCTCACCGAGGGACGCAACCGGCAGATTCGCCGCATGTGCCAGACGCTCGGCTATCGGGTGGCGGCGCTCCACCGGGTCCGGATCATGCACATCTCGATCCAGGGGCTTGGGGTGGGACAGTGGGCAAACCTCTCCGAGCATGAACGGGCCGTGCTGCTGGAGACGCTTGGGGGCAAACGAGGCTGGCCCTCATGAACCAGGCTGGCTAGTTGCGGGAAACTTCCTGGTCCGCGCCTTCCAACGGCAGGGCGAAGGGTGCGGGCTCCTTGGACTCGGTGCGGACGAGGGGCTGGCCGGGTGAGACGGAGGTCGGCGCCGATCGGAGTCCGATGAAGAGGTTCAGGAACGCGATCACGAAACTGCCGATCAAGAGAGAGCTGCTCGTGTTCCGGATCGTGCGGGTTCCTTCGTCGCGCATGTCCTTGGCCACATCCGCCACGGTTTCGAGCAGGCGGTCCAGCGCAAGGCTGACCTGGATCAGCTTGGGGCCGGCGTTGTCAGCAGCCTGCAGCTCGGCCTGATGCCGCAATTCGGCCGCCTCTTGGGGCGACTTGGCGACCCACACCTGCGTCAGTAGGTTGATGGTCCGGCTGGCCGCCGAAAAATAGGCGTCCAGGCTTTCCCGCACCGCCTGAATATCCTGCGGCTCGCTCCGGCCGCTTCGGGACACGCGCAGGCTGGCGGAGGCGTAGCGGTCCACCGCATGCTGAATGCGGGCGTGCCGCTCGGGCAGGGACTTGGTGATCTTCTCGAACTCCTTCTGGGTCGGGGCCTCCAGCGCGCGGACCACCGAGGTCCGGTACCGGATGACGTCGGCCGAGATATGCGCGAGGTCCGTCGCGGCCAGCGTGTATTCCGTGTACATGATGCGCAGGTCGCGATCCACCTGGCTGAGCGCTTCGGCCCCCAAGAGGCCTAGGCTGGCAATCGACAAGCTGACCAGGAAGTGACCCCAGGTGGGGCACAGCATCCTCCATGTCAGGCGGCCTCCGAACATCCGTCCTCCCCTCGCGGGCGACCACCCCGGTCCGCACCCGCCAATCTACCAGATCGTTCCGACCAAAAGAAACCCGGCAGGGATCGGTCTCAATCCAGTTGGAGCCGCCGGTCCACGTGCGCGCTCAGGGCCAGGTCGTTGGACACGAAAATGAGCGACCAGGGCTCTTCCTTGCTGCACAGGCGCCGAAGGATCGTATCGCGGACGGTGGGCTGCATGCTGTGGAGCGTGCCGTCTAGGATCAGCAACTGGGGGCGCGTGACAATCGCCCGTGCCACGAGCAGGCGCAGGATCTGGCTGGTGGTGAAGCCCCGTCCTTTTGCCTGGACCGGCGTGCGGAGCCCCATCGGCAGGGCATCCACCTCTTCTTCCATCTCGACGAACCGGAGCGCCCATAAGAGGTCGGTATAGGGAATCCCGGGCCGCCCCACCGTGATGTTCTCCTCCAACGTGCCCTCGAACAGTGAGAGGTGGGAGTCGAGAATCAGGCCCCGGCAGGCGTTCAACGATTCCAGGTCCAGATCGCGGATATCCACGCCGTTGTACCGGATGACGCCCGATGTGGGGAGGTAAAGCCCGGCCAGCACCCGTGCCAGGGTGGTTTTGCCGGTGCTGTTCTTCGAAAAGATGGCGACCTTTTCGCCGGGCGCGAGTTCCATGCTGAAGCCGTCGAAGATCGGGGCCGAGCCGGGATAGGCGAACGCCAGATTCCGGCAGGTCATCCGGACGCCATGGACCGTCGGGTCCGGCAGGGGCACAGCCAGCTTGGCGATTGCCTGATCCTTGGGCAGGGAGAACAGGTAGTCCAACTCGGTCAGCGCGGTGAAAAAATAGAACACGGTGCCCATGCGCTTGACGATGCCGTCGAAACTGACCAGCAGCCCGCCGACGATCGCCTCCGCCGCCACGAACTGTCCGAGCGTCAGCTGGCCGATGGACAGCAGCCAGCCGGCCGTGGCGATCAGTCCGCCATGGGCCACGGCTTGCCAGCCGAGCGAGCCCATGTACTGGCGCATCAGAATTGTAAAGCGGGCCCCCCTGGCTTCCACATAGGTCTGCACGTGCTCGTCGGTTTTTTGCAGCAGGAGCGGGGCGCTGACGGTGGACTTGAAATGAGTCAGGTTGCCGGATATTTCCTGCAACCAGTTGAACGTCTCATACTTGGCGTGGGACATGGCGAGCGTGGAGCGGAGCCCGCCCTGGCTGAGCAGGGTGAACACCACCGCGAAGCCGCTGACCAGCAGCACGTTGTAGAGCAGGAAATAGGGATGGTACATGACCAGGATGGTCATGCCGACGGTCCCGCCGACTATCACGTTGATGATGTCCACGATGATGGCCGAGAGCGCCCGCTGCATGAGCACGGTCTCGAAGAAATAGTTCGTATACTTGGGCGGGAAGGTCTCCTCCCGGAACCGGGGGAATTGCTGGGTCAGTCCGAGCGTCACCCGGGCGAAGAGTCGCCGTTCGAGGACTTCCACCGCATAAAACTGCAGGGCTTTAAAGGCGCCGACGAACAAGAGGCTGCAGACCAGAATCGTGGCCAGGGTGACGATCATGATCGGCTGGATGGCGAAGGCGAAGGTATTGACCAGCTCTTGTACGGTCAACGGGACGATGAGCGCAAAGAGTCCGATGGCCAGGGCGTAGGAGGCGAGCAGGCCGAGTACGTTCCTTTCAAGTCTGAAGAACAGACTCAGGCGGGCGATCATGCTGCGGAGCAAATCGCCGTGGGCCGGCTGGTTGTCAGGACCGTCCGCGTGCATACGCTGCTCAGTGCCAGGCTGGAGCCGACGACGCAGGGGCGCCGGGGCGGACTCTCGCCTTCCCTCGGACCCCCGTCCCTACTGAGGCCCGTAAACGACCCTAGACTAGCAGAGGAGGAGGAAAAAAGCCACAGGACCTAATGGGATGACGCACAAGCCGGCCGAAACAGGGCTGAGGGAGAAAGGGCGCCGGTCAGGCCACGGTCATGCGTCGGCCAACATGCTCGATCAGCAGCGGATCGTTGGAAACGAAGATGACGGACCAGGGCTCTTCCTTGGAACAAAGGCGACGCAGGATGGTGCCGCGGGTTTGGGACTCCATATTGTGCAGGGTTCCGTCGAAGATCAGAAGCTGCGGGCGCGTGATGACGGTCCGTGCGACCAGGATGCGCAGGATTTGGCTGGACGTGAAGGCCTTCCCGCGCGCCTGGATCGGCGTGTGCAAGCCCAAGGGCATGGTTTCCACTTCCTCATCCAGTTCGGCGAAGCGGAGCGCCCATTGGACATCCTCATATTGAATGCCCTCTCGCCCCATGGTGATGTTTTCTTCCAAGGTCCCTTCGAAGAGGGTGAGGCGTGAGTCCAGCACTAAACCACGGCAGCGGTTGATGCTTTCCATGTCCATGTCGCGCAGGTCCACATCGTTGTATCGAATCATTCCTGTGGTGGGGGCCTGGATTCCGGCCAGGACCAATGCCAGCGTGGTTTTGCCCGTGCTGGTGCCGGAGAGGAGGGCGATTTTTTCGCCCGGCCCTACCTCCAGATTGAAGTGTTCGAAGATCGGGGGCGCATAGGGGTAGGCGAACGACAGGTCGCTGCAGGTCAGCCGGACTCCGTGCAAGGTGGGATCGGGAAGCGCGACAGACATCCGGCCCGGCTCTGCGTCCCGGGGATGGGCAAAGAGGACGGCGAGTTCCTGCAGGGAGGTGAAGGCATAGAGCAACGCATACATGCGCCGGGCCAGCGTATCCAGGTGGATGAGCAAGGCGCCGACGATGACCTCCGCCGCCACGAACTGGCCGAGCGTCAATTGGCCGGCGGCCATCAACCAGCCGGCCGTGGCGATCAATCCGCTGTGTCCCAGGGCCTGCCACAGCACGGTCCCTTTGTATTGTCGCCCGGTCAGGATGTCGGAGCGTGTCTTGCGGGCCATGACGTAGGCCCGGACCACCTCGTCCGTCTTCTTGAGCAGGAGCGGCATGCTGGCGGTGGCTTTAAAGTGCAGATGATTGTGGGCCACGTCCTGCAGCCAGTTCAGGGTCTGGTAATGCAGGTCCGACACTTTCATCGTGATCACTAGGCCGCCGCGGCCGAACGCCGTGACAACGAAGGCAAACCCGCCGATCAGGATGACGTTGTAGAGCAGGAAATAAGGATGGTACATGACCAGGATCGTCATGCCGACGCATCCGCCGATCGTCACATTGATCAGGTCCGTCAGCATGGCGACCAGCGCCCGCGGGAGGAACTCCGCCTCCGCAAAGCGGTTGGCATGATGGGGAAGGAAACGGTCTTCGCGAAGCTTGGGCAATTGCTCGGCAAGGGCCAGCGCGATGCGGGCGTAGAGACGTTGGGCCAGAATTTCGACCGCGCGGGCTTGTAGCACGCGGAGGGCGCCGATGAAAATCAGCGTGACCGCCATGACGCCGGCCAGGGTCACGATCATGATCGGTTGGATGGCGAAGGCGAAGGTATTGACCAGCTCTTGTACGGTCAACGGGACGATCAGGGCGAAGAGCCCGATGCCCAGGGCATAGGCCACGATGATACCCAGGATCTTCCGCTCAAGCCGCAGGAACAACCCGATCCGGGCCAGCGTGGCCTTGAGGAGGCTGCTCTGGTCGATCGGAATGTCGTGGCCGGGAACGCTCATGCCTGCATCTCCCCGGCGTCCTTATTTATCGAACGTGTGGTGCGGTTGATAGCTCACGGGGATGGCCGAGGCGGGCGCCTTGGCCCAGGCCCCAATGGCCCACTGGTACATGGCGAGGGCCTTCTGGTAATCGGACTGCGCCCTGATCCACTGCGCCTCCGAATCCACGGTGTTGCGCTCGCGCAGATTCACAAAGAGCACGCTGGTGGCGCCTAGGCTGAACCGGAACCGTTCGCCTTCTTCCAGCGTCCGGGCCATTTGGAGGGACTGTTGGGCGGCGACAATCCGTTCCTTGGCCCGCTCCATGGCGGAGAGAGAATTGTCCACATCCACCGCCACCTGTTGTTGGCGGAACAGCTGGACCAACACGAGCCGGTCTGCCTTCCCCTGGGCTTCGAGCACCTCGCCCTTGCTGCGGCGCTGCATGAACGGGATCCGCAGTTCCAGACCGAACTTGTACCCGAGACCCAGCACGAACTTTTCCGGGGTGCGGGATGGCGTGGCCTCTGCATCCAGGCTCGGCAGGAGGTTGTTTTTCGCCAGCTCCAGATCGATGTTGTTCAACTGGGCCTCGATCGAAATCGCCCGAATCTCTGGCCGCGCCGACTTGGCGTTGATCTTATCGGCCAGCACCGTTTCGGCCGACGGGAGGATCGTGACCCTGGGGAAATCGGCCACCCGTTCCCCGCCGGGGACGATCGGGGTATCCCGTTCCCAGAGGAACATGGAGAATTTGTATTGTTCCTGTTCGACCAGCCTAGTGGCGGCGATGAACGCCTCGCGCCGACGCTGCACTTCCTGGTTGGCTTCGACCACGTCCAACGGCGCCACCGCCCCGGCTTTGGCTCGTCCCTCCACCTGTTTGTACCGGTCGTCCGCGACCTTCAGCGCGCGTTTGTGCACATCGGCGAATTTCCAGGCGGCGATCCAATCCCAGTATTGGCTTGCCCCTGCCAGAAACAGGTCCTGCCTGGTCTGGGAGACCTGAATGTCCGCCCGCGGGTCCGCGAGGCCGGACCGTTGGAGTTCAGCGCTCTCCGGATTCACCATGAGCCCGCGAAGCAAGGGCATGGAGGCTCCCACGAGGATCTGTTCCCGGTTGCCGTCGAATCCGAGATCCGGAATCCTCGCATTGCCGATCACTTTCCGGTAGCCGGCCATGCCCTTGAAGCCGGAGGGATCCCTAAAGTCCATGTAGGTATCGTTGAAGCCGGCGGTCTGAACGGATTTCGTCGGGTCGCTGGAAGAAATGAACCGTTCGATTTCGGAGTCGTTCACGAGCGTGGGCTCGAATGCGCCGAGGGCTTTCAGCATGCGGCCCCTGGCCACGACCTTTTCGGTGCCCGCGCCTTTCAGGAGCGGATGGGAGCGGTCCACCCAGGCCAGCACTTCATCGAGCGAGAGCGGAATCGGCGGCAGCGACTTGGCCTTGCCGTCCGAGGCAGGGGGCGCCGCAGAGACCGGCAGGGGGAACAACAAGGCGGCGCACAGCAGCGCCGCCGACATGATGACTGTCCGTAGGCGAATCATGGGAGGTTCTCCTTTCTCTAAACTAGGGGGCCGAGATGATGACCGAGGACAGCTGGAATAAGCGCGGCCGGGGCCGACGCCGGGTCTGGTAAGGAAGGCCGACCGTGCACGTGAGCGGCAGAACCTACTTCGCACCTCGACCGGCTTTGGGTAAGAGCGTGTCGAGCAGTGTCGGCGGGCCCTCCTGGTAATCGGGAGGGAAGAGGTTGAACCGCCGCCACAGCTCATACCACAGGGGGACCCGATTCAGAATCACCCAGCCCATCACTCTGGTGCCTTGGCGGACATGGGCTTGCTCCGGCCAAGGGCGGTCGTCCGGGTCCGGCACGACCCAGAATCGGAAATTGCCCTTGCCGTTGTCCACCTGGTCCACGACTTTGATGATCCCGCCGTAGGTGCCGGCCATGAGTTCTGGCCAGGCAGGCAGGGGGATGGCCGGGATGCCGTAGAAGAGCAGGCGGACTTTTCGCCCAGTGTTCAACAAGGGCGCGTCGAGCCCGTCCGCCAGCATTTCGCAGGCCTTGTCCGCGCTGGTGGGGGAGATTTGCACGAGCCGGTCGCCGACCTTGACGGTTTCGCCGGGGCCGACCTCCGCCATGCGGACGACCGTGCCGTCGATCGGGGCC
>SYGV01000060.1 GCA_005799365.1 Nitrospiraceae bacterium
ACCATCCGCTGGCCCACGCCCTGGGTTTGGGCATCCAAGAGAATGATCGTCGAAATGGCGCCTGGTCCGGCCAGCATCGGCATGGCCAGCGGCGTGATGGCCACGTCGGCCTTGTCCGCGCCGGCGGCGGTCTCCTCGGCGGTTTCCTGCACGGCGGACCGTTGGGCGCGCAACATGTCCAGCGCGATCAGCAGCAGGATCAGGGCGCCGGCGATCTGCAAGGCCGGCAGGGTAATGCCCATGACTTTGAACAGGGTCTGCCCGATCAGCGCGAAGGTGCCCAGGAACCCCACCGCGGCCAGGCAGGCGACGCGCGCGATGTGCAGCCGTTGGGACACCGAATCCCTGGCGGTCATGGCCAGGAATGCCGGCACGGCGGCGATCGGGTCCACGATCACGAAGAGGGACCCGAAGGCGAAGAGGGCATATTCCATGAGCTTCAGCACGGATTGAACGCCATCCTCTCGGTCTTCCGTTTCAGCTCCCGCCCGTCCGGCGCAAGAGGTCGGCGCGCGGGTCTTGGTGGGGGCTGTGTCCAAGCTGCTCGTACAGTTTGAGGTCTTCCTCCGAGATCGAGCCGGGCATCACGATCTGGAGGGTGAAAAACAGGTCTCCATGCCCTCCCGATGCGGCCGGCAGCCCCTTGCCCTTGAGGCGGAGCTTGCCCTCCGCCTTGCTGCCGGCCGGGACTTTGACCCGCACCGGGTCCATGAGCGTCGGAGCCAGCACCTCCGCGCCCAGGGCCGCCTCCCAGGGCCAGACGGGGAGGATCACATGCACGTCGCTGCCCTGGCGGCGAAAGATCCGGTCCGACTCGACGATCACGCGCAGATAGAGGTCGCCGGGCTTGCCCCTGTGCATGCCCTGCTGCCCCTTGCCTGCGACCCGGACACGGGTGCCGTCCTGGACGCCGGCGGGGATGCGCACCTCGATGGTTTTGGTCTCCAGGCGGCTCCCGGCCCCTCCGCAGGTCTGGCAGGGACGGCCTTTCTGACGGCCCGCGCCGCTGCACGTAGCGCAGGGGATCGGCTCGGAAATCTCCAGACGCCGCGACACGCCCGTGAGCACTTCGCGCAAGGTCAGGCGGACATCCGTGTCCAGGTCCTCGCCCTGGACGGCGAACCCGCGGAAGCCCGCTCCGCCGCGAGGCTGAGACCGGCGGCCGAAGAGCGACTCGAAAATGTCGCCGAAGTCCTGCCCGCCCTCCGTCGAGCCGGGCCTGCCGGACATCCCTGGGCCTGCGCCGGCCTGTTGCCTGGCCTTCTCGTAGGCCTCCGCCTCCTGCCAGCGATGCCCGTAGCGGTCGTATTTTTTTCTGGTCTCCGGGTCGCCCAGGACCTCGTGGGCTCCGTTCAGCTCCTTGAACTTCTTCTCCATCTCGGCCTTCCGCGCGCCCCCGTGCAGATCCGGATGATACTGGCGGGCCAGCTTGCGGTAGGCTTTCTTGATGTCGTCCTGGGTCGCGGTGCGGGCGACGCCCAGGATCGCATAGTAATCACGTTCAGTCGTCGCCATGAAGGACCTTTCTCATGTCGTCGCGCCTGACTTGCAGCTTAAGTCCTTGTGCGGGGCTTTTCAAGGGCGGGGCCAAACGCGCGCAGGGGCCGGAGCGAGCAGGGGGGCTACCGGGTCGAACCGGCCTTGGCCCGTGCCATCATCTTGCAATAGGAGCAGATCTCGGCGGTGGTGGGCTGGCTGCAGGTCGCACAGGGGTGGAGCGTCGCCCGGTCTTTCTCCGCCATCGACGCGGGGGCCGGCTGGGCCTGTCCTGAGCCCTGTCGAGGGGCCCTGGCCTGTTTTTCGAGGAAGCCGCAGTAGAAGGCCTGCTTGGTGCCCGGCGATTCCGTCTCCAGGCGGTTCAGCACGTCCTTGTACAGGAGCATCTTGGAGCCCTTGGCCATGGGACATTCGTCCACGATATAGTCGATCCGGTTCAGGACCGAATAGGCCGCGACCTCCCGTTCGGAAAGCCGGTACAGAGGCTTGACCTTTTTGGCGAATCCCTCGACTGAGGCGGGGAGGCTGGGCCCCTGCTTGTCCAGATATTCCTCCTGCCAGTGCAGCACGTTGCCCAGCAGGCGGGAGGCCTCGTCGTCCAGGTTGTGGCCGGTCGCCATGACGTCGTAGTGCTGCTCCACCGCGGCCCGGTTGAACTGGTACCGCTTGATCGTGCCGCAGGTCGAGCAGGTGGGACGGTGGATCAAGTCGGCCAGCTCGCGGATGCCGGCCCCTTCCTCCTCTTCGACTTTGTGGATCAGCAATTTCGCCTCGTGCGTCCGGGCGACGCCGTCGGCGAACCGTTGCGCTTTCTCGCGCGACTTGGTCGAGTAGCCGGGAATGCCCAGGTCCACGTAGAGGGCGTCGGCCTTATAGCCCAACTTGAGGAGGATGTCCCAGAGAGCAAGGCTGTCCTTGCCGCCGGACACGGCCACCAGGATGCGGTCGTCGCGGCCGAACATCCGTTCCCCTTTGATCGCACGGGTCACCTGCTCCAGGACGAACTCGTTGAAGCAGGCTTTGCAGAAGGCGGCATTGTGGCGCGGCAGCCCGATCACCGCTTTGATTGTGCACTTTTTGCAGTTCATACGATGTGTTGTCGGTAAGCAGTTGTCAGGTATCAGTATTCTGAAAACTGACAACTGTGAACTGATGACGGTGCACGCATTAGCTCCCGCCGGAAATCACCGGCCGGATCTCCACCTGGTCCTCATCCTTCAGCAACTCGTCTTCCGTGACCAGATCGTCACCGCGGATCACCAGGTGGGCTTCCATGATCAGGTTCAGATCGCGCAGCAAGTCCTTGACGCGCTTGGGGCCACGGACTTCGACCTGACGCTCAGGATGGCTGAGATGGACTTTCATGGGGTGATGATAGGCCTGCGCCGATCCCGATTGCAATCGGGATCGGCGCAGGAGCTGTCAGCGATCAGCGTTCAGCTCCGGATCGATCCGAAACTGACGGCTGATGGCTGAATGCTGAGGGCTATATCTCCGCTTCCCGGAGAAACTTCGCCGCTTCCTCCGGCGTAACCGGGTTGATGTAGAAGCCGGTGCCCCATTCGAAGCCGGCCACCTGGGTCAGCTTGGGAATCAGCTCGATGTGCCAGTGGTAGAACTCGCCGGTTTTCTCGTGCAGCGGGGAGCTGTGCAGCACGAAATTGTACGCCGGGTGCGTGAGGACTTTGTCCATCCGTCGCAAGGCTTCCGACAGGATGCGCGCGAGCAGCTCGAACTGGGTTTTCTGGCTTTCCTCGAAATAGGCGGCGTGCCGCTTGGGCAGAATCCACATTTCGAACGGAAACCGG
>SYGV01000061.1 GCA_005799365.1 Nitrospiraceae bacterium
CTGAGGATCATGACCTTGGACTGGCTCGGAGCGAGGGCGGCTCCCACCGTGTTGGCATTGGAGCCGTTCTGTTTGGTCTGGCTAGTCATCCGGACCGCCGGGTGGCCTTCAAAGTACACCTTGAGGCTGCCCATGAGGTACGTCGTCGGCCCCATGTTCGCATTAGACACTACTCCGCCCGCAGTGCCCGGCTCGTCACCCTGGCTCATCGGAATCGTAGAGTTCAGCGTCAAGACCAACATCATGTCGATGAAGACCTTCCGGGTGCAGGTCGGGGGATCGACCGTGGCCGGCATGGAGATGTTGGGGTAGGGCATCGGCACGGGCCCGCCCGGCGTCGGGGTTTTGCAGACGTCCGGGAGCGCGGAGTTCTGGCCGCCCTCCATGGTGATGGCAAACATGGTCGCTCCTAGCCGAAGTGAATGGTTTCCCCGTCGATGCGGACCTTGCGGTCGGCCTTGATCTGCACTTGTCCGCCCATCAGGTCGAAGACTTCTCCGATGAAATAGCGCAGCCGGCCCACCGTGACTTGCTCCACCCCCTCGACCCAGCGGAAGCACGTGCGAACCCGCTGGGTGAGCCGTCCAGCCGACCAATCCATCGTACCCGCGGCCAGGCTCATCCGTTCCGCCTCCAGCCTCAGACTCCCCTCCGGCAGGCGCAGTGACACCTCGCCGCAGAGCGCGAGGGTGGTCCGGGACGGGTCGGCCTGCCGGAGCACGGCCAGCACGTATCCCGCTCCGTCCTCGTGTTCGGCGAACAGCACCTCGTCGCCGGGTTGAGGGTCCACCAGGCAACTGGCGGCCCTGGTCACGGGCAGTAGCCCGGCCTCGGTGTCCACTGCCAACCGGCCCTCCTCTCCCATCCGCATGATTCCGGCGGCCAGGGTCATGGGTTGCGTCGCTGTCATGGTTGCTGGGCTCATGGCGTGCTCCTTCCTGTGCATGTCGGTGGCGGTCTCAGCTGATCTTTTAGTGGGTCCAGTCTTCCGCCTGCTGGAGAGCGGGGTCCGTCTCCCTGGCGGCGGCCCGGTTGGCTCCCGTCCAAATCGCCCCGCCATCCTGGATCCGGTGCAAGTTCGTCCGGTCGAGAACGGCATGGGAAAAGTCCGTTTTGCCGCAGTTCACGTGCGACAGATCGGCATAGGTCAGGTCTGCCCGGACGAACTTGGCTTCTCGGCAATCTGCCCCTTTCCATCGGGTCTGCGTGAGCTCGGCTTGCGTGAAATCCGTCGTGGCGCAATCGCAGCCGGTAAAATTGGCCTGGCTCAACCGGCTCTGTGCCAGGGTGGCCCCGGCGAGCGTCGCGCCCATGAAGACCGCGGCCCACCCCGTCACCCCTTCCAGCCTGGCGCCCTCCAAATCCGCGTCGATGAAGCTGGCCTGGGTGAGGACGGTGCCCGGCTCAATCACCACACGCTTGGCCTTGACCCCGGCACAGCGCGTGAGGGCCATCAGGCACCCCTTCAAGTGCAGCCCCTCCAGGCTCGCCTGGCTCAAGTCGGCCTTGTGCAGATTGGTGCGTTCGAACCGGCAACCGTGCAAGTCGGCCCCGGAGAGATTCGCCTTGGTGAGATCGGCCCTCTCGAAATTGATCCCCTTCACCAGCGCACCGGCTAGCTCCGCCTTGGCCAGCACGGCGCCGGCGCAATCGGCACGCTCCATGCGGGCCTCGGTCAGATCGGCCTCGGTCAGATCCGCTCCGGCCAGCTGGCAGGCCGTGAGATCCGCCTTGCGCAGCACCACCCGTTTGGCCTTGACCTGCGACAGCGTCGCCCCGCTGAGCTGACTCCCTTCGAGGACTGCCTCCGTGAGCTCGGCGCCGGTGCAATCCGCGCCCCGTAAATCGCAGTGCTCGAAGGTGGCCCGCCGAAGAACCGCCTGGCGAAGGGTGGCTTTCGTGAAGGTCACCCGCTCGAAGACCGCGCCGCTCAGATCCGCCTGGGACAGGTCCATACCGGTCAGGGTCAGACCGGCGATGACCTCGCCCCTGGCCAGGCAAGCCAATAGCGCATCCCTGGTCATCTATTGGGCCTCCGGCTGGCCGGCATTGGTGAGATTCGCCCCGTCCAGATTGGCGTGGGCCATCGTGGCGCGGTAAAAATCCGCACCATAACAATTGGCCCGGCGCGCGCTGATGCCGGACAGGCGGGCCTTGCGCAACGAGCCCTGGAACAGGTTCACGCCGTCAAGCATGGCGCCGGTGAGATCCGCCTTGTCGAACGTCGCCTCCCTAGCCGTTGAGCCGGTCAGCACCGAACCCTGCAAGTTGCACCGGGAGAAGTTCCCCGCATCCAGCTTGGCCGACGCGAACAGGCCGTGATTGATGTCCGCTCCAATCCAGCAAGCCCGGGACAGATCCGCGGCCTGAAAATCTGCGCCCGGCAGGACCGTCCCCAGGGCCGCCGTCGAACGGGACAGGTCCGCATGCTGGAACTTGGCGGCCTGCCCTTTGGCCTGCTCGAAGGACGCCGATGGTAGCTGCGCCTTGGTGAAATCGGCCTTGGCCAGGGCCGCGCCGGAGAAATCGGCCTGGCTCAGATCCGCCTGCTGGAAGCCCGCGGCCTCGGCCTGGACGGCGGTGAAGTCGGCCTGCCGGGCCTGCGCGTTTGTGAACTTGGCCTGGGACAGCGTGGCCTGATGCAGCCGCGCCCGGTTGAAGATGCCGGCCGAGCAGTCCGCCTGGGACAAGTCGGCCCGGCTCAGATCCGCGCCGGAGAAGTCGCCGTGGGGGGCGTGCACCTCCTGCAAGCCGGCGGACTCGAGCTGCGTTTTTATGGCCAGGACCTTGGCCAGCGTGGCCTTGGTCAGTATGGCTCCGGTGAAGTCGGCTTCGGTGAGGTTGGCCTGGCTCAGATCGGCCTCGGCAAAGTTCGCGCCGGCGCAGACGGATTGCGTCAGGCTAGCCTGCGAGAGTCCGGCCTTGGCGCAGTCGGCTCCGGTCAGATCGGCCCCGTCCAGCCGCGCACCGGCCAGGTGTGTCCCGATCAGTCTGGCGCCGGCCAGCCTGGCGCCGCGCAAATCCGCCCCGGCCAAGTGCAGACCGGAGAGATCGAGCCGTTCCAAGGCCATGCCAGCCAGGCTGTGCCCGGCTTGATGTCTGGCCTGGACGGCCGCGGCGGTCACCGACGGCTCCGGCGCGACCAGTTTCGGGGCGACGGCGGGCGGCGCTTTTAGCGGCGGAGGCGGAGGCGCCTGGGCCAGGGCCTGCTCCGCGTGCGCCATCAACGCACTGAGCTGGTGCTGCAATGCCTGGGCCTCGATTTGCAGCGGATCCAGGATGGCCTGCATGGCCGGATCGATCGGCCAGGACGCGGCCTCCGCTAGCGCGCCGGCGCCGGGGCGGCCGGCTTGGCCGGTACCGAGGCCCTCAAGCTGACTCGTGAGCTGCTGCTCCGCATGCGCCAGGCGCGATGCCAATTCCTTAAGATAGGCCTCGGGCGGCAGCGCCGGGGCGGTCTCCAGATCGGGCACCGCCTCGGACCCCTTGAGGCCCAGCGTCCTGAAGGCGTCGGCCAGATCGGCTTCGGCTCCGGCCAGCTGCCGCTCCAGCTGGACGATGTCGGCGGGCAACGGGGGCGGCGGGGGAAGATCCGGAGCCAGGGGCAGTGCCGGCCTCGGAATGCCGGCTTGGATCGCCGCCGCCGCGGCCTCGGCCTCCGCGGAAGGCGGCTTGACGTCAGCGGCCGGCTTCGCCGCGCCAAGGGAGAACGCCTGGGGTTTGGGAGGCTCCCGCTGGCGCTCGATCCCGATGGTCAGCGCCGCGATTTCCTCGGCGTCCTCGTCCGCTACAGGGATGACGGCGCGGTAGACCAGGATTCCGGCCAGCGCCGACGGAAAGAGCCAGACGACCGTACAGCGCATGATAAACTCCTCCACGTGGATGCGCTGCTGGGGCTCCGTCCGGTGGATGACGCTGAGCACCCGCAAGCCCGGCAGATGCGAGTGGAGGACGGGCTGCGACGGATGCAGGTTGATGAGGGTGAGCTCCTCGTCGCCGTTGAAGTAGTGGGGGACTTGCTGATCCGGCGGGGCGGCGATGAAACAGGACCAGTCGACGTCGTCGGGCAGATAGGGCCAGCTATTCTTCAGCCAGGCCTCGTCGTAACTGCCGAGCTTGCCGCTACGCGGCGGCCAGGACAGGTCGAGCGGGCCGAACCCCGCCGGCTCCGGCCGATCCTCCGGCGTGGATATGAGCGCGGTGGGATCTTCGATGTTCGGCAACGGATGGATGGGGGCGCCTGTGTCTGTCTGGATAGGTGCCGCGCCCCTGCCGATCGGATTCTTCGCATAGCCTGGCCCGCCGAAGGCCCGCCGATAACTCAGCTCCATCTCGGTGAAGGGCTGGGGAGATGACGGCATACGCAGGCCCTGCCCCTGCCAGACCCGGTCGCCGAACACATGCACCCGCTTCTTTAGCGATCCGACCTGGACCGTCACCTCCAACCCGGTCACCGGGTTGCCGCCGTGGGCGTAGGCCCGCCCGGCCAGCAGGAACTCGCCGCGGGGCTTCGGCATCCCGAGATCGAAGATCACGTCCTTGCCCAGCTGGGCCTGGACCGTGCCCCAGAGCTCCTGCTCGGACAGCAACCGCTGCGGCGCGTCGAGCGCAAACCCACACAGGACCGTGAGCGACAGGTATCCGTCCCCGGCCCAGCGGTAGGTCCGGACCAGCACGCTCGCGTGATCGGGCTTCTCGATCCTCATAGCGTCCTGGAAGACTCTACGATCTTGGTGAGGGAGGTGATCCTCTCCTTGGCCATGAGGACTTCGAGGACCAGATTCCCGATCGTCTGCTCCTGGTCGCTGATCGTGCTGGACTGCTTGCCGATCGCCTCAGTCATCTCGCCGACCTTCTGCTCACTCTTCGCGATCGTGCTGGTCAGCAACGAGGTGATGTTTTCT
This sequence comes from Nitrospiraceae bacterium, assembly GCA_005799365.1. GTDB lineage: Bacteria > Nitrospirota > Nitrospiria > Nitrospirales > Nitrospiraceae > SYGV01. Next base: position 4,905 of record SYGV01000061.1, read on the forward strand.
ACCTTCTCTGCCAGCATCTTGGTCTCCTAGACGGCGTCCATCGTGACTTCATTGGACGTGCTCGTGAGCGTCCCTGGCGTCTACAGCGTGATGCCGGTCGGCGTGATCGTGATCGAGGACGCACCGGCCTTCAGCGTGATGCCGTCCGGCGTGAGCGTGATCGAGGACGCACCGGCCTTCAGCGTGATGCCGTCCGGCGTGAGCGTGATCGAGGACGCACCGGCCTTCAGCGTGATGCCGTCCGGCGTGAGCGTGATCAGCTCTGCCTCTGCCATCCGCAGCTTGATGACGTTCGGCCTGAGCGTGACCGAGGAGGTATTGGACGCCACGAGGACCTGGCTCTCCCCCGACAGCAGCGCCGTCTTGCCAGCCATCACGCTGACCTGGTTCTCCCCCGTCACCCTGACCAGGCTCTCCCCCGACAGCAGCGCCGTCTTGCCACCCGCCACGAAGTCGTTGCTCGCCTGGGCGTTGATGTTGTTCGCCGTCAGCGCGATGAGGCCGTCGACCGTGCCGATGACGATGTCCGGCTTGGGCGGGCCCAGGAACGGCGGCTTGAGCTGCATCCGGCCCTTCAGCTGGATGGAGCCGTATTCTCCACCGCTCCCCCCCCGGCCCAGCAGGATGCCAATCTTGGCGGGCTCGATGAACAGCGCCGGGTTCCCGGTCAGCTCCGCGATGTGGCGTTTGATCAGCACCTGGGTCAGGGCCTTCGAGATCAGCAGCGACATGACTATATCCATCGCGCCCTCAATCCCCGTCGCCACGACCGAGGGGATGCCTGCGTCGCTCATCTTGCCGGTCAAGGTTCCGACCGCGGCCGCGCTGGTGGACTTCATCAGTATGTCGAGTAGCGGGCCCACATAGCTGCCCACGCTGGCCGACCAGCCGTTGATCGTCATTGAGCTGTGCTGTGCGCTCAGGTGGGCCATGGTGGCCCCGGCCAGGTTAGCCGCGTAGAATGTGGATGTCGTCGTCTGATCGGGACTGCCCTGGCCCATGATGAAATGTGAGCCGCCGCTGCCGCTGCTCATGACCATGCGGCTGTGCCCCTCGGCGTCCTGGAAGTGCAGCGTGTTGCCGCTCGCCGACCGGATCGTGGCGCCGGTCTGGTTCTCCCGGTTGACGACGCTGCTGGTCAGGGAATTGGGCACGGCGCTCGCGATGACCGGCCGGTCAGGGTCGCCGTCCTGGAAGGTCAGCAGCACCTCCGTGCCCTTGTGCAGCGGCAGGTGCATGCCGTGGTCCCGGCCGGCATAGGGGGTGGCCATCCGCACCCATGTGGAGGCCTTGCCCGCGCCCTTGTCGGTCTTGTCGAACGGCACTTGCACCTTATACCGGCCGTGGGCGTCCAGCTCGGCATACTGGCCCGCCCCCTCCGCATCCACGAAGGCCGTCATGGTTCCGTGGACTCTCGGCTTGGGCGTCAGCCGTTCGGGGCGAAACTGGACGTGGGCCGGGATCGCGGTGCACGCGCTCCGGTAGAAATCCTCCCGTGCGGGCCCGGCCGCGCCCCCCGCTGCCTCCAGCCCGGCCAGCAGGGTGCCAGCCTGTGCCCCCTCATGGCGCACCTCAGTCACCAGGTAACGCCCGTTGTAGTCCGCCCGATAATGGCTCTGGAGCGCCATGCAGAAGCCAGCCCGGAGCCCCGTCGCCGTCCCCTCGCCCTGAAACATCTGTTGCCGACAGGCCAGCTCCTGCGCCCGAATCGTCGCCAGTGCCTGGCCTTCCTCTAGGGTCTCGAACGCTTCTCCGTAGCGCCGCACCTCACCCTGGCCCGAGGGCGAGACCTCCGCGGTGGCCAAGAGGGCCAGCGACGCGGTGCGGTAGTTGTAATCCTGCAGGACCACCCTTTGGGGAGGCACCTGCTGTCGGCAGACCCAGGCCTGGAGGGATTCCTCGCTGACGCTTGTTTCCAACGACGCGGCCGGCCTGTAGGGCACGGCCCGCACCGACGCCGGTTGCCCCGTCTGCGCATCGACGAGGATCAATTTCTCCCGCTCCGGCCCCTGCTCGAAATAGAAATAGATCCCGTCCCGTTCCATGAGGCGGGCGATGAAATCCAGGTCTGTCTCCTCATACTGGCAGAGATAGGACCAGGACTTGTAGGGGCTGGTCAGCCGCAGTTCGTAGTCCTGGCTCGCCAGCCCGTGCTCGTGCAGCTTGCGCGCAATCACTTGGGGGGTCGTCTGCTCCACATAGACCTCGGACATCCGGTCCCGGGAGAGGCCCCACAGGCGCGGTGCCAGCATCGCCCGGTAGACCGTATAGGACCCGATCTGGTGCGCCTGTTCCAGGTGCGTGACGAGGCCGTGATAGGACACCGGCTGCGGAGCATCGGTGCGGGGGAAGATCATCAACGTGGCTGGCTGGTTCAGGACCGTCTCGAAGACCAGAGCCGGGTTCTCGGAGACCAGGGTCAGCGTAAACTCATAGAGGCGCGAGATCGCCTCGTTCCCGACCAGGTCCACGACCGCGAAGGTATCAGACGGCAGGGCCTTTGCAGTGAACCCGAAGCGTTTCTGCATCCCGAGTATGCTGTCCAGGGATGGCATAGACTCTCCCGAAGGTATTCCGCGACGAAGATCGACCCGCAACCTGCCGGGCAGAATGAAGAATTTTGAGATGTGTGTCAAGGCCGGGGGCATAGACCGACTCGACCTCGGCGCGGCAATCGTCGTCGGCCGTTGGGGCCCCGCGCATCGGGGGGGCTCTGGCGGAGGGCCTAGCCACAACAGGGACGCCGTCGCCTCGCCACACAGCGACGTCGATGGGTGATAGGGGCAGACCGGTCCGTTGTCGGGGGCCACTGGGCGGCGTCAATGGCCTCAGCAGCGTCACCCTGCCCAAGGTCGCACGGATACCCCATATCCCGATGCTGGAAGAGAACAATGTGCGAAGCGGATTCTTTGAGCATGAGGATTGTCTGGCGCTCCGGGGAGCCTTGCCTGATTATGCCAAGGTGCCGGTGATACTGGCCTAGTACAGCGGCATGCGGATGGGGCGGTCTCTCGTTGCAATGGAGCCAGGTGAATATGTCTGACGGGAAGCTGTTCCTCAAAGCTCAGGACACGAAAACCGAGACACCACGGGTGCTGTACCTCACGGGGGACTTGTATCGCGTCCTGGAGGCATGGAGGAGGCGCTGTGAGGAGCAATGGTCGTCTTGCCCCTGGATTTGTCACCGAGGAGGGATTCAGCCGCGTAGCCTCCAGGGCTCCTGGCGGCAAGCCTGTGTACGGGTAGGGCTAAGTAAGATGGCGGAGGACAAGGAGAAGGGGCGGGAAGTTTGGCAGGGCCGGATTCCCCATGACTTCCGGCGAACTGCCGTTCACAATAGGGTCCGGGCCGGTATCCCTGAGAAAATGTCGATGGCGATCTCCGAACACACGACCCGAAGCGTGCTTGACCGCTACAACATCGTCAACAAGGCTGATCTGAAAGCGGCAGCAACCCGGTTGACGAAGTGCTTTGAGCGGGAAAAGGTTGCACGTTTGGTTGCACTCGCAGAATTGGAAAAACAGGTGAGAGGTCCTGTCAATACCGAA
>SYGV01000062.1 GCA_005799365.1 Nitrospiraceae bacterium
GTCGGCGATGTCCTCCAGCGTGGCGCGGTCGTAGGTGGCGCCGGTCGGATTGCCGGGGCTGTTGACGATGATCGCCTTGCTCCTGGGCGTCAGGTGCGCCTCCAGCAGGGCCTTGGTGACGGCGTAGCCGGAGGCCTCGCTCGTCTCCACCAGGACCGGGGTCGCATCATTCAGGAGGACTTGATCGCGGTAGGAAACCCAAAAGGGAGAGGGGATCAAGACTTCGTCCCCGACGTCGAACAGGGCCTGCGCCAGGTTGTAGAGGGTATGTTTGGCGCCGCAGGAGACCAGGACCTGCGATTTTTCATACCGCAATCCCTGTTCGGTCTGGAATTTGTCGACGATGGCGCTTTTGAGTTCATCGATCCCGGACGACGCCGTGTACTTGGTGAACCCGGCCCGGATCGCCGCTTCCGCCGCCGCCTTGACCGGCTCGGGGGTGTCGAAGTCCGGCTCGCCCGAGGCGAAGTCGATGACGTCGAGCCCTTGGGCCGCCATTGCCTTGGCGGTTGCGGTGATGCTGAGCGTCGGCGAGGGGACGATGCGTCCGGCGCGGGCTGCCAGTTTCATGCGCTGGGCCTCCGCAGGCGTTGGCGCAATCGGTCTGCAACCTCGGGGTGCACGAAGTCTTTGAGCGAGCCGCCCAGCCCCCCGACTTCCTTGATGATGCTGGAGGTGAGATAGGAATATTCTTCGCTGGGCATGAGGAACACCGTTTCAAAGTTATTGTCCAGCTTGCGATTGATCAGCGCCATCTGCAACTCATACTCGAAATCCGCAATGGCCCGCAAGCCTCGAATCACGGCATGGGCAGTGTGTTGTCGGAGGTACTCGACCAGAAGCCCGTCGAAGGCCTCCACCTCTACGTGGGCAAGGTTCTTGGTGACCAGCTTCACCATCTCAACGCGCTCGGCTAGGTCGAAGAGCGGCCGTTTGCTGGGGTTCAACGCCACGGCGACGATCACCCGGTCGAAGACCCGCAGGCTCCGTCCGATGATATCCGTATGCCCCTGGGTAACGGGGTCGAAGGTGCCTGGGTAGACCCCGATTTTCATGGGGCGAGGCTCTCTTCCTGTCGGGGGCGGAATAGCGACAGCGTCGTGTCTCCATAGCGATAGCGCCGGAGGATCGCCAGCCCGTCGATGACCGGTTCAGTCTTCGAGCCGTGTTCCAACACCAATGTGGCGGTAGGCAGGAGGCTTGTGTGTTGGCTAAGGGCGGACAGCAAGGCGGAGGTGCCCTCGTTGTCATAGGGCGGGTCGGCAAAAATGATGTCGTAGGCCGGCTCCGCTGCAGTCCGGCGTTTGAAAAAAGTCTCGGCTGTGCAGGAGTGGATGGTGGCCTGGGTGCTCAGTCCGCAGAGTTCAAGATTGGCACGCAGGACCTTCAGGGAAGAGACATGGGGCTCGACAAAGGTGGCGTGCCTGGCCCCGCGACTCAGGGCTTCGATGCCGATCGCGCCGGTGCCGGCATAGAGATCCAAGACCCGCGCTCCGGCGAGGCGGGGGCTGAGGATGGAAAACAGCGCTTCCTTAACGCGGTCGGAGGTGGGGCGCAACCCTGGGCCCTTCGGTCCCATCAGACGCCGCCCCCTCTGCGTACCGGCAATCACCCTCATTTTCTGCTCTCCAAGAATGAACCGTGGCTGACTCTATCACAGCGATTTTTCATGGGTCAAGGCAAGGAAGGGGCCGGTCGGCTGCCCATTTTGACGGAGGCTGGCCCGACGCCTATAATCGTTCTGACACGAAGAGCAAGCGGGATGGCTATACCTGGGGATGAAGGCGTGCAGGGCGGTGGAGTGCCGGCGGGGCGCCGCGGCTGAGCTCAGAGGCTCAGCGCGTCGGCACCGGCTGCATCTCGTGGGCGGTCAGGCTCTTGCGCCGATTCGTGGAGATGGTGCGGTCGATGATCAAGCCGCAGTTGATGCACTTCCAGGCGTAGAAGATGAGGAAAAAATCGGAAAACCGTTCCGACATCATCAGCCCGGTACACTTCGGACATTCCATGGCATCTTCCCTCGCCATTGGTGCTGTACTGTGGCGATTAATTAAGCAAATATCAGACCATGGAGATCAATTAAGTAATATCAATGTGTTATGCCATCGGTATCGGGAGCGAAGGGCGTCATAATAACGGCAGTGGTTCAAAAAATGCCACTTCGCTGAGTTAAAATTGTCACAAGTAAGTGGTTTTCCGCCTGTGCCTGCGGAGGGGTGGAGTGGAGGAAAACAACCGTTCAGGAGGGATCAGCCGGTGGCCGGAGAGCGAGCGGCCCCGCGAACGGCTGGCCCGTGAAGGGCCGGAATCCCTGTCCGATGCGCAACTCTTGGCCATTCTCTTGCGTGTGGGGCGGCAAGACCGCTCCGCGGTGCAGGTGGCGATGGATCTGTTGGCGCAGTCGTCCGGGTTGGGGAGTCTGGCGAGCCAGGGGGTTGAGGAACTCTGCCGAGTGCCGGGGATTGGCCCGGCCAAGGCGGCGCAGTTGAAGGCGGCCATCGAATTGGGCAAGCGCGTGCTGGCCGCCCCGCTCTCGACGGGGACGCGCATCGGGTCCAGCCGGGACTTATTTGCGCACTATTATCCGCTCTTACGCGATCTGCGGCATGAGATCTTCAAGATCATCTTGCTGGATGCGAAACACGCCATTATTCGGGACGCGACAGTGTCTGTGGGGAGCCTTACGCTCAGCATCGTCCACCCGCGTGACGTGTTTACGCTGGCGGTGCGGGAATCCGCGGCGGCCCTGATCTTCTTGCACAATCACCCCAGCGGCGACCCGGCTCCCAGCCAGGAAGACCGGCTGCTGACCGAACGGCTGGTCTCGGTCGGCCAGCTCCTGGGCATTGCCGTGCTGGATCACCTGATCGTCGGAGATAACCGCTATGTCAGTTTCGCCGACCAGGGCTGGCTGAGCGAGGGGGGCAGTCCGTTGCCAGTCGGCACTGCGCTCCCGCCGACGCGTCGGCCCGGACGTCGACCGCAAGCCGCAAGGATGCGGCGCGCAGCCGGCGGGCCGGACGCCTGATGAACGGGAAGGGGAGCGGCCGCGAAAACCGTTTGCGGGCACCGGTGGATTTGCTATAAGCTCGCCACAAGATGTCGGCAGGGGGTGGTCGAGGATGACCAACCGCGGGTCAAGGGAGCAACGGACGGTTCCGAGTGGGCTGGCATGCAGTGTGTGCCTGGTCCTGGCCGTCTCTCTGATCGCAGCGGCTTCACTCACGCTCTCTGCCTGGCCGATTGCCGCCGGGGCACGTCTCGCCGGCGCGGCCTCCACGCCCCTGGGGAAGGGGGTGCTCCTCGTCGCCAGTCCCAGCCTGTCGGATCCGAACTTCCGCCAAACCGTCATTCTGATTTGCGATCATGGCTCAGCGGGGACGCTGGGGCTGGTCCTCAATCGTCCGACCAATCTCCTCCTGTCCGAAGCCCTGTCCGACGTGCCGTCTTTGCAAGGCACGGCTCATCTCTTGTTTGCCGGAGGGCCGGTCCAGCCGGATGCGATGCTCATGCTCTTCCGGCTGGCGCAGGAGCCGGCGCAGGCGCGCCTGGTGTTGGATGGCATCTACCTCGGGGGGAATCGTAAGGATCTCGAACGGGTTATTGCGAAGCCGGCCCCGGCCGAGACGTTTCGGGCTTTTGCCGGCTATGCTGGGTGGGGGCCGGGACAACTGGCATCGGAAATGGCTCAAGGTTCCTGGCGGGTGCTGCCGGCGGATGCAACGAGCATCTTTGAGAAGAATCCGGCCGATCTCTGGCAGGAGTTGAGCGACAGGCCGGAGCCTCCCGGCCAGATCCAAGCCTTTAACCGGCGGGGGGCGTCCTGGGCCCGGTTCATCGTCGGATTTGATGCGCATGTTCCTGAAACCCCAGTTGCGGGCTGAACAGGGAGGTGCCATGAAAGAATTGACCACCGGCAACATCCGCAACATCGCGCTCGTGTCCTATACGGGCGCGGGAAAAACCTCACTGGTCGAAGCCCTCCTCTACACGGCCGGGACCATTCCCACCATGGGCTCGGTGCCCGGCGGCACGACGGTCTGCGATTACGAGCCGGAAGAAGTGCAGCACAAGGTGTCCATCGGCGCATCGGTCGCCCACTTCGATTGGAAGGGGGTGCGGGTCAATGTCATTGACGCTCCCGGGGCCCTGAGTTTTCAGGGCGAGGCCAGGATGGCGCTTCGGGCAGTCGATGGCGTCCTGATCGTGGTCAGCGCCGCGGCCGGAGTGAAGACCGAACTGGAGAAGATTTGGTCCGCCGTCAAGGAGATGGCCTTGCCCTGCCTCCTGTTCGTGAACGACCTCGACAAGGATCGGACCCTCCTTGCTCCGACGCTGGAGGCATGTGAGAAAGCGCTCGAGTGCAAGGGGCTGCCGGTGGCGGTGCCGATCGGGGAGGGGGCTCAGTTGGAAGGGGTGGTGGATCTTGTCGGAGGGGTGAGCTGGCGGTCACTCAAGGACAGTCCCAAGGCGCAGCAGGGGGCGATTCCCCCGGACCTGGCCGGCGCCTGCGCCGAGGCGCGCAAGAAGCTCACGGAAGGGGTGGCGGAGACAGACGACCGGTTGCTGGAAAAGTATCTGGCCGAAGGCGATCTGACGGCGGAAGAGCTCATCCAGGGGGTGAAGAATGGGACGCAACGGCTGAGCTTCGTGCCTGTCCTCTGCGGCTCGGCGGTGAAGAACATCGGCTCGACCCTGCTGCTGGATCTGCTGGCCTGGTGCCTGCCTGCGCCGGGCGAACGGGCGGCTCAAGCGCCGTTGGCCGGCATCCATCCCCAGACGGGGGAGCCGGTGGCGCGCCGGGCCGACTCGGCTGAGTCTCTGTCAGCCTTCGTCTTCAAGACCATCATCGATCCGTTCATGGGGCGATTGAGCTATGTGCGAGTGCTCTCCGGGACGCTGACGGCGGACGCGGCTTTCTACAATGCGACCCGCAGGGTGAAGGAAAAGGGCGGCCACGTCTTCTGGATTCTCGGGAAGAAATATGTCCAGGTGCCGGCGCTGAGGGCCGGGGAGATTGGCGCCATCGGCAAACTCAAGGACACCCAGACCGGCGATACGATCTGCGACGACCATCACCCAGTCCAGTATCCGAGCCCGCACTTATCCAGGCCGGTCATGTCCTTCGCCCTGGAGCCCAAGTCCAAGGCGGATATTGAAAAAGTCAGCCTGGGGCTCCACAAGCTGGTGGAGGAGGACCCGACGCTGGAGTTCGTCCGCAACAACGAAACCAAGGAAATGATCCTCAGCGGCATGGGCCAGTTGCACGTGGACGTGACTTTCGAGAAACTGCGCCGGAAGTATGGGGTGGACGTCAACATCCATACGCCGAAGGTGCCCTACAAGGAAACGATCCGCAAGATGGCGCAGGCCCAGGGGAAGTACAAGAAGCAGACCGGCGGGCACGGCCAGTTCGGGGACTGCTGGCTCCAGCTTGATCCCTTGCCGCGCGGGAAGGGGGTGGAGTTCGTCAACAAGGTGGTCGGCGGGGCCATCCCCAGAAACTTCATCCCGGCGGTGGAAAAGGGAGTCATCGAAGCCTCGCACGAGGGAATTCTCGCCGGGTTCCCGGTGGTGGATCTGCGCACGACGGTCTACGACGGGTCCTATCACACGGTGGACTCATCGGAAATGTCCTTCAAGATCGCCGCCTCGATGGGCTTCAAGAAAGCCCTGGAGTCGGCGCACCCGATCCTGTTGGAGCCGATCATGACGGTGGAAGTGACCACACCGGATGACGTGGTGGGGGCTGTGATCGGGGATTTGAATTCCCGCCGTGGCCGCATCCTCGGCGTCAACGCCAGCGGAAGCACGGAGGCCATCAAAGCCCTGGTGCCCCTGGTCGAGCTGCTGAAATACACGCCCACGCTCAACGCGATCACCGGCGGCCGCGGCAGTTACGCGATGGAATTCCACTCCTACGAAGAAGTCCCCCACGACCAGGCCCAGCGGATCATCGACGAGCACAAAGCAGCCAAGGCGGCCAAACAAGCCGTGCATCAATAGGTGAATGTCACGCGGCTTTCTGGAGTAGGGGGTAGGGGAGTGGGAAGGTTAGGCCGGTCGTGGCCCCTTACTTGTCGCTGGGCTTCAGCACCACATAAAACGCCCGCATTTCGCGCAGGACGCGCAACAGGATCGTCTCGCCGCGCCGGACGTGTTTGACGGCGGCCGAAAACTCACCGACCGTGCCGACCTCGCTGCGGTTCACTTCCTTGATCAGATCGCCCTCCCGCAAGCCCTCCGTGTAGGCGATGCTGCCCTGGTCCACCTTGGCGATCAGGACTCCCTTGGTGTCGTGCAGCTTGAACTTCTCGGCCAGCTCGCCGGTCAAGTCCTGCACGTCGATGCCCAGCTTCATCTCAGCGCGGGACGCGGGGAGGGAGGCGACGATGGGGGTGTCCTTCCGCTCGGTCAGGGAGATGGCCAGCGCCTGTCGCCTTCCGTCGCGGACCACTTCTATGGAGGTCGTGGCGCCCGGTTCCAGTGCGGCGATCAGGCGCGAGAGGGCATTGGGCGTATCCACGACCTTCCCGTCCACCTTGGTGATGATGTCGCCAGACTTGATGCCGCCGCGCGCGGCCGGATCGTGCTCGAACACCTCATTGACTAGGACCCCTTCGTTTTCCGAGACGCCGAACTTGGCGGCCAGCTCGACCGTGACCGGTTGAATGCCGACGCCTAACCAACCCCGGACAACCTTGCCGTGGGCGCGCAATTGCTGGAAGACTTGTTTGGCCATGTTCGAGGGGATCGCGAAGCCGATCCCTTGGGCGAAATTGATGATGGCGGTGTTGATCCCGATGACCTCGCCGTGGACGTTGAAGAGGGGGCCGCCAGAATTGCCCGGATTGATGGAGGCGTCGGTCTGGATGAAATTCTCATACCGCGACAGGTTCATATTCTCCCGGCCTATGCCGCTGACGACGCCCAGGGTCACGGTGCGCTCCAGGCCGAAAGGATTGCCCACTGCCAGCGCCCACTGGCCGACTTTCACGGAGCCTGAGTCGCCGAACGTGGCGCTGGGCAGGGTGTGATCGGTGGACACCTTGAGCACAGCCAGGTCCGTGTCCGGGTCCTTGCCGATGACCTGCGCGATGAGCTTGGTGCGATCCGATAGGCGTACTTCGACTTCATTGGCCTCGCCGACCACATGGTTGTTGGTGAGGATGTAGCCGCTTCCGTCGATAATCACGCCGGATCCGGTGCCGGGCGAATTGGGCGGTGGCCGGTCCTTCGGGCTGTCTTTGGACCGCCCCGGTCCCGGGGAGGGCAGGATATTGACGACCGAGGGCTTGACCCGTTCGGCCAGGTCCGTGATGACCTCCTGCATTTCTTCGAGCATGTGGAGCCCGGCGCTCTCTGCGGCAGCCGGTTGCGGCAAGGGCCAGGTTGCCAGGGCGCCGAGGATGAGGAGGGTGCTCAGGGTCTTGTGCGTCATGGGCGAGGCCTCTTTCTTATGCCAGGGCGCGCTGACGTTGGGGGTGGGTGAATATGGGCGCATCGGCTTGCAAGTCGTCCCGTCGGCCGATCAGGATGACGATGTCACCGGGGCGAAGCGCAATGCTGTCCGGCTGGGTCAGGATGGCGGTTCCCCGAAGGATCGCGACGACCTGGGTAGAAGCGGCCAGTCCGAGCTGCGCGGGCGAACGGCCGCTGGCTGCGGCCCCATGGCTGATCACGACCCGCTCCAAGGAGGCGGCACGGGTGAGCAAGTCGTGCTGGACCTTGAGTAAAGTCTCGCGGAGGGTTTCGGCTTCCAGCTCATGCAGCAAGGCTTCCACCTGGCTCAAATCGCCTTTGAGGGTGCGAATCTTGGAGGTGGCCTCGGCGAGGAGGCGGTCGATCTCTTGCCGGTTGGAGTCGGGGTTCGCTGCTGCGCCGTCCTCTGTCAGGCGAGCGATGATTTGCTCGCCGACCCTCTGACGGATGGCCACGATCTGTTGATCCACCGCCGAGGCCTGCCAGTGGAGCTTGAGGATCTGCACTTTCCGGTTGACCAGCTCGGACAAGGCAATGACGACTTCATGCAGACCGGTGAGGGTGATGGTGAGCTCTTTGCGGATGCGATGGAGAAACTCTGTCGGCATGGGTTCATTGGACCTTATTTGCTTGTGCCGGTCAATTATACAGGGTCTGATAAGGACGATTATGTCAACTCGTAGATTTCCCGATCTTCGATTCGGTCCCGCTCAGCAGCCGTTTGATATTGTCCTGATGCTTCGACCAGATCGCTCCACTGACCGCAATCGTAAAGGCTATGAAGGCCTGGCTCCTCCCGGCCGTCCAGGCGCCAACGGGAAGCAGAGCAAATGCGGTCAAGGCCGCCCCAGACGAATAGCGCCAGGCTCCGGCCGTGATCAGCCAGGTGGCCAAGAGCATGAATCCCAACCATGGAGCCACGCCGGCAACCGCCCCCATGGCCGTTGCCACGCCTTTGCCGCCCCGGAAGCTCAAAAAGACCGGAAACAAATGGCCCAGGATCGGCGTGGCCGCTACGGCCAGGATCAGCGGCTCCTGGTTCAGGCTCTGGCCGGCAATCCAGCCGACCAGCCAGCCCTTGCCTATATCGCCGATCAGGGTCAAGAGGCCGGCTGTTTTTCCTGACACCCGCAGCACATTGGTAAACCCGATGTTCTTGCTGCCGACGGTGCGCGGGTCCGGCAAGTTCAGGCACTTGGACACCAAAATTCCGAACGGGATGGCCCCAAGCAGGTATCCGGCTACTGCTAGGCCTGAAGCGATCCATTCTTCTGCCATCTCAGTGGGTCACCGACATACACGCCAATTGTTCAAGTGATGCTAGATGTATTTTGAGGCGACCTGACGCCAGAAACTGGCGAGGTATTGGCCGCCTGAGTAGAGGCCGAGGGCCAGGGCCAGGTATAAGATGGCCGTCCCCAGGAGGTGCAAAGGCCAGGCGATGGCGGTCAGGCTGTCTTCCAGAATGAGCATGACGATGGCCACCACTTGCATGACCATCTTCCACTTTCCGATCGTCTCCGCCGCCAGGACCGCCCCTTCCGTCGCGGCAATGGCTCGGACTCCGGTCACGGCCAGCTCCCGCGCGATGATGACGATCGCCACCAGGGCCGCGACCCGCTCGAACTGGACCAGCAGAACGAGACCGGATAAGACCAACAGCTTGTCGGCGATCGGGTCCAGGAGTTTCCCGAGCGTGGTGATCTGGCCGGTGCGTCTGGCGACATAGCCGTCTAGGAGGTCTGTCACTGCGGCGACGATGAAGACCAAGGCGGCGGCCAGGGACCGGTCCGGCGTGGGATTGGCAAACAGGACGACAAACACGGGAATCAAGAGGATGCGCGCGACGGTCAGGAGATTGGCCAGGGTGGCGTTGGTGGCCAAGGTGGCTCGCGTGGTGGCCAGGAGGCTTGGGGCTGAGTCCGTCGCGCGCATGCCCAAGACTTCTCCAATTCAGATGACGCCGCTCTTCAATAAGTCGTGCAAGTGGATGATGCCGGCGATGCGGCCTGATTCCTCCACCACCAGGGCGGTAATGGAATATTGCTCCATGATCTGCAGGGCCTTGGCCGCCAGTTCGTCCGGTCCGATGGTTTTAGGCCGTTTCGTCGCCAGATCTCCGGCGCGGGCCGCGGCCAGATCCATGCCCGTTTCCAGAACCCGGCGCAAGTCTCCGTCGGTGATGATGCCCAGGAGCTGGCCGGCTTGGTCGACGACGATGGTCATGCCGAGCTTCTTGGCCGTCATTTCCAGAATGGCGTGATGGGCTGAGGCCTGGCCCGACACTTGCGGGATCGCCGCTCCCTGGTGCATGAGATCCCGAACTTTGAGCAGGAGACGGCGGCCGAGCGTGCCGCCCGGGTGGAATTGCGCGAAGTCTTCTTCCTTGAACCCGCGCTTCTGCAGCAAGGCGATGGCCAGGGCGTCCCCCATGGCGAGCGTGGCCGTCGTGCTGGCGGTCGGGGCTAGGCCCATGGGACAGGCCTCCTCCGACACCGAGACGTCCAGGACGACCTCACTGTTTTTAGCCAACGTCGATTGGGCCCGTCCGGTCATGGCGATCACGGGGATGTCCAGACGTTTGACGAAGGGCAGGAGTTTGAGCAGTTCTTCCGTCTCGCCGCTGTTGGAGATGGCGATCAGCGCGTCGCGACGGGCCAGCATGCCCAGGTCGCCGTGAATGCCCTCGGCCGGATGGAGAAAAAAGGCCGGCGTGCCGGTGCTGGCCA
>SYGV01000063.1 GCA_005799365.1 Nitrospiraceae bacterium
CCACCGGAATCGTCTGGACCTGCTCGGTCACGCAGAGGCTTTCAGGCGGGCGGCAGCCTGGAGCAGCTGCGCGTGCAAGGCTCGATGGCTGCCGGTTCCCACCGCCACCGTCGCCGACGTGAGGTCGGCCGGTTTGTAGGGCTGGAGGAACCGTTGTTTGACCAGGGCGACCCGCCGGAGCGAGGCCTCGATCTGCGCCTGGGGGATCGTTCCGTCCTCCACGGCCTTGGTAAAGGCCTCCAGCGCCGCGACTTGCAACGCCTGTTCCTTGCAAATCAGCAGCACATCCGCCCCGGCCTGAAAGGCGCGGACCGACGCGTCGCCGATCCCATGGTGGTCCATGATGGCCTGCATCTCCATATCGTCCGTGAGGACCAGCCCGTCGAAGCCCATCTGCCCGCGGAGCAGGCCGGTCAGAATTGCTGGCGAGAGGGTTGCTGGGTACTGACCGTCCAGCGCCGGGTAGAGAACGTGGGCGGTCATGAGGCTGGCCAAGCCATGTTGAAACGCATGCTGGAAGGGAGGCAGCTCGATCGCCTCCAGCCGCTCGCGCGAGACGGTCACCAGCGGCAGTTCCTTGTGCGAATCGGCGATCGTGTCCCCGTGGCCTGGAAAATGTTTACCGCAAGCCACGATTCTGTTGTCCTGGAGTCCCTTGAAGGTGGCCTCTCCTAGGTCGCTTACCAGGGTTGGATCTGCTCCGAAGGCCCGGTCGCCGATGATCGGGTTGGCGGCGTTCGTATGGACGTCCAACACCGGTGCCATGTTCATGTTGATGCCGACGGAACGCAGCTCGACGGCGGTCACCGAGGCGGCCGCATAGGCCAAGTTGCGGGAGCCGCAAGCACCCAGCGAGGCGCAGGGGGGGAAGATGGTGAAGCCGGCCGGCAACCGGGAAACCCGGCCCCCCTCCTGGTCGATCGAGATCAGCAAGGGCGAGTGGGGAGACAGTTGCTGCAGGTCGTTGGTTAGCCGGACGATCTGCGCGACGCTCTCCAGATTGCGCCGGAAGAGAATCACCCCGCCCGGTTTGTAGGTGACGATGAAATCGGCCAGTTCAGGCGTGACCGAGGTCCCCATGAACCCCAGCATGAAGAGCTGGCCGAGCTTATCGCGCAGGGCTGTCATCGGCAGCCCTGCGCGTCAGTGCTGAACGCTGAATGCTGAATGATGAATGGAGGACAGGGAACGAGACGGAGCCTCCTGCTCATACGTTATTCCGCATTGCTTCATTGATCAGATACTGGAGCAGCAGGCGGGTGCCGATGCCGGTGGGGCCTTTGGAGACGTAGGCCCGCTCGCGCTCGCTCCAGTCGGTGCTGGCGATGTCCAGGTGCACCCAGGGACAGTCGCCCACGAACTTGCTCAGGAACAGGGCTGCGGTGATCATCCCCCCCCCCCGGCCGCCGATGTTGCGCATGTCGGCCACGTCGCTTTTAAGTTGCTCGAAATACTCCTCCCAGAGCGGCATTTCCCAGGCCCGCTCGCCGGCGGTGAGCCCGGCCTCCTGGACACGGCGCGTGAGCGACTCGTCGTTGCCCAACAGGCCGATGGCGAACTGTCCCAGCGCCACCACGCAGGCCCCGGTTAACGTCGCGATGTCGATGATCGCTTTCGGCTGCAAGCGCGTGGCGTAAGCCAGCCCGTCGGCCAGGATCAACCGTCCCTCCGCGTCCGTGTTCTGCACCTCCACGGTCTTGCCCGAGAGGGTCGTCAGGATGTCGCCCGGCTTGATCGCCCGCCCGCCCGGCATGTTCTCGGTCGCTGGCAGAAGGCCGATCACGTGCAGCGGCAGTTTCAAGCGCGAGATCGCCCGGATCGTCGCCAGGACCTCGGCGCCGCCGGTCATGTCCGCCTTCATCTGTTCCATGTTCTCGGCCGGCTTGAGCGAGATGCCGCCTGTGTCGAACGTGATGGTCTTGCCGACCAGCACGGTGGGCTTGCTCCCGCGTCCGTTGCCCGATGCCCGCCCGGCTGGTCCCCGATATTCCAGGATGATGAACTTGGGCGGCTCGTGGCTGCCCCGAGCCACGCCCAGGAACGCGCCCATCCCGAGCTTCTCCACGGCGCGCTGTTCCAGCACCTTGACCATGACGCCCCGTTCCTTGCCGATCCGCTTGGCCTCGGCCGCGATGCGCGAAGGCGTCATCACATTGGAGGGATGGTTGCAGAGGTCGCGCACGAACATCGTCGCCTCGGCGCCGGCCAAGCCACGTCTGGCTCCCTCGCGGATCTGTGCCGCCTCCGACGCCCCGGCGGCGATGATGCGGACGCGGGTCAGGTCCTTCGAGTTCTTGTCCCGGTCGCTCCGGTAGGCGGTGAACTGGTAGCCGCCCAGGATCGTCCCTTCGACCATCGCCTGGGCCAGCAGCAGACCCGTGGTGCCGGCCATCGCGCGGCCGTGCAGGGGCGTGGTGAATGACCTGGCGCCGGCCTGCCGGACCCGCTTGGCGACTGTGCCCATGGCCTGCCGCACCGTATCGAGTTTCGCGTCTTTCTTTCTGCCCAACCCGACCAGCAGGACGCGCTTGGCGGGAATCTTGCCGTGCGTATGCAGGAGGACCGTCTGGCCGTTCTTCCCCTCGAACTCGCCGCTCTTGAGCAGGTCGCGCAAGAGACCCTTGAGTGACCGGTCCACCGTGGCGGCTTCGTCGTGCAGCCCGACCTCGCCCTCATAATGGCAGAGCACCAGGACTTCGTCCGCCTCGGTTTCGATGCGGCCTTGCTTCACTTGGACGTCAACAGATGCCATTCGGTTCTCCTTTTCCAGAATCCGCCAGCTCTTTTCTTTTTCCCAGCCTGCTATATGCCATGAGCCATATGCTCTTATTCTTCCCGCCATCAGCTCTTCTCTTCACACCCCCCGCATATCCGGGGCCCAGATGAATTTGTGCAATTGCAGTTGGAACCGCACCGGCAGCCGGTCGGCCAAAATCCAGTCGGCCAGGCGCTGCGGGTCCAGCTCGCCGAACACAGGCGCGAACAGCACCGTGCAGCGTGCCGCAAGCTCGTACTGTGTCACGATCCCGCAAGCCCAGGCATAGTCCGTCCGGTCCTTGATCACGAACTTGGCCTCGTCCTGTTCGATGAGTCGTGTCAGGTTCGGCCAGTGCATCCGGTCCAGCATCCCGCTGCCGGGACACTTCACGTCCAGGATCACATGGGCGCGCCGGTCCAGCGGGGCCGTGTCGATCGCGCCGCTGGTCTCGACCAGGACCTCGTAGCCCTCGTCACAGAGC
>SYGV01000064.1 GCA_005799365.1 Nitrospiraceae bacterium
CCGACATGATCCTGGCAGGAGGCGGTCTGGGCATCGATATGTTCGAGGTGGCGTTCGACGACCGTTGGGTCGCCACGCACTACATGTTTTCCAAACATACGAACGCCAGTCGCTATGTCTTTTGGCCCTTCTGAGCAAGGCTGGCATTGTCCCTTCTTGAGCGTCCCGCTATAATGCCTGCTAATGAGTAAACCCAACTCAAAGAAGGAAGAGAAACTCCTCGAAGCCCTCCTGCAATCCCCTTCCTACCGCCGAGCCGACAAGGACCAGGATTTTCTGGGCCGTGACGAGCTGCGGCCGGTGCGGCTACAGCTCGAGCTGCTCAAGCCGGAGCTGATCCAGCAGGACGAAGGCATCCGCTCCACCGTCGTGGTCTTCGGCAGCGCGCGACTGTGCGAGCCGGCCGAAGCACAGCGCCGCCTGGGTCAGGCGGAAGAAGTATTGCGCCAACAGCCGAGCGATTCGGACCGTCACCGTGCCGTGGCCATCGCACGCCGCCAGCTCGCCCTGTCGAAATACTACGATGAAGCCCGTGCGTTCGGCCGTCTGGTTTCCAGTACGTGTCAGATCAACGGCGAATGCGAGTTCGTCGTCGTGACCGGCGGAGGACCCGGCATCATGGAGGCGGCCAACCAAGGGGCAGCGGACGTCGGGGCCAAGTCCGTGGGGCTCAACATCACGCTTCCGCACGAACAGCGGCCCAATCCCTACATCACCCCGGTCCTCTGTTTCCAGTTCCGCTACTTCGCCTTGCGCAAGATGCACTTTCTCCTCCGGGCCAAAGCGCTGATCGCCTTTCCCGGCGGCTTCGGCACGATGGACGCACTGTTCGAGGCGCTGACCCTGCTCCAGACCGGCACCGTGCATGGGATCACCATCGTCCTGGTAGGCCGCGCCTTCTGGGAGCGGCTGATCAACTGGCCCATGCTGGTCGAAGAAGGGCTGGTCAGCCCGGAAGACCTTCATCTGCTCCACTATGCGGAGACGGCCCAGGAAATCTGGGATATCATCGCCGGCACCCAGCAAATACCGCTGCACCGGGCACCGCCCCCCCCACGCCGTCCATGAAGATTTCCTTCCACGGGGCGGCCCGATCCGTGACCGGCAGCCGGCATCTCATCCAGGCCGGCGGGACCCGCGTCCTGCTGGATTGCGGACTTTTCCAAGGCCGCCGCCAGGAGGCCGAGCGACGGAACAGGAATCTGGGATTCGACCCCAAAGCGGTGGATGCGGTCCTGCTCTCCCATGCCCACATCGACCATTCCGGCGCCTTGCCGGCGCTGGCCAAACACGGGTTCTCCGGCAAAGTCCATGGCACCAACGCCACCGCCGATCTTACGGAAATGATGCTGGCCGATTCCGCCCGCATCCAGGAAAGCGATTGCCGATACGTGAACAAGAAAGAGCGCCGCTGGGGCAAGGACTGCCGCCGGCCGTTCTATGATTCCGACGATGCCCGAGACATCGTCCACCGATTTGTGAGCACGCGCTACGACGAGGTCCTGTCGGTGCGGCCGCGGCTGAAAGCCTCCTTCCACGACGCCGGGCACATTCTGGGGTCTGCGGCGGTCCGTGTGACGGCCACGGTGGGAAGCACGACCACGACGATTCTCTTCACCGGAGACCTGGGCCGGAAGGAGATGCCGATCCTGCGCGATCCCCAGCCGCCGCCGCCCTGCGACGTCCTCATTATTGAGTCCACTTACGGAGACCGGCTCCACGAAGAGACGCGCACCGCGGCCATGGAGAAGGCCCAGGCGCTGGTGGCCCATGCCGTGGCCCACCGGAGCAAAATCATCGTGCCGGCCTTCGCCGTCGGACGCACCCAGGACCTCATCATGTGGTTCAAAGAACTCGTCAGGGACGGACGCATCGAACCGTTGCCGATTTATATCGACTCCCCCATGGCGCTGAAAGCCACCGACATCTTTCGCCGACATCCGGAATGCTACGATGAGGAGACCTACCGGGCTCTCACCTCGGAAGGGGACCCGTTTATCGCCCGCTACATCCACTATGTCGGCTCCGTGCAGGACAGCCAGAGGCTGAACTCGATCAAAGGGCCGTGCGTGATCATCTCCGCCTCCGGAATGTGCGAAGGGGGACGCATCGTCCATCACCTCAAACATGCGATTCAGGACGAAGCCAATATCATCGCCATCGTGGGGTTTCAGGCCGAACACACGCTGGGCCGCAAACTCGTGGAGGGCTGGGAAACGGTCCCCATTTTCGGCGTCCCGACCCGGCGGCACGCGCAAGTGGTCCGGTTCAACGGGCTCTCCGCCCATGCGGACCGCAACGATCTGTTGGCCTATGTCCGGGCCATCACACCGGCGCCGGACAAGGTGTTCGTCGTGCATGGGGAAGAGAAGCAGTCGTTTTCGCTGGCGGCGGCGATTCAGGCCGAGCACCCGGGAATCGACGTCACGGTGCCGGAGCCGGACTCGACCCATGAACTCTGAGGCTGCGCCGTGAGCCGAGGGACATCCAGCTAGATCATCGCCACCGGCCAGGCCTGGAAGCTCTACGTGACCGTCGCCGGATTCACCGGAGCGCTGGGCCTCCTGACTGCGGCGTTCTTCTCGCTCACCTCGGGGGGCGCCTGTTCATGGCCTTGGCCGCCTGCGGACTCTTTCTCGGCGCGGCGACATTCGTCTGGTTCACAGGCACGCTCCGGTGCCCCCGCTGTTCGGCCAAGCTGGTCTGGATGATGGTGTCCAGCCGGCCGCACAGTTCGTGGGTCATCGACCTGGCGGCGCTCGATCACTGTCCTGTCTGCAAAGCCCGACTGGATCAGGTCGGAGCGTCACCACACTGAGCCGGGAGAAGCGACCATGTCACAACCGGATCACGGTCAGAGATGCCGAGCGCGCGGGCGGGCCGGATGGCACGCGGCTCCGCTCATCATCGCCATCATGCTGGGGGCGGCCGGCGGCGACTTGTCGGCGGGAGCCGACGAGCCGCGACAACGGGCCCGCGACCTGGGCATTGCGATCGGGAAGTACCAGCCTGGCCCCTGGAATGCCATCACGGATGTCGCGGGCGTGGCTGTCGGGCAGGTCACTCTGATGAAGGGACAAGGGACGCTGAAACCTGGAGAGGGGCCGGTGCGCACCGGCGTGACCGTGGTCATTCCCCGCGATGACGTCTGGCACAAGAAGGCGCCGGCCGCCTCATTCGTGTTGAACGGCACCGGGGAGATGACCGGACTTGCCTGGGTGGCGGAATCCGGGTTCCTGGAATACCCCATCGCGCTGACCAACACCCTCAACGTCCCGCGCGTGGCCAACGGGGTGATGAGCTGGATGATCACACGGTACCCGGACATCGGCATCTCGGACGACACGCTCACGCCTGTGGTAGCCGAGTGCGACGACAGCCGGCTGAACGACAGTCAGGGCCGGCATGTGTCCGAGGCGGATGTGGCCGCCGCATTGGACGGAGCCGCGGGCGGGCCGGTGGCGGAAGGCGCGGTGGGAGCCGGAACCGGCATGGTCTCCTACGGCTTCAAAGGCGGCATCGGCACCTCCTCCCGACGGCTGACGGCAGAGGAGGGGAGCTACACGGTCGGCGTCCTGGTCAATGCCAATCATGGTCGGCGGGATGAACTCGTCGTGGCCGGAGTTCCCGTTGGGAAGCTGTACGAAACCGGCTCCACGACCCGGCAGAGCCGCCTGCAACAGGAGGGCGATGCAAGACCGGCGCAGGAGCCCTGGCTCTCAGCCCAGGAAGGCTCCATCATCATTGTGATTGCCACCGATGCCCCGTTGGATGCCCGCCAACTCGGCCGCCTGGCCAAACGGGCGGCACTGGGCCTGGCCAGGACCGGCTCGACGGCGCGGCACGGAAGCGGCGATTTCATCCTGGCCTTTTCAACCGGCAATACGA
>SYGV01000065.1 GCA_005799365.1 Nitrospiraceae bacterium
GTGCCGCCGATCTCGACGATCGTCACGTCCACCCCCTGGGCGACCTGCGTGATCGACCGCTTGATCTCGTCCGTGATGTGGGGCACCACCTGGACCGTCCCGCCCAGGTAATCGCCGCGCCGCTCTTTCGTGATGACTGCGTTGTAGATCCGGCCGGTCGTGTAGTTGTTCTCCTTGGTCAGGGTCAGGGAGGTGTACCGTTCGTAGTGGCCCAGGTCCAGGTCGGTTTCCGCCCCGTCGTCGGTGACGAAGACTTCCCCGTGTTGGTAGGGGTTCATCGTGCCGGGGTCCACGTTGATGTAGGGATCGAGCTTCAGGAACGTGACCTTGAGCCCCCGGCTCTCCAGGAGGTTGCCGATCGAGGCCGACGCCAGGCCCTTGCCCAGCGACGACACCACGCCGCCGGTTACGAAAATGAATTTGCTGCTGGTGGCCATGTCACCCTCCGCCTGGACGCCGGGAAACCAAGTACGGTCGGTTCATGAAGATGTTGCGGAAAAGGCGTCAGTCGCTCCAAGGTCTTGGCCGCGTCGTCCAAATCTTGCGGCGTGTCGATCCGCAACGAGGGATGCTGCGTTTCCCAGACCCGGATGCGGATGCCCGCTTCCAGCGCCCGGAGCTGCTCGAGCTTCTCGGCCTCCTCGAGCTTGCCGGTCGGCAGGCCGGCAAGCCGCAGCAGCGTCTCGCGTCTATAAATGTAAATGCCCAGGTGCACATAATGCAACCCGGACTGCCCGGGCACCGGCTCCCCGTCCCGCACGTGGGGGATGGGCGCGCGAGAGAAGTAGAGGGCATGGCCCTCGTGATCCGTGACGACTTTCACGATGCCGGGGGTGGCGATCTCGTCCGCCGTCGTCAGGCGCCGCTTGAGGGTGCCTATCTCGGCCTGGCTGCCGAGGAACGGCTCGATCAAATCGCTGAAGAGGCCCGGGTGCAGCGCGATCTCGTCCCCCTGCAGGTTGACGAAGACCTCGCCCGCGACCTGGCGGGCCACGCCCGCGACCCGGTCCGTCCCGGTTCGGTAGGGCTCCTGCGTGAGCATGACCCGGCCTCCGAATCCCGTGACGGCGTCGCTGATGCGCTGGTCGTCGGTGGCCACCAGGACCTGGCGGATGTGCGGGACATCCCGCACCCGCTCGTAGACGTGCTGAATCATTGGCTTGCCGGCGAGACGGGCCAGAGGCTTGCCGGGAAAGCGCGACGACCCGTAGCGGGCCGGAATGACAACGGTGACCGATGTCGTTGGGCTAGCCATGTCGCAGGGCCTTGGTCAGTTGCGCCGCGGTCGCCGTCGCCGTGCCCACCATGCCGACGACGATGCCGGCCGTCTGGTTCGCCAGGATGGCGCTGTCCCGCAGCGAAGCGCCGGTCGCCAGAGCCAGCGCCAGGGTGCCGATGACGGTGTCGCCCGCGCCGGTCACGTCGAAGACCTGTCGGGCCATCGTCGGAATGTGCCAGGTCGCTCCGTCCGGTTCGAACAGGCTCATCCCCTTCTCGCCTCTGGTGATGAGGACCGAGCGGCAGCCCAGCCGTTGGCGGATGACTTCGCCGGCTTCGGTCACGGATCGGTCGTCCTCGGCCTGGATGCCCGCGGCCCGTCCCGCCTCCAGATGATTCGGGGTGAT
The DNA here is from genome assembly GCA_005799365.1 of Nitrospiraceae bacterium. Classification (GTDB taxonomy): domain Bacteria; phylum Nitrospirota; class Nitrospiria; order Nitrospirales; family Nitrospiraceae; genus SYGV01. The sequence continues at coordinate 1,626 of SYGV01000065.1, forward strand.
GAGCGTCACGCCTTTATAGTAGGAAAAGTGTTCGACTTTTGGGTCCACGATGATCGGAATGCGGCGGAGCGCGGCCAGGCGGGTCACCTCGGCCATGAGCGGCGCCGTGACTACGCCCTTGGCATAATCGGATACGACCAGGCAGGAAATGTGTCGCAGCCGAGACTCGACGTGCCGGATGAGGCGGCGCTGGATCGCTTCTTTGATCTCGCCCGCCCGCTCGATGTCGAACCGGACGATTTGCTGATGGTGGGCCACGACGCGAGTCTTGCAGGTGGTCGGCCGGTCCGGATCGACCACGATGCCGCTTCTGGATGTGTGCCCGCCGCCCAACTGCGCGAGCAGGCGCCGCCCCTCCTCGTCCGATCCCACCACGCCGCAGAGGTCGGCCTTGCCCCCCAGGGTGAGGATGTTGTGGTACACGTTGGCCGCGCCGCCGAGTTGGCGGGACTCCGACTGGACGTGGACGACCGGTACCGGGGCTTCAGGGGAGATGCGGCTGACCTTGCCCCAAATATAATGGTCCTGGATCAGGTCGCCGAGCACGAGCACGGAGGCCTGGGGAAAGCGCCGGACGTGTCCGATCAGCGTTGAATTGTGAATTTTTAATTTCGAATTCATCGGCCTTCGCCTCAATTCACCATTCATCATTCACCATTGCCCTAACGGATGGCCTTGCCGAAGCGTTCCCATCGTACCCAGTTCTGCCAGGTGCCTTGCCCGCTCCAGGACCAATAGATTCGAAACGCCTTGCCCTTGATCTTCTCCTCGTTCACGAACCCCCAGAAGCGGCTGTCGAGGCTCTGATCCCGGTTGTCGCCCATGACGAAGTAGGACTGCGCCGGGACCGTGATCGGCCCGAAGTTGTCGCGCGGATTGATGTGTCCGTCGATGACACCGGGATCGACCCGCTGGGTGAACGCTCGGTCGTCCAGGGGGGCTCCGTTCACATGCACGACCTTGCGGCGGATTTCGATGGTGTCGCCGGGCAGGCCCACGATGCGCTTGATGAAATCCTTCTCTTCGTCTTCCGGGTACCGGAACACGATGACGTCGCCGCGCTCCGGCTTGCCGAAGGAGAGGACCGTCGCGGAGGCGTAACAGGTGACCGGCGGGAAGCTCATGCGGAACTTGCAGTCGGTGGGCCACTGCACTCCGTAGGAAAGCTTGCTGACCAGGATATGGTCCCCGATCAGCAGCGTGGGAATCATAGAGCCGGAGGGAATCTTGAACGCTTGCACGACGAAGACGCGGATCGCGAAGGCCAGCAACATGGCGACAACGATCGCCTCCGCATACTCGCGCAGCAGCGATTTGCCGGCGTGCGAGGCGGCGCCGGCCGTCGCGACCGGCTCGACCGCCACGGCGGACTCCGGCATGGCGGGATCGGCGTGGTGCACCGCAGCCCCCGCCACGTCCTCCACCCTGGGCTGGTCCTGTTCCAGGCTCATTCGCCCGTCACCTTGAGCAGGGCCAGGAAGGCCTCCTGCGGCACTTCGACGCGCCCGATCTGTTTCATCCGCTTCTTGCCTTCCTTCTGTTTCTCCCACAGTTTCCGTTTTCTCGAGATGTCGCCGCCGGAGCACTTGGCGGTGACGTTTTTCTTGATCGCGCCGACGGTCTCCCGCGCGATGACCTTGTTCCCGATGGCCGCCTGAATGGCGATCTCGAACATCTGTTTCGGGATGAGTTCTTTCATCTTCTCGGCCATCTGGCGGCCCCGGATATGTGCCTTCTCCTTGTGGGCGATGAAGGACAGCGCGTCTACTGTCTCCCCGTTCAGCAACATGTCGATCTTGACGAGGTCCGATTCGCGGTAGCCGATCAACTCATAGTCGAGCGACGCATAGCCTTGCGTCTTGGATTTCAACCGGTCGTAGAAGTCCAGAATGACCTCGTTCAAGGGCAATTCGTACGTGAGCATGACCCGCGTCGGGTCCAGGTAGTGCAACCCCTTCTGGGTGCCGCGCCGATCCTGGCAGAGCTGAAGAATGTTGCCGACGTAGCGCTCCGGCGTGATGATCGTGGCCTGGATGAACGGCTCTTCGAAGCTGGCGATGGCCGAGGGGGGCGGCAGTTTTGCCGGGTTGTCGATCTGGAGGATGTCCCCCTTCGTGGTGAGGACTTGGTACACGACGGTGGGCGCGGTGGTGATGAGCGTGAGCTCGTATTCCCGTTCGAGTCGTTCCTGGATGATCTCCATGTGCAGGAGCCCGAGGAAGCCGCAGCGGAACCCGAACCCCAATGCGAGCGAGGTTTCCGGCTCGTAGGCGAACGAGGAATCGTTCAACCGCAGCTTTTGCAGGGCGTCGCGCAGGTCCTCGAACCGGGCCGTGTCCGTGGAATAGAGCCCGCAAAAGACCAGGGGTTTGACTTCTTTGTAGCCGGGCAGCGCCGCGTCGGTGGAATGGGCCGCATTGGTGATCGTGTCGCCGATTTTGGTGTCGGCGGCCTCCCGGATGCCGGCGCAGACGTACCCGACTTCCCCGGTGTTCAGCCGCTCGGTCTTTGTGCGCTTCGGCGTGAACTGACCCACTTCCAGCACGTCGAAGACTTTGTTGTTCGACATGAGGCGGATCTTCGTGCCGGGCTTGATCGCACCGTCCACGATCCGGATCAGGACGATGATGCCCTGATAATTATCGAACCAGGAGTCGAAGATCAGCGCCTTCAAGGGCTTGTCCGGGTCTCCCGAAGGCGGCGGCACCCGGGCCACCACGGCTTCCAGGATTTCCCTGACTCCCCGCCCCTCTTTGGCGCTGACCAGCAACGTGTCGGCCACATCTAGCCCCAAGACTTCGTGCATCTGGTGCGTGACCCCCTCCACGTCCGAACTCGGCAGGTCGATCTTATTGATGACCGGGAGGATCATGAGATTGTTGGCCATGGCCAGGTGCGCGTTGGCGATCGTCTGGGCTTCCACCCCCTGCGTGGCATCCACCAACAGGATGGCGCCTTCGCAGGCGGCCAAGCTGCGGGACACTTCATAGGTGAAGTCCACGTGGCCCGGCGTATCGATCAAATGCAACTGGTACGTCTGCCCGTCGTCCGCCTTGTACCGGATGGCCACCGCATGGGCCTTGATCGTGATGCCGCGCTCCCGTTCCAGGTCCATGGCATCCAGAATTTGGTCTCGGGACTCGCGGGCGGTGATCGCGCCCGTGGTTTCGAGGAACCGGTCAGCGAGGGTAGATTTCCCGTGATCGATATGGGCGATAATGGAAAAATTCCTGATGCGGGTTTGCAAGTCCTTGCTCATGCTCGTAAATCAGTTCATTATAGGTGGTCATCGCCTGGTTGTCAAAAAAGTGAGCGGCCCGTATAATCCGGCGATTCGCGACCTGGAGGTGCCTGTCTTGCATGATGCCCTCTTCTGACACCAAACAACTGGCCGACTGGGACCGTCGGTACCTCTGGCACCCCTTCACCCAGATGCAGGAATGGGAACAGGAAACCCCTTTGATCATCGAGCGGGGTCGCGGCGCGTGGCTGAGCGACACCCAGGGCCGTAAGTACCTCGACGGCGTCTCTTCGATCTGGGTCAACGTCCATGGCCACCGGCATCCGACCCTCGATCGCGCGATCCGCACCCAACTCGGGAAAGTCGCTCACAGCACCCTGCTGGGGCTGTCCAGTCCGCCGGCGATTGCGCTGGCCCGAGCGTTGGTGAAGCTGGCCCCCTGCGGGTTGACGCGGGTGTTCTATTCGGATGACGGCTCCACCGCCGTGGAAGTCGCGCTGAAAATGGCCCTCCAGTACTGGCGGCAGCGCGACCCCAAGGCCGGCTCTAAGCGGACCTTTCTGCATCTCCAGCTCTCCTACCATGGCGATACGGCCGGGGCGATGAGCATCGGGGGCATTGGTCTGTTCCGGGACCGGTTCGCTCCCCTGCTGGTTCCCACGATTGCCGCGGAGCCTCCCTATTGTTACCGCTGTCCGTTCCAGAAGACCTATCCTTCTTGTCGGATGGCTTGCCTGGACCCGGTCGAGTCCCTGCTCAAGCGGCGGCACCGGGAGATTGCCGGGCTGGTGATCGAACCGCTGGTGCAAGCGGCATCCGGAATGTTGACGGCGCCGCCCGGCTATCTGGCCCGCATCAGGGCACTCTGCACGAAGTACGAGGTCCTTTTGATCGCCGATGAAGTGGCCACGGGATTCGGGCGGACCGGGCGAATGTTCGCCTGTCAGCATGAACGGGTCACGCCGGATCTGATGGCCGTCAGCAAGGGGCTCACCGGTGGCTATCTCCCGCTGGGGGCGACCTTGGCGACGGAGGACATCTACCGGGCCTTCTTGGGGCAGTATGGAGAGTGGAAGACGTTCTTTCACGGTCACAGCTACACAGGCAATCCCCTGGCTTGCGCGGTGGCCTTGGCGAATCTGGAGGTGTTTCGAACGGAACGGACGCTGGCTCGCATGCAAGGCAAGATTCGCACGCTGCGCCGGCTGCTCAAGCCGGTTGCCCGTTTGGCGCATGTGGGGGACGTCAGGCAACGAGGGTTCATGGTCGGCATCGAGTTGGTCAAGAACCGAGCCACGAAGGAACCCTATCCGTTGACGGAGCGAGCGGGCCATTGGGTGGCGATGGAGGCGCGCCGCCGCGGCCTGCTGCTCCGGCCCTTGGGCAACGTCGTGGTCCTGATGCCGCCCCTGGCAGTCACGATGACGGAACTGTCCCGCATGGCGGCCATTGTCCGCGCAGCGATTCGGACGATCACCGAACCTCCGGCGCCCGGCGGCCGGCGCCGACGTGTGCGTCCGTAGTCCCACCGGGAAAGCCTTTTGTGTTGGGACGATTGCATCAATAAGGTACACTGGCGGCTCAATCTGCAAGAAAGGGAGTCAGACGCATGCCGCGCGATTTGCCCATTGGGAACGGTTCGCTCCTCGTCAACTTCGACTGCACGTACCAGCTGCGCGATCTCTACTGGCCGCATGTGGGGCTGGAAAACCACACCAAAGGACAAGTCTTTCGATTCGGCGTCTGGGTGGAGGGGCGGTTCAAATGGCTGGATGACCCCGGATGGACGCGGCGTCTCTGCTACCAGGAGGAGACGCTGGTGACCCAAGTCCAGTTGTCGCATCCCGAGCTGGAACTGGAGCTCGTCTGCCATGATGCGGTGGACTTTCATGAGAACCTCTATGTGCGCCGGATCGACGCGAACAACCAGACGGACCGGGCGCGCGAGGTCCGGTTCTTCTTTCACCACGACTTGTACATCTCCTCCCATGAAGTGGGCGATACGGCCTACTATGAGCCGGAGCGTCGGTCGGTCTATCACTACAAGGGGGCCCGGTGGTTCCTGATCAACGGGGCGACGCCGGGGAAACGGCCGGAAGATGCGGCCGATTCGGTGGCCGGCTGGCACATCGGCTTGCAGCAATGGGCGTGCGGACACAAGGGAGTCAGCGGGCTGCAAGGCACGTGGCGGGACGCCGAGGACGGGGTCCTCTCCGGCAATCCGATCGCGCAGGGTTCGGTGGATTCCACGATCGCGGTCCACCTGACGCTTCCTCCCCAGACGATGCAGACCGCCTATTACTGGCTGGCGGTGGGCAACAGCTTCGAGGAAGTGACGCAGCTCAACCGCTCCGTCCGCCACCGAGGGCCCTGGCATTTTCTGAGTCGGACCGCGTCCTACTGGCATCTCTGGTTGGATGTGCACCGGCCTGACTTTGCCGATCTGTCTGCCGAGGTCAGCCGTCTCTATCTGGCGAGTCTCCTGATCCTGCGGACGCAGATCGACAACAGCGGCGCCATCATTGCGGCGAACGATTCCGATATCGCCTCCGCCGTGCGTGATACCTATTCCTATATGTGGCCCCGCGACGGCGCGCTGGTCGCCCATGCCATGAGCCTGGCCGGGTACTTGCCCGTCACCCAGGCCTTCTTCAATTTCTGCCGTGAGATTCTGAGCAAGGAAGGCTATCTCCTGCACAAATACAACCCCGACGGCACGCTGGCGTCGAGTTGGCATCCCTGGGTGCGCGACGGGCATAAGGATTTGCCGATTCAGGAGGACGAGACGGCGCTGGTTCTCTGGGCCCTCTGGAATCACTTCGAACGGTGGAAGAGCGTCGAGTATATCAAGCCGCTGTACCGGTCGTTGATCGTCCGGGCCGCCGACTTCATGGTCGGATACCGGGACAAGAAAACCGGGCTTCCCCTCCCCTCCTACGATCTCTGGGAAGAGCGCCGCGGAGTCTTGGCGTTCACCACTGCGGCGGTCTGGGCCGGCTTGACGGCGGCCGCGAGCTTTGCGCAAGCCTTCGGAGAAATGAAGCAGGGCGAGCAGTACTTGGCCGCTGCAGCCGAGATCAAGGCCGGCGTGGAAGCGGTCCTGTATCGGCCGGAACGGGACCGGTTCGTCCGGATGGCCAACCAGAATCCGGATGGGAGCTGGGAGTTCGACGAGACGCTGGACGCTTCCATGTTCGGGCTCTGGTACTTCGGGATGTTTGGGCCGGACGATCCGCGCATCGTCCGCACCATGAAGGCGATCCGCGAACGGCTGTGGGTCAAGACCGGCGTCGGTGGCGTGGCCCGTTACGAAAACGACTACTACCACCAGCAGAGCCAGGATGTGGCCAATGTACCCGGCAATCCCTGGTTCATCTGCACGCTCTGGCTGGCCCAGTGGACCATCGCAACAGCCGTGAAACGGGGAGATCTGAAGCCTGCGGCCGATGTGCTGACCTGGTGCGTCACGCATGGGCTGGCTTCCGGGGTCCTGGCGGAGCAAGTGCATCCCGAGACCCACGCTCCCCTCTCTGTGTCGCCCCTGACCTGGAGCCATGCTACTTTCGTGGCGACCGTGCAGGAATATCTGGTTAAGTGGCGGGCCCTCTCCGGGCAGCCTGCGTGCGGGAGCGAGTGATGGCGCAAGGCAAGACTGAGCCGCCGGCTCGGATCAAGACGTTGGCCGTGGATATCGGCGGGAGCGGCATCAAGGCGCTGCTGCTGGACGAATCCGGCAATCTCTTGACGACCAGGAGCCGCGTGGAGACTCCCAGGCCGGCTACGCCGAAGGCGGTGCTCGACGTGATCGCCGGCCTGGCCAAGGCGCAGGGGTTGTTCGAACGAGTGTCCGTCGGCTTTCCCGGCGTGGTGCGGCAAGGCGTCACGGTGACCGCGCCCAACCTGGATGCGAGCTGGCAAGGCTACAAGCTGGCGGCTTCGCTGAAACGTATGCTGGGGAAACCTGTCCGTGTCGCCAACGATGCCGATGTGCAAGGGTTCGGGGCCATTGCGGGCCGCGGCGTCGAAGTGGTCATGACGCTGGGCACCGGCGTGGGGTCGGCTCTCTTTGTGGACGGCCGCTTGGTTCCGAATCTGGAGCTGGCCCATCATCTGTTCCGCAAGGGCATGACCTACGAAGAGCAGCTCGGCAATGCGGCGCTGAAGAAGGCGGGCAAGGAAAAATGGAACAGCCGGCTGGGCAAGGCCATCCAAGCGCTGGACGCCCTCTTCACCTACGATGTGCTGTATCTCGGCGGCGGGAACACCAAGCACATTGCCATTCCTCTCCCCGCCAATGTAAAGATCGTCCCGAACGTGGCGGGGCTCCTCGGCGGCATCTTTCTCTGGCGCGAGTAGGCGCTGAAAAAGCCTTCCGGTTTCGTACTCGGTCGCTTGACTGGACTCGCTGCGGGTTCCGTGGAGGGTTCGCCTAGAAGAGCTCGATCTTCTCGCCGCGGGCGCACTTGAGGGTATCGGCGGCGCTGCCTTCCTTGACGAAGACTTCCACCTGCCCGTTGCTGTTGATGAGCGCGTTGGGATTGGCCTTGTCCCCGTCCGCATAGCAGCCCACAAGCCCCTGTATCTCAACGCCGGCGAGACGGATCGTGACCTCGGAGCTGGACGTCCGAGTCACCCCCTGCAGCTCTTTGAGATGCAGGGGGGTGATGGTCGAGATCAGATTCCCGTAGTGATCCACATAGACGATCCGGCCGGTCAGGACTTTGTGGGCCACCGCCGGTTCCTCGATGGGCAACTTCACATAGTCCTGAATCAATCGCCCATAGGAGCCTGGGGACTGGCCTCTGGTCAGCCAGGCGGCCGCCGGCGCGAACAGATCCCGCCCATCGAAGGTGGCTCCTTCCGAATCCAGCCGATACTGTTTGTTCTCGATCACCCGGACTTCTACCCCGGTTTCTTCCTCGAAGATGTAGCTGAGCAATCCGTTGTCCGGCGCGATGAAAAAGTAGCGGGAGGTCGTTACGAGCAGCGGCCGCCTGGCACTGCCGACGCCCGGGTCCACCACGGCGACGTGGACGGTGCCGTCCGGGAAGTAGCGGTAGGAGGACTTAAGCAGGTAGGCCGCTTCGTCGATCGACTGGGACGGAACTTCGTGGGACAGGTCGACGACCCTGGCCTGGGAGTTGATGTTGAGGATGACCCCCTTCATGCTGGCCACGAAGTAGTCGCGGGTGCCGAAGTCGGTCAGGAGCGTGATGACGGAAATGGCGGAAGGCATAGTCACTCAATGTGAGTTAAAAAGTCGGCAAGTCCAAATCCTGGATGCAACGTTCAGACTTTTTGACTTTACGGACTTTTCGATTCATTTACAGTGCCTCGAACCTGATTTCGCAGACTTCATACTCCACCACCCGGGCCGGGGTCGTGACTTCGACCAAGTCCCCGACTCGTTTTCCGATCAGCGCCTTGCCCACCGGCGATTGGACGGAAATCTTTCCGTCCTTGAGGTCGGCTTCGTCCTGTCCGACCAGGGTGTACTGTTTTTTCTGTTTTGACTCGCTCTCGACGATCAGGACCGTGGCGCCGAAGACGACGGTCTCGCTGGACAGTTTGGAGGTGTCGATGATTCGCGCGTCGGCCAGCTTGTGATTCAATTCGCTGATCCGCGCCTCGATGAACCCCTGCCGGTCCTTGGCTGCGTCGTACTCGGCGTTTTCGCTCAAGTCGCCGTGTGCGCGCGCTTCGGCGATCGCTTCAATGACCTTGGGCCGCTCCACCTTGTGCAGCCGGTCCAGCTCCGCTTTCAGCGCGTCATAGCCCTTCTTGGTAATCGGTGTCGGCATTGTTACCCCTTCATGGTGAATGCAAAATGTTGAATGATGAACGGGAAACGGTGCGGCTGTTTGTTCATCGCTCATCATTCATCGTTCAACATTCCCTGCGCGCATGGTATTCCTGGAGCGACCGAATCGTCAATGCCTTGCGGAGCGACGCGTCGATTCCCAGGGCGGCCGCCAGCGCGCCGCGCATGGTCGTATAGTAGGGCAAGCCCTTTTGAAGCGCTTCGCGCCGGATCGAGGCGGAGTCGGCATGCGACGCCTCGCTCCCGACCGTGTTGATGACGAGGCTGATCTCGCCGTTCTTAATGTGGTCCACGATGTGCGGGCGCCCCTCGTTGACCTTGTTGACCGTCTGCACCTCGACCCCCTGGCTGCGCAGGTAGGCGGCGGTGCCGCTGGTGGCTTCGATCGTGAATCGGAGGCGCTGCAGGTGCCGTGCGACGTCCAGCGCCGCCGACTTGTCCTGGTCCTTCACGCTCAGGAAGACCGTGCCGCCGCGCGGCAGGGCCACGCCGGCGCCGGCTTGGGACTTGGCAAAGGCCCAGCCGAAGTCCCCGTCCACGCCCATCACTTCTCCGGTGGATCGCATCTCCGGGCCGAGGAGCACATCCACGCCGGCGAATTTCATGAAGGGGAAGACGGCCTCTTTTACCGCGACATGGGCCAAGGGCTTGGTTTCGGTGAAGCCGAGTTCGTGGAGCGTCCTGCCCATCATGACTTTCATGGCCAGTTTGGCCAGGGGGACGCCGATGGTCTTGCTGACGAAGGGCACGGTTCGCGAGCCGCGCGGGTTCACTTCGAGCACGAAGACTTTGCCGTCTCGGACGGCGAACTGGGCGTTCATCAAGCCGATCACACCCAGTTCCATGGCCAGGGCGGTGGTCTGGCGGCGAATCTCCTCCACCACCGCTTCACCGAGCGTATAGGGCGGGAGCGAGCAAGCCGAATCTCCGGAATGCACGCCCGCCTCTTCGATGTGTTCCATGATGCCGGCGACTACGACCTGTCGCCCGTCGGACAGGGCGTCCACATCCACTTCGATCGCATCTTCCAGGTACTTGTCGATCAGGACGGGATGGTTGGGCGACGCGGTGACCGCCGAGGTCATGTAGCCCCTCAAGCCGGCCTCGTCGTAGACGATGCGCATGGCGCGGCCGCCCAGCACGTACGAGGGGCGGACCATCACGGGATAGGTAATGGCGGCGGCTCTCCGAACCGCTTCCTCCACGGAGCGGGCGATTCCGCTGTCCGGCTGGCGCAGCTTGAGTTTTTCCAGCAAGTCGCGGAACCGTTCCCGGTCTTCCGCCCGGTCGATGGCGTCGGGGCTGGTGCCGAGAATCGTAACCCCGGCTTGAGCCAGCGGGAGGGCCAGCTTGAGCGGCGTCTGCCCGCCGAACTGAACGACCAGGCCCAGCGGCTGCTCGACCCGAATGATGTTCAGCACGTCCTCCTGCGTCAAGGGCTCGAAGTAGAGCCGGTCGGAGGTGTCGTA
>SYGV01000066.1 GCA_005799365.1 Nitrospiraceae bacterium
CAAATCCTTATCGTGGATGCCCCCGACGACCAGGGCCGCCACGCCGATCTCCCTGGCCTTGGCCATCGTGTCGGCCCCCAGGAACGAGCCGCCGACCACGATCTTGCCTTTCATCGAGGGCTGCAGATGGCCCGGCGTGAGCCGTTCATCTGGCGACCGGACCGCCATGGCCAGCTCCCCCCAAGTCTCTCCCCCGATGCCGAAGATGCCCTGCACGAGGCTGGCGGTACATTCCACTGTGACGCCTTGGCTGGGCAATGCCTCAATGATGGTTCCGTCCACGTAGGCCAGGATTTCCAGGGCCTTGGGAGGTTCGCGCAGGAGGACTTGTCCCGTGATCAGCGAAACGGATTCCAGCTTGCCTGCAATGGGCGACCGGACCTCGGTTCTGAACCACTTGATCAGGGGCTTGCTCTCGGCGATCACTTCGTCGTGGGTGATCGTCTCCCCTTCCTTCTTGGTCAGATAGTCCCTGATCTCGTCCGGCGCCGCACCGAGCAGGTTGGCCACATTCACCACGTGGACCTTGCCGGCCAGCTCGGTTCGCGCGACCACCGTATCGGCCTGGACTTGGCGGCCGGTCTTCACCGTGACAGTGCCGGGAATGGGCAGGAGCCGGCGCTTCCGAAGCGTCGCCGTCTCCGTGACCGTCAGGCCTGGTGTGTAGGAGTGAGCCATTTCTTAATATTCTAGAAGGCTGAAAGCAGTAGGCAGAAGGCAACCTGGTTAATGGCTGCTTTCTGCCTTCTGCATTCTGCCTTCCGCTTTTGTCGTTGCCGGATACAGGTCCACCGCCTGATACCACTTCGTCAGCGCCTTGAGTCTGGCTTGGTTGTCGCTAGGCAATTGGAGCGGGCGGCCTCGGCCGTCGAGCAGCAGCCCGACCACCCCTCCCCTGACTTCACGGGTGACCGCTGCGCCTTTGCCTGAACCCAGGTCCACAGTCTTGGCCGGGCGCAACTCGACGGTTGCCCGCTCGTCGGTATCGAGGGGCAGGAGTTTCAACTCGCCGAAGGCCAGGGCGCCGGTCTCGGGGGGACGGTTTCCGCCGAAGGTGATCGTATAGTCGGCGCAGCGTTCCCCCTCTTTCCCCTGCCCGATCGGCGCGACGCAGGTTCCCAGGTAGACCATGCAGTCGCGGACGAACACGTCCGTCGCCGCCTGTTCGTTGACCGTGGAGAGGACGCCCAGGTGTGGCATCATGAAGATGCTGTCCACGGAGAGGACCGTGAAGCCGAGCGGCTCGTAGGCGTCCACCATCATCAGCATGGATTGGGTGCGGCGCGGCGCGTGGGAGAGGATGCCGCCGCTCCCGACGATCAGGTCCAGCTTCAACATGTCGATCAGGGTCTTGCCCGAGGCCTGCTGTTCAAAGATGTCCGAGATCGTGCGTTCCTGCTGGACGCCTTTCAATCCTGTGGCCAGGGACTTGTGATGGATGAGGGCCAGCCGCAAGGCTTCCCGCGAGATGGCCTGCTCGATCTGGAGCTCGTCCAGGGTTTGGGGGATAGTCGTCGGCCGGATCATCTTGTTCTTGATCCGGTTGCGCAGGACCTGTTCCTCGAGCGTAAAGGGCACCCAGCGCATGATGTTCGCCAGACCCGCCTCGGCCAGGACGTTGGAGATGCTGTAGGACATGCCCAGGTTGGCGCTGACGGTCCGGTTGAAGGTCTCTCCGAAGACGGAGAAGACGTCCGTCGTGGCGCCGCCGATGTCCACGCCGATCAGGTTCAGGTTTTCCCGCTTGGCGATGGTCTGCATGATGAGGCCCACCGCCGCGGGGGTCGGCATGATCGGGGCTCCGGCCCAGTCGATCAATTTCTTGTAGCCCGGCGCCTGGGCCATGACATGCTCCAGGAACAGATCGTGAATCTTGTTCCGGGCCGGGGCCAGGTTTTCCCGCTCCGGCGTGGGCCGTAGATTCTCGGTGAGGGTCAGGGCGGTCTTCTGCTCCAGGATGTCCTTGATGCGTGCTTGCGCGTCCTTGTTGCCGGCATAGATGAGCGGGAGCGAATAGCTCATGCCGAGCCTGGGCCGCGGCTCTGCGGCGGCGATGTACTCGGCCATCTCCACCACGTGGGTGACGGTGCCGCCGTCGGTTCCGCCGGAGAGGAGGATCATGTCCGGCCGCAGCCTCCTGATGCGCTCGATCTTCTCGTGTGGCAAGCGGCCGTCGTTGCTGGCCAGGACGTTCATGACGATGGCGCCGGCTCCTAGGGCGCAACGCTGCGCGCTCTCTCCGCTGATGTTTTGGACGACTCCGGCCACCATCATCTGCAAGCCGCCCCCGGCGCTGCTGGTGGAGACATAGATGTCTACGCCGACTTGCTTGCCCTGCTCCTCCCTGGCCGGTGTAATGATCCGCTCCCCGTCCAGAATCTTGCGGCCGGAGAGTTCTTCGACTTCTGCAAAGGCGTTGAGGACGCCGCGGGTGACGTCTTCGAACGGAGCTTCCACCGTGGTGGGCGCTTCGCCCCGGAAGGTCTGTCTGTATTCGTTCCCGACTTTCTCGATCAGGATGGCTTTGGTCGTGGTGCTGCCGCAATCCGTGGCGATGATCACCGAGAGCGGATGATCTCCCTGCTGGCTTGCCGGCGAGGCGGGTGCGGGCGTCATTGAGGAACGGTCGTCCCGGGACTGTCTAAGGCGTCAATCATGGCGATGAGGTGGGAGATGGCATCGCGCCGCTCCAAGAGATGAGCCGCCAATTCGACCTCGCGCGTGTCGCAGGCCAGGTCGAGGATGGGGGCCAGAAAGTGCAAGGCCTGGCTGCCGAGGAAGTTCATCGGGCCGGCCGATTCGAGAAACATCAGGGCCGGGCCGGACATCCGTCGGCGGATGATCGTTGTGGCCACTTTCTCCAGGAGCGCCCTTTCCTCGGCCGTGAGTTGCTTGTCGGATGAGCCGAGGGCGAAGGCATGTCTGAAGCCGGCTTTCAGCCCATCAATCCTCTGGGCCAGATGCGCTTTGACCTGTTGGTTCATGGGGAAAAATCCAGGAAATTCAGCGATGACGGCATTATAGGGAGGGGTCGAAAGAGAGTCAATGAAGGCGGGCCACTGTCGCTTAAGAACAGAGCCCTATTGGTCTGCCGTAAGCCTCGCCTCCGCTTGGCTGCGGAACTCGTCCCGTCCTCTGACAATAGGTGTGACATCTCCTGCCTCTCGCTTCTGCAGGAGCGAGAGGTAGGTTGCCTCAGCCAGCCCTTTGTCGGCCGAGACCGCTTCTTTTACGATGATACCTGTTTTTCTGCGTGGTAAGAGCTTCTCACAAGCGGGCCGGATTCGACGTGGCTGAAGCCGAGGGCCAGTCCCTCGGTTTTGAAGGCTTCAAATTCATCCGGATGGTAGAAGCGGGCCACGGGCAGATGTTCCTTGCTGGGCTGGAGATATTGCCCGATGGTCAGGATGTCGCACTGAGCCGTTCGCAGGTCCCGCATCACCGATCGGACTTCCTCTACCGTTTCCCCCATCCCGACGATCAGGCCTGATTTGGTTCTGGCCCCTGCCCGCTTCGCCCTATCCAGCAATTCGATCGATCGGGCATATTTGCCCTGAGGGCGGATGGAAGGGAAGAGGCGAGAGACGGTTTCGATATTGTGGTTCAGGATGTCCGGCCGTTCCGCTACCACGGAAGCTAGGGCTTCTTTGTTGCCTTCGAAGTCCGGAATCAACACTTCCACGGAACAGGTCGGAATCAACCGATGGATGTGCCGGATCGTTTCCGCGAAAATCGCCGCGCCCCCGTCCGGCAGTTCGTCTCGATTCACGGAGGTGATGACGGCATGGCGCAAGCCCAGGGCCTGGACTGCTTCCGCGACTCGTAACGGTTCTTCCCGGTCCGGTTCCAACGGCCGGCCTGTCGTCACGGCACAGTAGTGGCAACGTCTGGTGCAGATGTCGCCCAGAATCAGAAAGGTGGCGGTGCGGTTGTTCCAACATTCCCAGATGTTCGGACAGCGGGCTTCTTCGCAGATCGTATGTAGTCCCAGCCGGTCCATGGTCCGGCGGATCTCCCGGTAGTCCGGTCCCTGGCTGAGCCGGACTGTGAACCAGGGCGGAAGTCGCTTCCGTTCTCCACCGGGACTCACAGTCCGTGACCCTTTCCCGACTTCGCTGAGAGGCACAAACGTCATGACCGGTCCTTCCGCCCTAGTCCCAGCATCCCGCGCAACCGTTGAAAGAGAAGAGTGGCGATGCCAGGCGGTTCCGGGTCCGGATCCGGATAGTCGATCCAGTCTTTCTGAGTGCCCAGGTAGGCGGCTCCTTGGAAGCTGAGCCGGGAGCGGAGCTGTCGATAGCCCTGGCCGTGCAACTGGCCGATGAGATGGGTGAGCGAAGCTGATTCGGTGTGGCAGGGAGGGGTCACGATCAGCGTCGCCTCATAGCGGAGTGTGGCGTGGCAGCCCCCGTCGGTCGGTTCGATCTCGACCAGCCGGTTGAAGCCACGATCGCGCTCGTCCACCCCGGCCAGTTGGTGCTTCTCGATGATTGGGTCTGGCATCGGGGTCCCGGCAGTCGGGATTACTCCGCGGCGCGGAACACAGCCAGGAGATCGCTCAGGGCGATGGTCTTGTTCTGGAGAATCGCCCGTTCCCGCTTGACGTCTTCCAGCACAGAAGTATTAGCCCCCCCCTGTTTCAGACAAATTTCTCCCAGAGCGAGAATGCGGGCGCATTCCTGCGATACTTTCTCTTTGACCACCCGGTTGATCGCCATGATGTCGAGCATCTTGGCCTTGGTGGCGGACAGATGGGCCTGCAGTTCCGCCTCGGGAAACGACTTGCGCGAAGCTTCGTCGCGGCACCGGTCCAGATATTGGCTCAGGAAGACGTAGAGCCGTACGAAGGTTTCCGTCATCTCGATATGGGCTGGAGTGGCCATGGCACTGTCCCTTTCCAGCAGGCGGTGGAATGTCCGCCTGCTTCGCCCCCATGTCCTGCGTCGAGAGTCGGTTCGTATCGGTATCCGGTTGTTCGGTTTCCGGAACCGGCAACTGATGGTTGATTGCTTCTTGCTACAAGAGGACCGTTATATCCTGTCCTTCGACTTTCACTTCGTACGTCTTGACGCAAGCCGAATGGCTGGTGGAGCACTTGCCGTCTTTGACGTTGTATTCCCAGCCATGCCAGGGACAGGCGACTGTGTCGCCTGTCAGCTCGCCTTCTCCCAAGGGCCCGCCCCGATGCACGCAGGTGTTATCGATCGCATAAAAGGTTCCATCCACGTTGAACAGGGCGATGGCCTGGCCGTTTGCTTCAACCGTGATGCCGGTGCCGGCTTTGACATCTCCCGCTCCCGCCACTCGCACGAATTCCGCCATGATCTCCCCCTCTATCGTTGCGGGCCTAATTCGACCCGGCCGGTCGCTTGAGCTTATTCAACATCCGTTCGATCGGGCTGGACGGCTGGCCCCCGTCCGCCTTTCCCGGGAACTGGGCCGCCAGTTTGGCTGCGATCTCGCGGAAGGCCGCCGCCTGCGGTGAAGCAAGCTCAGCCATGACGATCGGCATGCCTGAGTCGCCGCCGGCGCGGATCGCCGGATCGATCGGGACCCGTCCGAGAAAGGGAATGCCCAGCTTTTGGGCCGCCCGCTCTCCCCCGCCGGTGGAAAAGATTTCGGTCCGTTCCCCGCAATGACCGCAGACGAAAAAGCTCATGTTCTCAATGATCCCCAGCAACGGCACATTGACCTTCTGGAACATCATCATGCCCTTCCGCACGTCGTGGAGCGCCACCTCCTGGGGGGTCGTCACCGTGATCGCGCCGGAGAGGGGCACCAACTGCGAGATGGTGAGCTGGGCGTCTCCCGTGCCGGGCGGCAAGTCCAGCAACAGGTAGTCCAGGGTCCCCCAGGTCACGTCCCTGAAGAACTGCTGGATGGCCGTGTGAATCATGGGTCCCCGCCAGACGATGGCCGTCTCTTCCGGCACGAAGAAGCCCATCGAGATGATTTTGACGCCGTGGCTCTCGGCCGGTTTGATCTTGCCGTCTTGCTGCTCGGGCGGCTTCGGCGCTCCCATCATCATCGGAATGTTGGGGCCATAGATATCCGCATCCATCAGCCCGACCTTCGCCCCCGATTGGGCCAGGGCCACGGCCAGATTGACGGCCACCGTGGACTTGCCCACGCCGCCCTTGCCGCTGCTGACGGCGATGACGTGATTAACGTCGGGGATCAAGTCCTGCTTGCTGGGGCCCCCTGCTTGTGCTGTCTGTCCCGCGCCTGTATCTGCCATCGGATAAGCCTCCTGCGGTCCTTGTCCGGATGAGTCCCGATCGTCCGTCGTTCGAGTGGGCTGCACGACCGGCTGTCCCACGGCTGCCGCGTTCCATGAAGCCGCGGACGGGCTTGGGCACTATGCCATGATACGCTCCCCTGTCCGCTTCAGACAAGGGGCTATCGGCCTGAGGCGATGAGGGGAAAAGCCCCAGGCCGCATGAAGAATGTGGCTAGGTTTGGTAGCGTTGCAGGTTGGACGCCAACCCGAGCTTGGATAAGGTGAAGATGAGCCATTTGGAGGGGTCGAAATTGTACCACTTGGGCCCGTTGCGATAATCCCTAAGGTGGGTATGGTGGTAGTTGTGGTAGCCCTCGCCGAAGGTGAGCAGCGAAATCCACCAACTGTCCCTGCTGCTATCGTCCGTCCCGTGCGGCTGGGAGCCCCACATGTGGCAAATCGAATTAATGCAGAAGGTGGAGTTCAGGACCAGGAAGGTCCGGCAGACTCCGGCCAGCAGAAAGCAGCTCAGCCCGCCGATCCAGCCTCCATGCGCAAGCCCGACGACGAAGGGCAGCAGCAGGCCGGAGAGCATGATCGGCAGATAGTGTCGGTGTTGCCACATGATCAACGGGTCTTTGCGCAGCTTGGTTTCGTATTTTTCGTCCCGGTAGGGGGACTTGATGAAAATCCAACCACAGTGACTGTGCCAGAACCCTTTCAGGGCGTTATAGGGGTCTTCTTCCTGGTCG
>SYGV01000067.1 GCA_005799365.1 Nitrospiraceae bacterium
CCACGAGGTGGATCAGGCGGCCTCGATCATCCGTGAGACGGCCGATCCCGAGGCCAACATCATCGTCGGACAGGTGATCAACGAAGCGCTGAACGAAGAGCTGGTGGTGACCGTGATCGCCACCGGATTCGACCGGGAGGAGGCAGGCTTGCCGGAGCGGCCCTTGCCCGTGCGCCAGACCCAGGCGCGCGCTCCGCAGCCGGCCATGGTCGGCGTGGGCGCCAGAATGTCGGCGGAGGCGCCGAAGAAAAATCTCGAACAGCCGACCTTCCTCCGCAAGCTGTCCGCGCAGCGGGAGGGACAGGAGCGGCTGGGCCTGGTCATGGACGAAAACGAGAAGTGGGACGTGCCCACGTTTCTGAGAAAGCAAGCGGACTGAAGATGAGAGTGAGGCGTGAGGCGTGAGGCGAATGAGAGTTGTCAGTTCGCAGTGCTCAGTTTCCGAAAACGGATGACGGTCCACCGTGAACTGTGCACTCCTCGTCTCATGAGATTGCCCGTATGGCTGCCAAACACATCACGGTCCCGGCGTTTGCCGACAAGCACGAAGGCGTCCGGCATTTTTTCGGGACACGACATGAGGCGGGCCGTCCGGACCGGGCGGCCCGCGTCGTGGTGTCGGTGACGCAGGTGCACGGCACGGATGCCCTGGTGCTGGATCGGCCGGTCGAGCCGGGCGAGACCTTTGCCGGAGGATGGGACGCGCTGGTGACGAACCAGCGGGAGGTCTGGCTCACGGTCAAGACGGCCGATTGCGTGCCGGTCTTGGTGCATGACCCGCGTCAGGGAGCCGTGGCGGCGATCCATGCCGGCTGGCGGGGTTCTGTCGCCGGAATCCTGCCGCGCACGCTGGCGGTGATGCGGGAACGGTTCGGTTCGGACCCAGGCTCGCTGCGGATCGGCATCGGACCGTCGGCCGGCCCCTGCTGCTACGAAGTGGACGAGCCGGTGCTGAAGAAGCTGCGCGAGGGCGTTCCCGACTGGGCCCTCGTGGTGCGGGAGACGGGGCCGGGAACCTGGCTGTTGGACTTGCGCGGCTTGCTCCTGCGCCAGGCCCAGGCCATGGGGGCGGACCGAACAGCCATCCGGACGGTCAACGCCTGCACGATCTGCCATCCGACGCTCTTTCATTCCTATCGTCGCGAAGGGACGGCCCGGGGCGCGATGATGAGCGGCATCATGCTGACGCGCCGTTCGAAGAAACGATGAATGATGAAGGCTGAACGATGAATGGTGTAAGATATCGTCCATTATTCCTGCGCAGCCGCAAGCGTCATCATATAGCCTTCTGCCTTCATCGTTGAGTGAATGTGGCGGACGCACGAAGCTCGGATGCCATCGGCCACAACGTGCGGGCGGTCCTCGACAACATCCGACAGGCCGCGCTGCGCACGGGCTGCAACCCCGAGTCGGTTCGCCTGATCGCGGCGACCAAGGCCGTGTCACCGGACTTGGTCCGGTTGGCCATCGAGGCCGGCGCGCGTACCCTGGGCGAGAACCGGCTGCAGGAAGCGCTGCCGAAGATCGAGGCGGTCGGAGACTGTCAGGGGATTGCCTGGCATTTCATCGGGCGGCTGCAGCGACGGAAGGTGAAGTCGGTGGTCGGGCGATTCCAGCTGATCCATTCGGTGGACAGCCTGGAACTGGCTGAAGAGATCAACCGGCGGGCGGCGGAAGCGGGACTTGTCCAGGCGGTCTTGATGGAAGTGAACATCGGGGAGGAGGCGACCAAGGGGGGGCTGGCTCCTGCTGCGGTGGCCGGGACAGTAGCGACGATGAAAACCTTCCCGAATCTTTCCGTGCAGGGGCTGATGGCCGTGCCGCCGCTCTTCACCGATCCCGAGGCGGCCAGACCCTACTTCCGGCGCCTCCGAGAGCTGGCGTCATCGTTGCCGTACGAAGACATGAAGGAACTGTCGATGGGGATGTCGCAAGATTATGCCGTCGCGGTGGAAGAAGGGGCTACGATGGTGCGTGTCGGCACCGCGATCTTTGGAGCGAGGCGTGGCTAAGCAGACGGTTTCCGACAAGCTGGCGTTCATCGGCGGGGGCCAGATGGCGGAGGCCCTGTTGGGAGGACTGTTCGCCTCCCGCTGCTGCGGGCCGGCGTTGGTGCGGGTTACGGATGTGAGCCGGGAGCGGCAGGACCTGATGAAGAGCCGTTTCGGCGTGCAGGTCGGCGCGGATAACAGGGAGGTGGCGGCCTGGGCCGAGGTGGTCCTGCTTGCGGTCAAGCCGCAAATGATGGAATCGGTGTTGGAGGAACTCGCGCCGGTTCTGCCGGGCCGCCTGGTCATTTCGATCGCCGCCGGCTGGTCCATCAGGAGCCTTGGTCGGCGATTTGAAAAATTGGGGGACAAGGCGCCGCGCATCGTGCGGGTGATGCCCAATACCCCGGCCCTGGTGCGCGAGGGCATGTCGGCCGTTGCCTGCGGGCCTGGCGTGAGCGAGGCGGACGCGGCGTTGGCGTGGACGCTCTTCGAATCCGTCGGGCGGGTGGTGACGGTCGAGGAGCGCCTTATGGACGCGGTGACCGGCCTGAGCGGCAGCGGACCGGCCTATGTCTTTCTGGCGATCGAAGCCCTGGCGGACGGAGGCGTGAAGATGGGCCTGCCCCGGTCCGTGGCTTCCCTCCTGGCGGCCCAAACCGTGCTGGGCGCGGCGAAGATGGTGCTGGAAACGGAAGAGCATCCCGCCAAGCTGAAAGACCGGGTGGCGTCCCCGGGCGGCACGACCATCGCCGGCTTGCATGAGTTGGAGCAGGGGAGGCTGCAGGCGACCCTGATCGCGGCGGTCGAAGCGGCGACGAACCGATCCAAGGAACTGGCGAGCTGAGGGGCTTCGATGTTTGTGGCCGGCAACCTGCTCAATGCGTTCGCGACGGTCATGGACTATGTGCTCTGGCTGTACATGTGGGTGATCATTGCGCGGGCCTTGATCTCCTGGGTCAACCCGGACCCCTGGAACCCGATCGTGCAATTTCTGGATCGCGCGACCGAACCGGTCCTGGGGCCGATCCGGCGGAGGCTCGGTTGGCGGATGGGCATCGATGTGTCGCCGATCATCGCGTTTTTAATTATCATGTTTCTGCAAATGGCGGTGGTGCAAACGCTCAAGGATATGGCCGTCCGCATGCACTGAGCCGTTAGAGAGGTGCGCCATGAAAATTACGCCGCTCGACATCCAACAGATGCACTTTCGAATCAGCTTGCGCGGGTACTCGAAGCGGGAGGTGGATCACTTCCTGGAAGATCTGGCGCAAACGGTCGAGGGGTTCACGCGCGAGAACCAGGCCTTGCGCGACAAATTGGCGGCCGCCGAAGAGCAACTGGCTGCCCTTAAGAAATCCGAATCCACCCTCAGCCACGCGCTGGTGACCGCGCAGGCCTTCACGGACGATCTCAAGCAGGCGGCGCAGCGGGATGCCGAGCTCATCATGAAGGAAGCGGAGTTGAAGGCGGCCGAATTGGTCCGTGAAGCGCAGGCCGAACTCGCCGGCACCCAGCGGGAGATCGCGGACCTGCGCAAGCAACGGCTCATGGCGATTGAGCGGCTGCGCTCGACCCTGCGCACGTTCGAGCGGATGGTAGAGGTCGAGATGGGCGACGAGGCGCACGCGGACCAGGCGGAAAAACTGATCGGCGGCTGACCCTGCCGCCTTCCTGGCGGCCGTTCCGACGCCAATGTCCTGCCTCGTCTGCGTGCCTGCCATGGGCTTCCTGATGTGTTGCGTCCCTGATGGGTGACGATGGATGCATCCGATCCGATTGCCGGCGCCATGCAGTCCGCGGTGGATGCCGCGGTCTTTCCCGGGGCGGTGCTGTCGGTCCGGTGTCGGGGCGCGATCCGATATCATCGGGCCTTCGGCCTTGCGGCCACCGTGCCAACGCCGGAGCCGCTTCATCGCGACACTATCTACGATCTGGCCTCGCTGACCAAACCCCTCGCCACCGTCACTTCTATCCTGTGCCTGGTTCAAGACGGGCGACTCGGTCTGGATGTTGCGGTCCGGGACTATCTGCCCGAGCTTCATGACCGCCAGGTCGGCGGGGCAACCGGCGCGCACCTCTTGACCCACAGTTCCGGGCTTCCCGCCTGGCGTCCCTTCTACGAACGGGTGGCCGAACAAGACAAGCTGCGACCTGGTTTCCTCGGCAGCGCGGCGGCGAAGGCCTATGTGTTGCAATTGATCGGAGCGGAAGAGCTCGTGGCGCCGGTCGGGACCGAAGCGGTCTATAGCGATCTGGGGTTCATGCTCTTGGGCCTGCTGGTGGAACGGCTGGCCGGCCGGTCGCTGGCGGATTTCGTTCGGGCGCGGGTCTATGGGCCGATTAAGGCGGCACCGCTCCTCTTTCTGCCGACCAAGGACGGACAACCACAGCTTCCCGCCGGATCGATTGCGCCGACGGAGGATGATCCCTGGCGGGGCCGGATGTTGCGGGGGGAAGTGCACGACGAAAATGCCTATGCGCTGGGAGGGGTCGCCGGCCATGCAGGCCTGTTTGGGACAGCCGCGGCCGTGCTGGCGGTCTCCGGCTGTTGGCTGGACGCCGTCAAGGGGAGACCGTCCCTGCTCCGGTCGGACCTTGCTAGGCGGTTCACCGACAGGCAGGAGATCGTGCCGGGATCGAGTTGGGGCCTGGGATGGGACAGTCCCTCGCCGCCCTCTTCATCGGGGACGATGTTCTCCCAGCAGGCCTTCGGGCACCTCGGGTATACGGGCACGTCCCTGTGGGTCGATCCTGAGCGGGAGTTGGAAGTGGTCTTGCTGTCGAACCGTGTCCATCCGACGCGGAAGAACGACAAGATCCGGGAGTTTCGCCAGAAGATTCATGACATCATCTATCAAGAGCTGATCGCTCGTGGTTGATGGCGGGCAAGTTGGATGGCCGGGCGACGAGCGGCGCGCGCATTCGGTTGCGGCATGATACAGAAAGCCAGCCGCGGCTGACGAAGGACAGGGCGGAGGCCTATGCCTCCTTGTGGAGAGATCATCCGGCTCTAATACGTGGGGAATCTACTAATTGGCTGCAACCGTCGTCGCGCTGGGCGCCGCCGCTGAAGCGGCATGTTACGCATCCGCGTAGTCGGTCCAGGTCTCTTTCTCGGCCAGATACCGGCGGCCCTTGAAATTGGGGCGGGTGCGGATGCGATGGAAGCCGAAGGCCTGCAGTTTCTCCACGAGGCTTTTCACGGCTGCGCCGATCGTGGGCTGGGTGTCTCCGTCGACCGTCAGGGCCTCGTACATCACTTTGCCCGCATAGCCTTGCGCCACGCGGCTGACCAGCACCGACCGGTTGAAGTAGCGGTCGCTGGGATCGGTCCCCTCGATCTGGTGCCGCTCAATGACGCCCTCTTTTTTGAAGGTCAAGGGAAGAGTCACGCCAGCCTCCGTCTCGCTCCGTCCGTGGTTCGGTCCTTGAATCGCCAGCCGTGATTATAATCAGGCCGGCGCCGGACTTCAACCTTTGTTGACAACCTGCGGCCCCTCTTCATATTATTCCCCAGCGGGATTCGTCGGGAGGGCGCCGGTGTTTACCAGCTCGGTCATGAACGTGCCGAACAGCCTGACCCTCCTGCGCATCCTCCTCATTCCGGTCTTCGTGAGCCTGCTGGGCGACGAGCGCTTTGACGCGGCGCTGGTGGTGCTGGTGATTGCCGGCTTGACGGACGGCCTGGACGGGACCATCGCGCGGGTCGCCAACCAGCAGACCAAGGTTGGCGCCTACCTGGATCCCCTGGCCGACAAGCTGCTCCTGACCGCAGGGTTCGTGACCCTGTCCCTGCTTCACCTCGTGCCGGTCTGGGCGACGATCGTGATCGTCAGCCGCGACCTGCTGCTCATGGCGGCTGCGCTGTTGGGCCGGTGGACCGCCCAGCGCGTGGACATCTCTCCCTCGGTGTGGGGCAAGGCGACGACCCTGTTCCAACTGTCCTATCTGCTCCTGGTCGTGGCCCTGGCGTCACGTCGCATGGACCTGCAGATCCTGGCGCCGTTCCTGTATCTCATGGTTGGGGTGACCTGTTTTTCCGGGGGCCATTACCTCTATCGTTACCTCTTTTTCCGAGGGGCGGCGCCTGTGCGGACGAGAGAAGCATGAGCCGGTGCGGGCGGCGGTTGTAACGGCCGAGCGCGGCTCCCAAGCCTGCCGCGGACCGGGCCGCCAGGATGGGCTGCTGATGGCCGTTTTCACGTATGTCGGACGAACCGCGCAGGGCGCCACCAAGAAGGGCGAGGTGGCCGCCAAGACGAAGAATGAGGCGGCCGCGCAGCTCCGCCGGCAGCGCATCGTCGTGTCGTCCCTCCAGGAAAAAACGGAAGGCGGCAAGTTCAGCTTCGGCGGCGGCGTCACCGACCGGGACGTGGTGATCTTCACCCGCTGCGCTGACGCTCTACTACCTGACCGAGCCACAGACACTGCGGCCGCTCGCCTCCTTTCAGGTTGGGATGGTCTGCCGCTGGAGACGTTGCTGGTCGCCAGCACCGGGGGCCTCGAGAGCCCGTTTCCCCTGCGCACCACCCGTTCCTTCGCTATCGCCTCGAGAAGTATGCTATCAAAGGTGGCCGTGACGAGTGAGACAAGGCTACATGACGAGCGATGAATGATGAATACCAACGCGAGTGAGCGAGCGGTACTGATCCTGGCTCCGGCCAAGGTGAATCTGGTCCTCCGGGTTCTGGACCGGCGGTCCGACGGATACCATAACCTCTGGTCCCTCATGCACACGGTGGGTTTGGAGGACGAACTGCATGTTCGGCTCACGGCGGAGCCGGATGCTTCGTCTCCGGTCCGGCTGGCCTGCGACGATCCGACGCTGCCGACGGACGGGCGCAACCTGGTCCGGCGCGCCGCCGAGCTGGTGCTGGATCGGGCTGCGGCCCAAGGCCGTCCGGCCCCGGGCGTGGACATTCAGCTCACCAAACGGATTCCGATGGGCGGCGGGCTCGGCGGGGGCAGCAGCGACGCCGCGGCGACCATTCTGGGACTGAATCATGTGCTGGGTCTCGGCTGGTCCGTCAGCGAAATGGCGAAGCTGGGGGAGTCGCTGGGCAGCGACGTGCCGTTCTTTTTGTTCGCGCCCTGCGCCCGAGTGCGGGGTCGGGGCGAGGACGTGGCGCCGCTGACGCTGGCCGGCACGCGATGGGTTGTCCTGGTGAATCCGGGGTTCCCCATCGAGACGCGCTGGGCCTACCAGCGCCTGGCCGAATCGCGCCGCGTGGCGCGGCCGCTCTCGGCGTCGCTCGTCACGCTCATGGGGCGCGACCGGCTGTCGTGGAATGAGGTGGTGCCGCTGATGGAGAACGATTTTGAAGGCGCCCTGGCCCCGGTCCATCCGGCGCTCACCGTGATCAAGACGGAATTGCTGCTCGCGGGGGCGGAGGGGGCCTTGCTGTCCGGCAGCGGCGCCACGGTCTTCGGCATCTTCCATGATGAGGCGGTGGCGGTCCGCGCCAGGGATCTGGTGGGCCGGTCCGAGGGCCGCCGGGCCTTTGCGGCTCCGGCCGGAACCGGCCCTCTGACCTGCAGCTAGTTTCCGACCGAAATCGGCCGCCGCTCTGTCGTCGGTTGACAGGCTCCTTTCGTTTCCGATACAGTGACGATTCTTGTCATGACCACCCAATGAGGTGAGGGCGGCCTTGGTGCGCCGATTTGTAGGAGGGGTGTCATGGAAAAATCGCTAAAGCTGTTTTCCGGGAACTCGAATCCGGCTTTAACCAAGGAAATCTGCGGGTATCTGGGGATCGCCCTCGGTGAGGCGACGGTTTCTTCATTCAGCGATGGGGAGATCCGGGTCCGGATCGAGGAAAACGTCCGGGGCGCCGACGTGTTCGTCATGCAGTCCTGCTGCCCCCCGGTCAATACGGCGATCCTCGAACTCCTGATCATGATCGACGCGCTCAAGCGCTCCTCGGCTTACCGGATCACGGCGGTGATTCCCTACTTCGGCTACGCTAGGCAGGACCGCAAGGATCAGCCGCGGGTGCCGATCACTGCCAAGTTGATGGCGGATTTGATCACGACGGCGGGAGCCGACCGTGTGCTGACGATGGATCTGCATGCGGGGCAAATTCAGGGATTTTTCAACATCCCGGTGGACCATCTCTATGCCCTGCCGGTGTTGCTGGATTACATCAGCAACCATGGGGGCGAGGATTTGACCGTAGTGTCGCCCGACGCCGGCGGAGTAGAACGGGCGAGGGCCTTCGCCAAGCGCCTCCAGGCGCAACTGGCGATCATCGACAAGCGGCGCGAGGGGCCGAACAATGCCCAGGTCATGAACATCATCGGCGACGTCGAAGGCCGCAATGCCTTGTTGCTGGATGATATGATCGACACGGCCGGCACGATCGTGCAAGGCGCCCAGGCTTGCGCGGACAAGGGGGCCCGCAATGTCTGGGCCGGCTGCACCCATGCGGTCCTGTCCGGCCCGGCGTTGGAGCGGTTGCAGGCCTCCTGCCTCACGGAAGTCGTCGTGACGAATACGATCCCGTTGAACGGGAAAGAACAGCACTGTCCCAAGCTGCGGGTTCTGTCGGTGGCGCCGCTGCTGGGTGAAGCCATTACCAGGATTCACGCGGAGGAATCAGTTAGTTCGCTGTTCGCGTAAATAAGCGCATGCGAACCGCGGTCGGCAATTGATGATGGGCTTGACGGATAGTTCCTGGAGGCAAAAAACCACTCCGCCCGCATGTGATCGAAGCAGGCGGCTCAAGCAAGCTTGGTATGGAGACAGATCATGAAATTCGACTTGACGGCAGAGGTCAGAGAAAAAGCGGGCAAAGGAGCGGCCCGGCAATTGCGGCGGAGCGGCAAGGTGCCGGCCGTGCTCTACGGTGAAGGGGAATGTCTCCTGCTGACGGTGGACCCGACGGCGGTGATCAAGGTTTTGCGCGGCCATGCCGGCAGCACGGCGCTCATCAACCTGAGCCTGACGGGGGCTGCGTCCAAACCCAGCCGGACCGCGTTGTTGCGGGAGTATCAGGTCGATCCGGTGTCGGGCGAGTTGCTGCACGTCGACCTGTTCGAAATCTCCATGACCAAACCGATTCGGGTCAAGGTGCCGGTCAGTGTCGTGGGGGGGATGCCGGCCGGGGTGAAGGAAGGCGGGGTGCTGCACCACAATTTGCGTGAGCTGCACATTGAGTGCTTGCCCGCCGCGCTGCCGGACGCGATCGAAGTGGATGCCTCGAACCTGGCCATCGGCCAGGGGATACATGTGAAGGAGTTGACCGCGGTCGCCGGGATCAAGATTCTGGACGAGGCCGAACAGATGGTGGTGAGCGTGGCCGCGCCGATCTCCGAAGCCAAGCTGGAAGCGCTGTTGACCAGCGGCGCCGGCGCGGAAGAAGGCAAGGAACCGGAAGTCATCGGCAAGGGCAAGGAAGAAGGGGCGGAGGGGGCCGAGAAGGCGGCTGCGCCCGGTGGTGAAGCCAAGGCCGGCGAAAAGGGCGAAAAGAAAGAAGCGGCCGCCGGAGCCAAGGCCGGCGAGAAGAAAGAGGGGGGCAAGGAGGAAAAGAAGAAGTAGCCTTGCCGCCCTAGCTCGTTGCCGGGCAGCGGCCATTCAACCAACAGGCGCTCGCTAACCCATCCAGCGTGCAGTGAACCTCGAAGCCGGAAAAGGTCGAAGCCACGATATTGCATGCCTAGTTGTAGGGCTCGGCAATCCCGGCAATCGCTATGCACGGACCCGGCACAACGTCGGGTATCGGACGGTGGAATGTGCGGCGGCACGCTGGGCGATCCCTCTCAAGCCGCTCGGAGTGGCACGCCAGGGCCGCGGGCTGGTTGGGCCGCCGGACAGGCGGATAGACGTGACCCTGGCCTTGCCCCTTGCCTGGATGAATCAATCCGGGCCCGCCGTCAAGGCAATGGTGGAAGCCCTCGGCCTTTCAGCCGAACAAGTGCCCGACCACGTGATCGTTGTCCACGACGACCTCGATCTGCCGCTGGGGCGTCTGCGCATCAAGCGCCACGGAGGGCCCGGCGGCCATAACGGCATCCTCTCCCTCATCACCACCCTGGACACGGACGAGTTTTGTCGGGTGAAGCTCGGCGTCGGACGCCCGCCGGCCGGGATGGACTCTGCCGACTATGTGCTGGCGCCGTTCGTGGCGGAGGAAGCGTCCCGGGGCGACGCGATGGTCGAGCAAGCCGTGCTGGCGCTGGAGTGCCTGTTGGCCGACGGCGTGGCGGCAGCAATGAACCGATTCAACCAAGAGCTGATAGCGGATAGCTGATAGCAGGAGAAAGCTATGGGCCTGTGTTGCGGAATGATCGGGCTGCCGAACGTGGGGAAGACGACCGTCTTCAACGCGCTCGTAGGCGGCAACGCGCTCGCGGCCAATTATCCGTTCGCGACGGTGGACCCCAATACCGGGATTGCGTCGGTGCCGGACCCGCGCCTACTGAAACTCACGGAAATCTTTTCCTCGAAGAAGACGACGCCCAGCACCCTGGAAGTACGCGACATTGCCGGTCTGGTCGAGGGGGCGAGCAAGGGGGAGGGGCTGGGCAATCAGTTCCTGGGGCATATTCGGGAAGTGGATGCCCTTGTGCACGTGGTCCGGTGCTTTCAAGGCACCGACGTGGTGCATGTCAGCGGCAGCGTGGATCCCCTCCGCGATATCGGCACGATCGAAACGGAACTGATCCTGGCCGATCTGGAAACCCTCGAGCGCCGCAAGCAAAAGACGGAGAAGAAAGTGCGGGCGGGCGACAAGAAGGCCGCGGCCGAGATGGCCTTTATGCAAACGCTCATGGAGCGGCTTGACAAGGGGGAGTGGCTGGGCAATCTGTCCTTTACGCCGGAAGACCGGGCCATGCTCGACGAGTGCCAGTTGCTCGCCGCCAAGCCGGTGTTGTTCGTGGCAAATGTGTCGGAACAGACCGCGGTCGACGCGCCGTTGGTCGAACAGGTGCGCGAGTTTGCCGCCAAGCGCGGGGCGCGGGCGGTGACGATCTGCGGCCAGCTGGAGGCGGAGCTGGCATCCCTGCCGGAAGCCGAGCGGGCCGACTATCTGAAGGAATTGGGATTGACGGAGTCCGGCCTTGTGCGGCTGACGCGCGAAGCCTATGCGCTGTTGAACCTCACGACGTTCTTCACCGCCGGGGAAACGGAGTCCCGCGCCTGGCCGATCGTGACGGGAACCAAGGCTCCCCAAGCGGCGGGGAAGATCCATTCCGACATGGAACGCGGGTTCATCCGGGCCGAGGTCTACCATTACGACGATCTGCTCACCTGCGGCTCGGAGGCCAAGGTCAAGGAAAAGGGCCTGTTCCGGCTGGAAGGCAAGGATTACGTGATCAAGGAAGCGGACATCGTCTATTTCCGCTTCAACGTCTGAGGGGCGCTCCGGCTGCCGTATTTGACAGTTTCTCCGGGGCTGTGGTAGGGTCCGATCCTTCGCGCGGGTTGCCCCGTGCCCCTCGCTCCAGGCTTGGCCCTGGGGCCCATGTGCGTAATGGTCCATGAGGAGGTCTGAGTATGTCGATCTACGAGTCGATTTTTGTCGTTCGCACCACCCTCTCCGACGAAGACACCAATAAGCTCATCGAGAAGATGAAGGGCGTCCTGGAAAAGGCCGGGGCCCAGCTCCTCAAGCTCGAGAATTGGGGCAAGAAGAAGCTCGCCTACGAGGTCAAGCGTGAGCGCAAGGGCACGTTCGTCTATTTCCATTTCAAGTCCGTCGGCGGGGTTGTGAACGAACTGGAGCGGTCCTACCGCCTCGAGGACTCCATCCTCAAGTTTTTGACGGTCAAGCAGGAGTTGGGCGCCGCGAACAAGCCGGCGAGTGATGTCAAGGAGCCGGCGGCGTGACTGGGTTCAACAAGGTCATCCTGATCGGGAACCTGACCAAGAACCCCGAGCTCCGTTACACGCCCAGCGGGACGCCGGTGGCCAGTTTCGGCCTAGCCGTCAACCGCAAGTTTCGCCAGGGCGAGGAGCTCAAGGAGGAGGTCTGTTTCATCGACATCGTGGTGTTCGGCAAGACCGCGGAACACTGCGGACAGTATTTGAGCAAGGGCAGCGGCGTGATCGTGGACGGCCGGCTGCAGCAGCGCCGCTGGGAAACGGACGACGGGCAGAAGCGCAGCAAGCACGAAGTCGTGGCCCAGACCGTCAACTTCCTGCCCAAGCGGCAAGAAGCCGGCGGGGAGACGGGACAGACGGAAGAGCCGGGCTACGAAGAAGACATTCCCCAATAACTGATTGTCATTGGATTGATAACGGAGGGATCGAGTGGAGCGAGGAGGACGGTTATTTCAGCGCCGACGTGTGTGTCGGTTCTGCCACGAGAAAATGCCGATTGACTTCAAGGACATCGGTCTCTTGCGAAACTTTCTCACGGAGCGTGGCCGGATCGTCCCGCGCCGGATTTCCGGCAATTGCATGGGGCACCAGCGGGAGTTGACGATCGCGATCAAGCGCGCGCGCTCGATCGCCATGCTGGCGTTCGCCGAGGAGCGGTAGGCACGATCACCGGCGTGGCGCGCGCCTGCATGCGCCCGCTGTGGTTTGACTTCTCGCCGACGACCGGGTATAGAGCGGTCACCGTGCGTCGAGGAGGCGTGGCGAGTTCCATGGCGTTACCCAGCCCGCACCTCTCAGAGATTCCAGCTGAAGGGTTGCGCCTGACCTGCACGGCGCAGTCTGACGAGCTGCAGTTGAAACCCGTTGACGCCCGCGTAAGCGGGGAACTCGGCCTGTCGATCGAGATTGTGAAGGCCGGCCGGGCCGTGCATGTGAGCGGCACATTGGCCGGCACGTTCGTGCGCCAATGCGTCCGCTGCCTGAACGAATATGACGAGCTGGCCCGTATCCCGTTCACGGCCGACTATCTGGGTGAAGAGCCGCCGGCGAAGCCGCAGCCGAAGCGGGCAAAGCCGCGTACCGAGGAAGAGGCCGCCGACGCGCCCATCGAGGACGAAGAGGAACCCTACTCGCTGGTGGGGGACCGGCTGGAGCTGGCCGAGATGCTGCGGGAGCAGATCATCCTGGCGACGCCCATGCAGCCGCTCTGCCGCGAAGACTGCCGGGGGCTCTGCCTGACCTGCGGGCAGGATTTGAACGAACGCCGGTGCGACTGTCCCGAAGAGCAGCAGGAAAGTCCGTTCCTAGTCCTACGCAAGCTGACGGAAGGTACGCCCAAGCGCCCGCGCGGATGAGGGCGAGTCGAAGCCAGTAAACGAGTGAGGAGCCACGATGCCAAATCCAAAACATAAGCTATCCAGAGCCAGGCGGGACAAGCGGAGGACGAGCAAGTCCAAAATTACGCCTCCCGGCCTGTCGGTGTGCCCGCAGTGCCATGAACCCAAGCGTCCCCACTATACCTGCCTCAACTGCGGGACCTATAAAGGCAACGCGGTCATCGCCGTCGAAGAGTCCTAATCCGGTCGAGGCTGCGCCCCGGTGAGCGGCGCAGCCTCGACCTCACTATCCATGAAAATCGCCATAGATGCGATGGGCGGGGACTTCGGGCCGGCTCCGAACGTCGAAGGCGCCCTGCAAGCGGCCGAGGAGTTGGCCCTCGACGTGGTCTTGGTCGGGGACGAGCCCCAAATCCGTGACCAGTTGCGCCGGCTTGGCGCCTCCGATAATCGGCGGGTGACCGTCGCCCATGCGCCGCAAATCGTCGGCATGCACGAATCGCCGGCCCTGGTGGCCCGCAAGAAGCGGGACTCCTCGATTTGGGTGGCGACGGAGCTGGTCAAGGCGGGCGAGGCCAGCGCGGTCGTGAGTGCCGGCAACACGGGGGCCAGCATGGTGGCGGCCTTTTTCATCTTGGGCGTGATCAAAGGCGTGGAGCGGCCGGCCATCGCCGTCAGTCTGCCCACGCTGGACGGCAGCGCCATCATGTTGGACGTGGGCGCCAATGTGGACTGCAACGCGCAACACTTGCACCAGTTCGGCCTGATGGGCAATGAATATGGAAAGTCCGTGTTCGGCACACCCAATCCGCGGATCGGCCTGCTCAGCATCGGGGAGGAGGACAGCAAGGGCAACGAAGTCACCAAGGAAGCGTTCAAGTTGCTGAAGGCCAGCCCGATCAATTTCGTCGGGAACGTGGAAGGCCGGGATGTGTACAGTGGCGGCGCCGACGTGATCGTCTGCGACGGCTTCATCGGCAACGTCGCGCTCAAGATCTCCGAAGGGCTGGCGGACACGATCAAGAAATTGCTGCTCAAAGAGATCGCCGGCTCGTTCCTGGGGCGGCTCTCGTATCCGTTCATCGCCGCGCCCCTGTTGCGTCTGCGCCGGCGGATGGATTATGCGGAATTCGGCGGCGCGCCCCTCCTCGGGGTCAACGGGATCACCATCATCTGCCACGGCCGCTCCTCGTCCAAAGCCATCAAGAACGCTGTTCGCCGGGCCAAGGGGCTGGTGGACAGCTCCGTGAACCAGCTCATCCAGCGCGACATCGAAGAAAGCCTGGCCCAACACGAGCGGACCACCAATCCGGGGGCGCCCGCGTGAGGGCCCGCATTCTCGGCACAGGGTCCTATGTGCCGGAGCGGGTGTTGACGAACGCCGACCTGGAACGGATGGTGGCGACGTCGGATGCCTGGATCATGGAGCGGACCGGCATCCGCGAGCGCCGCCTGGCCGCGCAAGGCGAGGCCTGTTCCAACCTGGCCGTACAAGCGGCGGAACGGGCGCTGGCGGCGGCCGGTGTGGCGGCCGCCGAACTGGACCTGATTCTCTTGGCGACCTGCACCGGCGATTACCCAGTGCCGTCCACTGCCTGTCTTGTCCAGCACCGGCTGGGCGCCGTCCGCGCGGCGGCCTGCGACATTGGGGCGGCCTGCTGCGGGTTTCTCTACGGGCTGGGCGTGGGCGACGCCTACGTCAGGACCGGCACCAGGTACGTGCTCGTCATCGGGGCCGAAGTCATGTCGGCCGTGACGGACTGGACGGACCGGAATACCTGTGTGCTGTTCGGCGACGGAGCGGGGGCCGCGGTGCTAGGGCCCTCGGAGGGCGATCGGGGCATCCTCTCGTCCCACCTCCATTCCGACGGCGGGCTCTGGGACCTGATCGCAGTGCCAGGCGGGGGCTCGCGGATGCCTCCCTCGGAAAAGATGGTGGCGGAGCGGCAACAGTACATCAAGATGAAAGGCAACGAGACCTTCAAGGTGGCGGTGAAGACTCTGGAGGACGGCGTCCGCGAAGCCCTGGCGGCCAACAATCTCACCGTAGACGATCTGGACTTGTTGGTGCCGCACCAGGCGAACTTGCGGATCATCAAGGCCGTGGCCTCCCGGCTGGGACTTCCGCTGGAGAAGGTCATGCTGAATTTGGAGTGGTACGGCAACACCTCGGCCGCATCCATTCCGTTGGCGCTGGATGAAGCGGTCAAGGCGGGGCGCATCACCGAGGGGAGTCTGGTCTTGATGGAGGCCTTTGGGGCCGGGCTGACCTGGGCCTCGACGGTTGTCCGCTGGTGACGAAAGAAGCCGTCGGCCTTCAGCCGCCGGCGGTCAGTGTAGGGGGAGCGGGAGTCGATATTGTGCCGTTTGTTGAAGGCTGCTTGCTGAGAGCTGACCGCACGTTTTCTCGTTGACAATGGAAACCAATTCCCTCATATCATACCCCGCCATGGCTTCCGGAATCGGGTTGGTGTTTCCCGGCCAAGGGTCCCAGTCGGTCGGGATGGGACGGGCGTTGTACGAGGCCCACCCGGCTGTCCGGAAGGTGTATGAGGAAGCGGGGGCGATCCTCGGATACGACGTCGCCGCGCTGTGCTTCGACGGACCGGC
This sequence comes from Nitrospiraceae bacterium, assembly GCA_005799365.1. GTDB lineage: Bacteria > Nitrospirota > Nitrospiria > Nitrospirales > Nitrospiraceae > SYGV01. Next base: position 15,762 of record SYGV01000067.1, read on the forward strand.
TGACCGCCTCAACCTGACCGAGTACACGCAGCCCGCCTTGCTTACAGCCAGTATCGCGGCCTATCGCCTTCTTGAACCAGTCGGTCTGCGGCCTGTGGCGGTGGCTGGTCACAGTCTCGGCGAATATTCGGCGCTGGTGGCGGCGGGTGGAGTGAGTTTCGACGCCGCTGTGGCGCTGGTGCAGAAGCGGGGCCGGTACATGGCCGAGGCGGTTCCACCGGGCAGCGGGTTGGTGGCCGCCATTCTGGGGTTGGACGGCGACGCAGTGAAGGCCGCCTGCCGGGAAGCCGCAGGCGTCGGCGTGGTGGCCGCCGCGAATTTCAACAGTCCCGGCCAGGTGGTGATCGCCGGCGAGAAGGCCGCAGTCGAGCGGGCGATCGAACTGGCCAAGGCCAAGGGGTGCCGGAAGGCGATCCCGCTGCCGGTCAGCGTGCCGGTGCATACGCCGCTCATGCAAACGGCGGCGGATCGGCTGGCGAAGGATGTGGCGGCGACGGTTTGGTCGGATCTGACGACGCCGCTGGTCAACAATGCGGAGGCGCAGGCCTTGCGCACGGCCGCGGAGGTCCAGGCATCGTTGATCCGGCAGCTGCCTTCGTCGGTCTTGTGGGAGGATGCGGTGCGGGCCATGGGCGGGATGGGGGTCAAGACCTTCATCGAAGTGGGGCCGGGCACGGTCCTGACAGGGCTAATCAAACGGATCCTGCCGGACGCGGCGCTCTTGAACATGCAGGACCCCAAGTCATTGGAAGCGACGCTGGAAAGTTTGCAAGCTCAAAGGTCGTAAAGTCGCAGGAAGAAATTCCAAGACTTTTCGACTGTATAGACTTGAGGACGGTGAGCAATCATGTCACTAACGGGTAAAACGGCCATTGTCACCGGCGCGGCCCAGGGCATCGGCCGGGCCATCGCCGAGACCTTGGCACAGCATGGGGCGGATGTCGTCGTCGCGGACCTCGATCCGGGCCGGTCCCAGGACACGGTCGCGGCGGTCGCCAAACTGGGCCGGCGGGCGCTCAACGTGAAGGTGAACGTGGCCGACTTTGCCGACGTGAAAGCCATGGTCGATCAGGTGATGAAGGAATGGGGGAAGATCGACATTCTGGTGAACAACGCCGGGATCACGCGCGACGGGTTGTTGCTCCGGATGAAGGAAGAGGACTGGAACTTGGTCCTGCAGGTGAACTTGAACGGGACGTTCCATTGCACGAAGGCCGTGTTGCAGCCGATGACCAAACAGCGGTTCGGCCGGATCGTGAACATCGCCTCGATCGTCGGGGCCATGGGGAACGCCGGCCAGGCCAACTACGCCGCGTCCAAGGCCGCCGTGATCGGCTTTACCAAGACGGTGGCGCGCGAGTATGCCAGCCGGCAGGTGACCGTCAATGCGGTCGCGCCGGGGTTCATCGATACGGCCATGACCCAGGGGCTCCCGGCGGATGTAAAGGAGACCTTGCAGAAACAAATTCCCCTGGGCCATCTGGGGCAACCGTCGGACGTGGCGGAAGCGGTCAGCTTTCTGGCGTCCGATGCGGCGAGGTATATTACCGGACACGTGCTGCACGTCAACGGCGGCATGTTGATGGCGTAACGTGGAGCGAGACGTACAGACGCCTGGCGGAGAGCCGCGGCCATCCGGCAACGGCGTGTTCCCAGCATAAAGGAGGTAGAGCATGGGCGAGGAGGTGAAAAAAACGATGGCGACCGAGGATCGAATCAAGAAAATCATCGCCGAACAACTGGGCGTGGAGGAAGACGAAGTGGTGCCGGAGGCCTCGTTTGTGGACGATCTTGGGGCCGACTCCCTCGACACCGTCGAACTCGTGATGGCGTTCGAGGAAGAATTCGACATTGAGATTCCCGACGAGGATGCCGAAAAGATCCTCACAGTCGGGCGGGCCATGGAGTACATCAAGGAAAAGATGTGACGAGGTTGCCCGCTGGACGATGAATGAGCGCATGCGCAGACGGGTCGTGATAACCGGCTTGGGGGTGATTACACCCCTCGGGACCGGCCTTGAGAAGACCTGGCCGGCGATCTGCGCGGGCGCCTCCGGCATCCACCGTATCACGCGGTTCGACCCAGCCAACCTGCCGGTGCAGATCGCTGGCGAAGTCCGCGATTTCGACCCAGCCGATTTTATCGAGAAAAAAGAAATCAAAAAGATGGACACGTTCATCCACTATGCCGTCGGCGCGAGCCAGATGGCGGTGGCGGACGCGGGGCTGAAAATCGGCCCCGAGAATGCGGACCGGGTCGGCGTGTATGTCGGAGCCGGGATCGGCG
>SYGV01000068.1 GCA_005799365.1 Nitrospiraceae bacterium
CATCGCGGAGGCGGGGGTGACGTGCAACTACGACATGCGGCTGACCCGCCAGCTGATCGACACCGTGCGCGAGGCCGGCGCCGACGCCATCAAGTTCATCTTCTGGTTCCCGGACGAGATCATGAGCGACAAGACGATCTCATACAGCTACGAGACGGAGACCGGCCCGAAGACCGAAAACATGTACGAGATGTTGAACAAGCTGACCTTCACGCTCGACCAGTGGTTCGAGATCAAACGCTATGCCGACGAGCGTGGCGTGATCCTGTTCTCCACGGTCAATTCCCCCGGCGGGATTCAGTATGCGGAGAAGCTCGGGATCGAGGCCTACAAGCTCAGCTCCTGGGACTACAACTACCACCCCCTCTGGAAGAAGATCGCGGCGTTGGGGAAGCCGATGATCATCGACACCGGGCCGGTGAATGCACTCGAGGTAGCGCAGGTTGTCCAGATCATGAAGGATGCGGGCAATGACCAGTGCGTACTCCTCCACTGTCCGCACGCCGAGGTGCCAGGCGAGGTCAACATGCGCTCGATTCCCTACATGCGCTCCGCCTTCCACGCGCTCGTGGGGTATTCCGCCAAGGGGCGCGAGTCCGAGACGGACGTCATGGCCGTGACCCTCGGCGCCGTCGTGCTGGAGAAGCGGCTGACCATGAGCCGCTCGCTGCCGGGCCACCACCACGTGCTGTCTCTCGATCCCGGCGAATTCAAGGCGTACGTGCAACTCATGCGGAGCGTTCAGGCCTCGCTGGGCACGCTCGACCTCGTGCCGAGCTCGGTGGATCGGGCCGAACGCCCCAAATGGTTTCGGCATCTCGTGGCGACGCGGGACCTGAAGAAAGGGACGCAACTTGTGGAGGGCATGCTGGACGGCAAGCGGCCGGAGTCCGGCGTTTCGCCCGAATACCTGACCTTCTTTCTGGGCCGCGAACTGAAACAGGATCTGGCCTGCAACGAAGCCATTACCTGGGACGATGTCTGACCGCCCGGTGTGCCTCATTCCAGCCCGTGGGGGATCCAAACGATTTCCCGGCAAGAACATTGCGCTGCTGCGCGGGAAGCCCCTGCTTGCCTATGTGGTGGAAGCGGCGCGTGAGTCCGGCATCTTCTCGGCCCTCTGGGTATCCACCGATGATCCCGCCATCGCAGCCGTGGCGGAGAAGTGCGGCGCGTCGGTTCACCAGCGTCCCTGGGAGCTGGCCGGAGACAAGGCCATGCTGTGGCAGGTGGGGGTGGACTTCGCCGACTGGTCGGAGCGTCAAGGCGGGAAAGTCGCCGTGCTCGGCGTCGTGCTTCCCACGGCCGCCCTACTCAAGCCCGATGACCTTCGGAACGGCTATGAGCTGATGGCTGCCGAGTCGGCCGATTTCGTGATGGGCGTCACGACCTACTTGGAGTCTCCCTTCCAGGCGCTCGAGGAGAAAAACGGCTATCTGAAGCTCGTTTTCGGGCGTGAATATGCCAGGCAGAGCCAGACGCTGCCCAAGGTCGTCGTGGACAGCGGGGCCTTTTATTTTGCGCGGGTGGACGCGCTTCGGCGCGAGCGCACCCTGTACGGCGAGCGGCTCGTCGGATACGAGATCCCGCGCCTTCGCTCGATCGACATCGACGAGCCGGCGCATCTGACCGTCGCTGCGGCGCTGCTCCAGGCTGTCTCGGACGGAGCGGGGGCGAGGTCCGGATCATGAAATGCCTGGTGGTGGGCGCCGGCTCCATCGGACGGCGGCATCTGCGGAACCTCCGGAGTCTCGATCCGGGCGATGTGTCCGTCTGCGAAACCGATCAGGGCGTGCGAGAGTCCGCGGCCCGAGAGTTCGGCGTGAAGGGCTACGCGGCCCTGGCCGATGCGCTGGAGGCGGGGCCCGACGCCGTGTTCGTCTGCACGCCCACTCACCAACATGTGCCGGTTGCCAGAGTGGCCCTGGATGCCAACGCCCATCTGTTCATCGAGAAGCCGCTGGCCGCGTCGCTGGAGGCAATCGGGGACCTGGCGGACCAGGTCAGGGCCCGACGAAGGATCGCGCTCGTCGGCTGCAACATGCGGTTTCATCCCGGCGTGGCCCGGCTGAAGGAGGCCCTGGAGCAATCGGCCGTCACGCGGCCCTTGTATTTTCGAGCCCGGTTCAGCCATTTCCTGCCGAACTGGCGTCCCGGGACAGACTATCGCCTGACCTACAGCGCCAGGCGCGACTGGGGCGGCGGCATTCTGCTCGAAGGCGTCCATGAGTTTGATTATCTGCGGTGGCTCGGCGGGGAGATCGAGCGGGTGGCGTGCCAGGCGGACCATGTGAGCGATCTGGACATCGACGGGGAGGACTGCGCGCTCGTACTGCTCCGGTACGAAAGCGGCGCTCTGGGGCAGATCCATCTGGACTATCTCAGCCCGCTCAAACTCCGCGGGTGTGAGATCCTTGGCGGGGACGGCATGCTCCGCTGGCAGAGCGACGGCAAGAACCCCGAGGTTGTGCAGGTCGAGCGGAACGGAGGAAGCCGGGAAGTCCTGTACCGCTGCGAGGCGTATGATTCGAACCTCATGTACCTGGAGGAGTTGAAGCATTTCCTGCAGTGTCTCGCCGGATCCGCGAATCCGGCGTTGGACGTCGAGGGGGCGACGCGCGTCCTGGCCCTGGCCCTGACGGCGCGGGAGACGGCCGATAAGTCGGGCGGGTGGAAAGAGGTCGCGGCGCCGTCCGGCAGCGGGAAGGTTGGAGCGTGAAGGTCCGCAGACGCATGAACAGGGCCGGACGGGGAAAGGCCTCCGCTTCCCGCAGCGGAGCGAGCGGCACGGGCAAAGACGGGAAGCGCCCCTTTCTCGTCGGCGATCGCGTCTGTCTGCGGGCGCTGGAGCCCGAGGACATCAACGAGACCTACGTGGGCTGGCTCAACGACCCGGAGGTTGCCCGGTTCCTGCAGACCGGCACTGCGCCTGCCACCTTGGCGTCGCTTCGCCGGTACGTGGAGCATCAGGCACAGTCGCCCGATATGATCCTGCTCGCCATTGTGGAAAAGGACACGAACAGGCACGTGGGCAACATCAAGCTGGGGCCCATCCACCGGATTCACAGGAGGGCAGACCTCGGGATCATGATCGGAGACAAGGCGCGGTGGGGGCGGGGCTACGCGCGCGAAGCCGTCGCCCTCATGCTCGATCACGCCTTCAACCGGCTGAACCTTCACAAGGTGACCCTGGGCGTGGATGCGGGACATTGGCCGGCCGTCCGACTGTACCGAGATCTGGGGTTCAAGATCGAAGGCACCCAGCGGGAGCAGTTATTTCGCGAAGGCAAATACCGGGACAATCTCGTGATGGGCCTGCTGCGCAGCGATCCCGGCAAGCCCTCGGGGCCTGCCGGGATCGAGTCTTCGGAATTCAGCGCCCGCGCCCACCGGGTGATTCCCGGCGGCGCCCACACCTATTCCAAGGGTGACGACGTGTTGCCGGCGACGGCGCCGTCGGCGTTTGTCCGTGGCAAAGGAGCGCGGGTCTGGACAAGTGAAGGCCGGGAGTTGGTGGATTGGGGCATGGGCATCAACAGCGTCCTGATCGGACACGCGGAAGAAGACATTGACGGGGCGGCCATTGCCGCTCTGCGGGACGGCCAGAACTTTTCCCGTCCGAGCCCGTTGGAAGTCGAGGCGGCGGAAACGGTGGTTGGTCTCTTCGAGAAAATGGACATGGTCAAGTTTGCCAAGAACGGGTCGGACGCGAACGATGCCGCCATCAGGCTGGCGCGGGCAGTGACCGGACGGCCGTTCATCGCCTATGACCGGGACGCGCCGTTCCTGAGCATCCACGATTGGTTCATTGGCAATACGGTCATGAACGCCGGTGTCCCCGAGGAGGCGGCCGCACTGGCCAAAGGCTTCCGCTACAACGACCCCGACTCGGTCGAGGCGGTCTTCGCCGAGCACGGTCAGCGGTTGGCCGCGGTGATCCTGGAACCATGCCGTGAGATCCGGCCGCGCCCGGGGTTTCTTGAGCGGGTGCGCGTACTGTGCGACCGGCATGGGACGCTGCTCATATTCGACGAGATGGTCACGGGGTTTCGCTATAGCCTGGAGGGGGCCGGATCATTCCTGGGAATCCATCCCGATCTCATGACGGTCGGCAAGGGCCTAGCAAACGGCTACGCGCTCTCGGCCCTCCTCGGCCGACGGGAATACATGGAGCGGGGCGGGATCCATCACGGCCAGCCGCGCTGTTTTTTGCTGTCCACCACCCACGGCGCGGAACGGTCCGCGCTGGCCGCGAGTCTCGCCGCCATTCGTTTTCATCGGACCCATGGCGTGGTGGGGCGGCTGGCTGAGGCGGGTCAGCAAGTGATAGCGGGACTCGAAGGCGCCGCGAAGTGCCACGGCATCCAGGATTTTGTGTCGGCCTCGAGCGACTTTCCCTGTCGGCCGGCGCTGAAGTGCCTCAACGCGGCTGGCGCTCCCTCGGCGGAATATCGGACGCTCTTCATTCAGGAGATGCTCCGCCACGGCGTCTTCATGCCCTGGATCTGTCCGAGCTTTCGCCATGGCCACACCGAGATCGAACAAACTATCGAGGCGTTTGACGCGGCCTGCGCGATTTATGCCAAGGCTATTGAGCAACGGTCCGTGGCCGGATTGCTTGAAGGACGACCGGTGAAACCCGTGTTCCGAAAGCTCAACTGATGTCGGCACCGGTTGCGTTCAAAGGTTTGATCGAGATCGACGGACACCGGATCGGCGCCGGACAGCCGACCTTCATCGTGGCCGAGATGTCGGGCAACCACCACCAGAGCTTCGACCGGGCGGTCGATCTCGTTAAGGCGGCCAAGGCCATTGGCGCCGACGCCATCAAGCTCCAGACCTATACGCCGGACACGATCACGCTGAACAGCCGCCGTGCTGATTTTCAGATCCCGGAGGACAGCAACTGGGCCGGCCGGAGCCTGCATGAGCTCTATGGGGAGGCCTATACGCCATGGGAGTGGCAGCCGCGCTTGAAGGAGCTTGCGAACCGACTCGGCCTCGTGCTGTTCTCGTCGCCGTTCGATCCCTCAGCCGTGGATTTTCTGGAAGGGATGAAGGTGCCGGCCTACAAGATTGCCTCATTCGAGTTGGTGGACATTCCGTTGATTGAACGCGTAGCCCGGACGGGCAAGCCGGTGATCATGTCCACGGGCATGGCGAGTTTGGAAGAAATCGGGGAGGCGGTGCAAGCGGCACGGCGGGCGGGGTGCGATCAGCTTGCACTGCTGAAATGCACGAGCGCCTATCCGGCCCCGCCGGAAGAGATGAACCTGCTGTCGATCTTGTGTCTGGCGGAACGGTTCGGCGTTCCGGTCGGACTCTCCGATCATACGCTCGATCCCGCGGTCCCGGTCGCCGCCGTGGCCCTGGGGGCTGCCATCGTGGAGAAGCACCTGATCATGTCCCGGGCCGAGGGGGGGCCGGATGCTGCCTTCTCGCTGGAGCCGGACGAGTTCCGTGAAGTCGTCAGGGCAATCCGAACCGTGGAGCTGGCCTGTGGCACGGGTGAGCCGGCCCTGACGGCCGGCGAAGCGAAGAACCGAGTCTTCCGCCGCTCACTTTATGTGGTGGATGATATGCGCGGTGGGGACCCCTTTACCGAGACGAATGTCCGCTCGATCCGGCCGGCCTACGGGTTGTCGCCCAGGGAGCTGCCCCGGGTGCTCGGCCGTCGCGCCGTCCGTGACATCAGCCGCGGCACGCCCCTGACCTGGGAACTCATCGCCGGAGGCGGAGGTCCATGAGCAACACGGCACAGTCTGACGCCGCCGCGCCCCGCCGGTGCGCACGCTGCCTTCTACTGGAGACGCATGATACGCTCGTTTTCGACAACGAGGGTGTCTGCAACGTCTGCCGGAACGTCGAGCACAAGCAGCAACGGATCGACTGGCCGGCGCGGGAGCAGGAGCTGCGCACGCTCCTGGATACGTACCGCGGCAAGTACGCCTACGACTGTATCGTGCCGTTCTCCGGCGGGAAGGACAGCACCTTCACGCTCTACGCCTTGGTAGCGCGCTATCGGCTGAAACCCCTGGTGGTCTGCTTCGACCACGGCTTCATGAGGCCGACCGTGCTGGCCGACACCGAGCGGGCGATCAGGCGGTTGGGCACGGATTTTCTGAAGTTCCGAGCCGACTGGACCGTCGTTAAAAAGCTGATGTTGGAGAGCCTGCGGCGCAAGGGGGATTTCTGCTGGCATTGCCACACGGGAATCTTCTCGTTCCCCATGCAGATGGCGCTCAAGTTCCAGGTGCCGCTGGTGATCTGGGGCCAGCCCAACACCGAATACAACGCCTACTTCCGCATGGACGAGCCTGAGCTGGTGGACGAAAAGCGGTTCAACCGTTACGTGAACCTTGGCATTACGGCCGAGGACATGGTCGGGATGGTGGGCGGCGGGATCGAGCTGCGGGACCTGGAGCCCTTCCGCTACCCGCCGAAGGAGGCGCTGCGCACGCTGGGCTACCGCTCGATCTGCCTGGGCACCTACATCCCTTGGGACGTGAAGGAGCAGACCCGCATCATCGAGAAGGAACTGGGCTGGCAGGGGGATGTCGTCGAAGGCGTGCCAGACGCGTACAGCTACGAGAAGATCGAGTGCGCCATGCAGGGCGTGCGGGACTATCTGCGCTTTATCAAGCGGGGCATGGGCCGCACCAACCACCTGGCATCCATCGACATCCGGGACGGCCGGCTGACCCGCAGCGAAGGGCTCCGGATGATGGAGCAGTACGACGGGAAGCGGCCGGCCAGCCTGGACGCATTCCTCGAGTTGGTGGGGCTGACGGAAGAAGAGTTCACCAAGATTGCCATGGAGCACAGCGTGGCTCCCCATCATCACGACCCCTCGCGCGTTGAGCGGGGCCCCGCGCTGCCGGACCAACATCTTTGGAAGCTCCAATGAGCCGGATCGCGATCGTTGACTATGGAATGGGGAATCTTTATTCGGTGGCCAAGGCCTTCGAGGCGTTGCATGCCGAGGTCACCGTGACGGACAACCCGGAGGAGCTTCGCGCCGCGGAGCGGATCGTGTTGCCCGGGGTCGGCGCCTTCGGCGAAGGGATGCGAAATCTGAAGGAGCGGGGATTGGACAAAGCCCTGGCCGAGGAGGCCCTCGTGCGCGCCAAGCCCTTCCTCGGCATCTGCCTGGGCATGCAATTGCTGGCCAGGGAGGGCCTGGAGCACGGGCACCATCAGGGACTCGGCTGGCTCAAGGCGACCGTCCGGCCCTTCAACGTGCAGCAAACCGGGCTCCGAGAGATTCAGATCGGCTGGAACGAGGTGGCCCCCAGGCCAGGAAGCCCGCTCTTCGCGGGACTGCAGGGGACTCCCAGTTTTTATTTCGTGCACGGGTATCACCTAGTCAGCGACGAACCGGCGACCGTCGCCGGCCTGTCCCACTACGGCGGCCGGTTCATTGCCGCGGTCCAGCAGGACAACGTCTTCGGCGTCCAGTTCCATCCGGAGAAAAGTCAGGAGCCGGGGTTGACCGTGCTCAAAAACTTTCTCCGGTGGCGGCCGGGCATGCCGCAGATTCCCGATACGGGCGGGATCAAAGATGTCTCGTCCGCATCGTTCAAAATCCGGGTCATTCCCACGCTGCTCCTGGAAGGCTCGCGCCTGGTCAAGACGATCCGGTTCGACCGCCGCCGCGACGTCGGCGATCCGGTCAAGGCGCCGATGGTCTACGACGCGCAACTGGCGGATGAGCTGATCTATCTCGATATCACGGCCACGCGTGAAGGCCGGGGTGTGGACCGGCTGGTCGAGGCGATCCGGCGCGTGACCGGCGAATGCTTCATGCCGCTCACAGCTGGCGGGGGGATTTGCAGTGTCGAGGATGTCCGACGGCTGCTCAAGGCGGGCGCGGATAAGGTCTCGATCAACTCGGCGGCGGTGGATCGGCCCGAGCTGATCCGTGAAGCCGCCGGGACCTTCGGCCGTCAGTGTATCGTGGTCTCGATCGATGTGCGGAAGGTCAACGGAACCTATGAAGTCTTCACGCAAGGCGGCAGACGAGCGACGGGACTTGAGCCGGTCCGCTGGGCGCGGCAGGCCGCCGAGGCGGGCGCCGGCGAAATCCTGCTGACCTCCATTGACCGGGACGGGACGTTCGAAGGGTATGATCTGGAGCTGGTCCGATCCGTTGCCCAGGCGGTGAATGTGCCGGTGATCGCTTCGGGCGGAGCGGCAAGCATGCGGGACCTCGCGGAGGCCGTCACTGAGGGACGTGCCTCCGCCGTCGCCGCGGCCAGTCTCTTCCACTTCCGCGACCTCAGTCCGATCAAAGTCAAAGCCGGCCTGAAGCGGGCCGGCCTCTCGGTGCGCTGACGTGATTACGATCGTGGATTACGGCGCGGGGAACCTCCGGTCGGTCGCGAACGCGATCGAGGCCTTGGGGCGGCAGGCGCAGGTCGTCGAGGATGCGCGCGGGCTGCGCGGGTCCTCCGCCATCATCCTGCCGGGGGTCGGCGCATTCGGAGACGGGATGGAAGGGCTGCGCAAGCGGGATCTCGTGGAGGCGCTGACCGAGGAAGTCGTCGGGAAGGGCACGCCATTTCTCGGCATCTGTCTAGGCATGCAGCTCCTGGCGACCGAAGGGCTTGAGAACGGCCGACATGAAGGGCTGGGATGGATTCCCGGAACGGTGCGCCGGATGGAGCCGTCCGACAAGCGGTGCAAGGTCCCCCACATGGGCTGGAACGATCTCGACATCCGGCGGCCGGGCCGCCTCTTCGCCGGGTTCGACGAGCCGCCGGTGTTTTACTTCGTGCACAGCTATTACTTCGATCCGGCTGCCGAAGCCGCCGAGGCGGTGACTTCCACCGTCCGGCATGGGCTGATCTTGCCGGCGACGCTCGAGCACAACAACATCTGCGCCGTCCAATTCCATCCGGAAAAAAGCCAGAAGGCCGGGCTGACGGTGCTGGAAAATTTCCTGAAACTGGCTTGATGCCCAGCATGCTCACTCGATGCTCAAGAAACGCTTGATCCCTGTGTTGGTCCTGCGCGACGGAACGGTCGTCCGGAGTGTGAACTTCAAGCATACGAACGTCATCCACTGGAAGCCGGCGACCGCCATAGATTTTTTCAACAAGTGGGCGGTGGACGAGATTGTGCTGCTCGACGTCAGCCGGACCCAGGAGAACAGGGGAAAGTTCTACGAAGTTGTGTCCGATCTCTCCAAAAAATGCTTTGTGCCGCTCACCGTGGGGGGCTGGGTGACCTCGGTGGAGGAGGTC
>SYGV01000069.1 GCA_005799365.1 Nitrospiraceae bacterium
CTGACCGCCGCGGCGGCGCTCGAGAAGATCGGCGATGAGCGGGGCCGGGAGGCCATCAAGCCGTTGCTCAAGGACCCCGATATGGTGGTCAAGATGCGCGTGGAACGGATCCTGGCCGCCTGGAAGAAAAAAACCGCCACGGCGTGAGCGGTATCCGCGCCTACTGAAGCAGCGTATCCAGCTCCTTCTGCATCTCGTCCAGCTTGGCCTTGGACAGTGGCTTTCCCGCCGCCAGCTCCCGTTTCGCTTCCTCCACCTTGGCGGTCAATGGTTTGACCCGCTGAGATTTTCCCGCGTCGCGTTCGGCCTCGCCGGCTTTCTCGAGGTGCTCCATCGCCTTGGTCAGGGCGGCCAGGGCGTTGCCGAAATTCTTGTCCAGCAGTTCGGACTTGGCTTGGATCACTTCCGATTTCGCATCCATCAGGCCCTGGCGCAAGCGTACAGACCGTTCGAGTCCCAGCGTCGTGTCCTTCACCGTGCGAGTCAGGTCGGCCACGGTCTTCTTCAGCTCGCCGATCGGATGCTGCCCGGCGTAGTAGCCGGCTCCAAACGCGGTCCCCAGCAGAATCGCCCATCCCAAGAGCTTAAACATTGGATTCTCCCCTGTGTGGCTCAGTGATTTTCCCGAGCATTGCGTGACAGGATTTGCAAGACGCTGCCGGCTGCCGTGATGCGGATGGCGGGGTCGTGGTCCGTCAAAGCCTTCTTGAGCATCGGGAGTCCGACGCGGTCGCCCACCTTGCCGATCGCGCGGGCCGCTGCCAAGCGGGGTTGGGGCTGCTGATCCGCAAGCAGTTGCTCCAAGACCGGCAACGCCCGACGATTGCCGGCCGAGCCCAGCGCCTGCGCGGCCGCGCTTCTGACCGACGGCGAGTCATGTTTGGCCAGCTCGGCGGCGAGCAACACCGCCTCCGGCTCCCCCATTCGCAAGAGTCCCTCCACGGCTCCGGCCCGAACCAATTCGACTGGGTCCCGCGCCGCCTGTCGCAAGAGGGGTTTGGTATGGGTCAAACCCAGCCGACCCAAACTGGCTGCCGCGACGCTCCGCACACGGGGGCTGTCGTCGTTCAGTGCATGGGTGAGCGCGCCGATGGCCGAGGGATCGCCGAACTCTCCCAAGGCGCCGGCGGCGAAGGCGCGCACGGATTCTTCCGGATCGTATACGGATTGCGCCAACAGCGGGAGGCTGGAGGGACGTTTGAGCCGGCCCAGCACGCCGACCGCCGCCATACGCACGTCCGGCTCCGGCAGCGTGGCGGCGCTGACGACCTCCTCGAAGGCCCCCGCACGGCCCAGTTTCGCCAGGGCCGCCAGCGCAAACACATGGAGGGGGCCCTCCCCGGCCCTGGCCATCTGGGTCATGACGTCCAGCATGGCCTGATCCTTGGCGTCTCCGAGGTCTCCCAGCGCGTTCAGCGCCGCAATACGGACGGGCGGAGCCGGATCTTGAAGCGCCCGCTTCAACGCGGTGGCGGGAACGGTCTGGCCTGCCCGTTTGGCCCGTCCGCCGACTCGGCTCAAGCCCTCGACAGCTCGGGCGCGGACTAGGATGGAAGGGTCCAGGAGTCCGTCTTCCAGCAGCGGGACCATGCTCTGGTCTCCTGCTTCGGCCAGGGTCGTGAACGAAGCGATGCGAACGTATTCCTGTGTGTCGCGGGCGTGGCCGGAGACGAAGGCGCGGGCCAGGTCGTGGAGCCACGTCGGAGAATCGGGCTGTCCGGCCGGGACAAGCCGAACATAGATGGTGAAGGCCAGTTCCGGATGGCCGAGATGCAGGTAGCTTTTGAAAATCGCTTCCAGGAGGTGGCTGGACGGTGTTTGTTCCGGAGACAAGGCTTCGAACAGGCGGATGGCTCGGTCATGGTGTCCGCCCTTGGATGCGGCCATGATCTCTCGTTCGATCGGGGCGGGAACAGCGGTTTTCTTGGGGCTGTCCTGCCTAGTGTTGCCGGGACTGGGGCCGGCGATCGCTGGCCGGATAAGGCCGAACAGGAGCAAGGCCAGTGTCATGGCCGGCAGTAGCAGGAACGACGGCAACGCAAGATTGCGAGTCGCCATCACCGGAGGGAAGGCGGTGGAGAAGAGGCGGGACCGTACAACAGGTCCGTATACTCCTTGACCATCCGGCGGGCGGAAAATCGAGGGGCGACGGTGCGGATGGCGTCTTTGACGAGTTCGATCCAGCCGCGCGGGATGCCGTCTCGGTCCCGCTGATAGTACAGCGGGATCACGTCCATCTCTAGGATGCGGTACAGATGCTCGGCATCGTGCGCATCGAGCGCATGGGGATCGGTCAGTTCTGGAGCCAGGGGAATAGCCCAGCCGTTCGCGCCGTCATACGCCTCGTGCCACCACCCGTCCAGAACGCTCAGATTCGGGACTCCGTTCAGCGCGGCTTTCTGGCCGCTCGTGCCGCTGGCCTCCATCGGAGGCCTGGGGGTGTTGAGCCAGACATCCACCCCCTGAACCAGGAATTTGGCCATGTGCATGTTGTAATCCTCGAGGAATGCGATGTGGCCGCCCAGCCCTTGGTCGCGGCAGAATCCGTAGACCTCGTGGATGAACCGGCGGCCCGGCTCATCGGCCGGGTGCGCCTTGCCGGCAAAGATGATCTGTACCGGACGCCAGCGGTCTTGGAGGAGATGCTTGAGCTGTTCCAGGGCGCTGAAGACGAGGGTGGCCCGTTTATACGTGGCAAACCGGCGGGCGAAACCGATCGTCAGCGCTTCGGGATCGAGCAGCGTGCCGCTGGCCAACACTTGATTGGCGGTCATTCGTCCGTGGACCCAGCCTCCCCGCGCGCGTTCCCGGATGAAGCTCATGAGCTTGCGCTTCAGCATCTGGCGCACCGCCCAGAGTTCGCCGTCGGGGATGTCGCTCACACGATGCCAGACCGACGGATCGTCGCAACGTTCGGCCCAGTCCGGCCCCAAGTGCCTGCTGTAGAGGTGATTGAGTTCGGGCGCGACCCAGGTCGGGACGTGGATGCCGTTGGTCACGCTCCGGATCGGAATGTGCTCGTCGGGAAGCCCGGGCCAGATCGGCCGCCACATGGCCCGCGAGACCCGCCCATGTTCGCGGCTGACCCCGTTGAGGTGCTGCGCCATGCGGATGGCCAGCACGGTCATGTTGAACCCCTCGTACGGCTTGTCTGGGTGAGCACCCAGTTGGAGGAAGGCCTCGCGCGTCAAGCCCAGTTGATCCCAATAGCCGTTGAAATAATGTTCCAGCATGTAGAAGGGGAACACGTCATGGCCGGCCGGGACCGGTGTGTGGGTAGTGAACACGGTGCTCTGTCGGACGAACTCGGTGGCTTCGGCGTGGGAGCGTCCGGCTTGCACGTGCTCGCGCAGACGTTCAAGCGTGAGGAAAGCCGAATGGCCTTCGTTCACGTGCCAGGCGGAAGGGGACAGGCCAAGAGCCCGGAAGACTCGGACTCCGCCGATGCCCAGCAGGATTTCCTGGCGCAGGCGCATGTCCTGATCGCCGCCGTACAGCCTGGCCGACAGTTCACGATCCCGCTGCTCGTTCTCGGGCACGTCCGTGTCGATTAGATACAGGGAAATGCGTCCGACCCTCACGTGCCAGACGATAGCGGACACGAGACTGGTCCCGAGCGTGACTTGAATCCGGCAGGGCTCGCCTTGGGGGGTATAAGCCTGCCGGATCGGGGACTTCTGTGGATTAAAGGGAAAGTACTCGGCCTCCTGCCAGCCGTCGGGTGTGATGCGTTGGTGAAAGTAGCCTTGCGGATACATGAAGCCGAGCCCCGTGAGGGGCAATCCCAAATCGCTGGCTTCCTTGCAATGGTCCCCGGCCAGGACTCCCAATCCGCCGCTGTAGATGGGCAGGGAGTTGTGGAGGCCGAACTCAGCCGAGAAATAGGCGATGACGGACCCGGCCAGGGTCGGATGTTGGGCGGCGACCCAGGTTCCGTGGGAGGCCATGTACTGGTCGAACGCCTTTAACACGGCCGAGTACTGGCGGACGAACGCCGGGTCTTCCGCGAGGGTCGTCAGCCGCTCCGGCTTCAACTCATGGAGCAACTCGACCGGATTGTGGTGGGTCAGTCGCCAAAGAGTCGGATCAATGGCTTCGAACAGACGACGGGCTTCTGGCTTCCAGCTCCACCAGAGATTGTTGGCCAGCTCTCCCAAGCGGCCCAATGCCTGTGGCAGTTGACTATTGTCATGGTGGAACGAGGGGCGCTGTGACTGTTGATCGCTCACGAATATGTCCTCTGGGCGGTGATCACGCGTGGCCGATCTGATTCCATGAGGCCCAGTCCGATGAGAAGGCGACCGCGGCATACCGTTCGCCGAGAATCTGGGTGGCCCGGTTCATGAGTCTGGTCAATTCCTTGCTTTCCTCCTGGGTCAAGTCCTGTCGAAACCGGGGGTGCAGGCCCCAGCGGGTTTCCACTTCCTCTCCCGAGACGGTGGCCATGACGCTGACAAGTTTGATTTCGTTGGAGGCTCCGGCCGCGCCCGGCTTGGATGTGGCCTCCTGCCGCGCCGGCTGCGTGGAAGCGGCGGCCCTTGTCGGTGTGGCTTGATGGGCGGCATCCGTCGGCGCCGTCTTTCCCGAAAGGATTCCATCAAACAAGGCCTGCATCGCGGGAATGGCGGAGCTGATGCATAGGGTTGCGGCGGACGCGACCATGCCGTTTCCGGTCGCGCCGATCAGTTCTCCGATCCGCTCTCCAACCACTTTCAGATAGTCGGCCCTGGCAGGGCCTTCGTCCGTCACGAGAAAACGAAATCGCTCATACCGCTGCCGGCTGTCGGCAACGGCCTTGCCGATTGTCACCGTGACTTCCATGTCGTCGCTGTCTGGGCCGAGGGCCGGAGCCAGGATGGTTTTCAGGTGTTGAGCAACCTGGTCTTCGAGGCTGTCCATGAAGGGGGGTTGCTCTTGAATCGGGAGATGGAGGAGGGACAGCCGATCGGCCAGGTTGAACAGGACTTTGAGAAACTCGAGATAGATATCCCATTCCTGTTTGGATTTGAGTTTCAGCGCTGCGGCAGGGGCGCTGCGTTTGATCATGGTGACGGACTCGCCTGCCACCGCAGTGATCATCGTAGCCAGTTCGCGCAGCAGATCTGCGTAAGAGCCTTTGGACGCGCTCATCCTTCTCTCCCGGTTCCCCTACGAGCCGGGTCCATTATATACAAGTCCGCCCAAGACTCCAAGATGCTGTGGGGGAGTCGGTTGGTCATTGCAACAGGTTGGGCTCTGTGGTATTTCTCTGCCGCATCCAGGGGGACTACTCAAAGGGAGCAAGTGGTGAAGGGAAGGCTGCTTCTGCCGATTCTCCTCGTCCTGCCCCTCAGCCTGTCAGCCTGTGCGACCCAGCATTTGAATTTCGCCATGCCCGCGCCGGCTTCGGTCAATCTCAAGGCCAAAGGGTTCCCTCGCCGGCGGTCACGACTTTTGAGGAGCCTGGAGATTCGGGCAGAAAGCTTGCCGAACTCCTGACCGCCAAGCTGGTCGAGGGCCAATATTGCACGATCGTCGGAGGCGAGAAATTGCGGTTTTGGAGTAGGAGCAAGTCCTCGTGATGGTCGGTGCGGTGGATGAGGCGCAGGCTGCCGAGGCCGGTAAGGTGTTGGGGGTGGATGCGGCGGGCATTCAGGAAGGACGCAGGGGAGCCGCCGGAGTTGATGGTGAAGCTGGCGCAGAATGTCGTGATGAAGGCTGCGGCCAAAGCTGAGAAGGCCTGCCGTGCGGCCGAGAAGAGTACGCCGAAGCCCCGCTACGTAGAGGCGGTCGGGCCTGTCAAGGCGACGGCGGAGGCCCATGGGTAGCTTAAGGAAGAAAAGTAGCGCAGAAAGGCGTCATGGAACGAGAGATCAAGCCCTATGTGTTGAAGCGGCCGGCGGAAGAACCCCAGCCGGCAAAGCTGTCGCTGGACTATGCGGCGGCGTTGAACCAACAGCAGTTGGCCGCGGTGACGGCGGGGGAGGGGCCGTCGCTGGTGATTGCCGGCGCCGGCAGCGGCAAGACCAGGGCGCTGGTCTATCGCGTGGCCTACCTCATCGACAAGGGCGTGGATCCATCGGCGATTCTGCTCCTGACCTTCACCCGCAAATCGGCGCAGGAGATGCTGCAGCGGGCCGGTGCCCTGATCGGAGCGCGCAGTGAGCGGGTCCAAGGGGGGACTTTTCACTCGACGGCCAATCTCTTGTTGCGCCGGTATGGCCGGCCGATTGGGCTGGAGCCGGGCTTTACGATCCTGGATCGCGGCGACGCGGAAGACTTGATCAACCTGTTGCGTGCGCAGTTGGGCATGAACGAAAAAGACAAGCGGTTTCCGCGCAAGGCGACGATCGCCGAGATTTTCAGCAAGTGTGAGAACACCCTGCAGAGTCTCGATGACGTGGTGCTCTCGGAGTTCGCCCACTTCTCGGAGCATCTGGACGCGCTGGCGAAGCTCCGTAAAGCTTACGAGGCAGCCAAGCGGCAGCGGCAGTTGATGGACTACGATGACCTCTTGGTCAAACTGCGTCTGCTTCTGAACGAGCACGAGGCTACGCGCCAGGCGATCTCGTCGAATTTCCGCTGCATCCTGGTGGATGAATACCAGGATACGAACCGGCTCCAGGCGGACTTGGTTCGGAAGTTGGCGGCAACGCACGACAACGTGATGGTCGTGGGAGACGACTCGCAATCTATCTATGCGTTCCGGGGCGCCACGTTCCGGAACATCATGGAGTTTCCGCAGCTGTTTCCCGGCGCCACGATCTACAAGTTGGAAGAAAATTACCGGAGCACCCAGCCGATCCTGAACCTGGCCAACGAGATCATCCACGGGGCCACCGAGAAGTACAGTAAGCATTTGTTCACGCGGAAGTTGGACGGCCCTCTGCCGGCCCTGGTTCAGGCGGCGGGAGAAAATGCCCAGTCCCGTTTCGTGGCGCAGAAGATTCTGGAACTGCGCGAAGAAGGCGTCCCGTTGGACGAGATCGCCGTCTTGTTTCGGTCCAGTTTCCACTCCTTCGACCTGGAAATTGAGCTGTCCCGCCGGGACTTGCCGTTCGTCAAGCGCGGCGGGTTTAAGTTCATCGAGACGGCGCACGTCAAGGACTTGCTGGCGCATCTGCGCGTGATTGAAAACCCGCTGGATGCCGTGAGCTGGAATCGCGTCTTGCTGCTGGTGGAGGGCGTGGGGCCGAAAAAAGCCCAGGATTTGATTGCGTCGTTCATCCGGGCCGAGCAGCCGGACCTCCGGCCGGGCGACGTTCTGAAGGACGTCAGCGGGCGGTCCGGACGGGCTTTGAAGGAACTGGCGCGGGTGCTGGACGAGGCAGGCAGTGCCGGCTCGCTGACGCCGGCCGAGCAGGTCAATGAAATTTACGGGTACTACCTCCCGATTCTCAAGGAACAGTATGACGATTATCCCAAACGTATGCGGGATCTGGAGCATCTCTACTCCATGGCGGAACGCTATCCCAAGCTGGACGAATTTTTGGCTGATCTCGCTTTGGAGCCGCCGGACTCAAGCGTGGCGGATGTGGAGGCCGGCGATCGGGACGACGAGCGTCTGGTCCTCTCCACGATCCACTCGGCCAAGGGGCTGGAATGGCAATGCGTCTTCGTACTGTGGGTCGTGGATGGGCGGTTTCCATCGGCCTATTCCTTTGCGACCGAAGAGGAATTGGAAGAGGAGCGGCGGCTTTTTTATGTCGCGGTGACCCGCGCAAAACAGCACCTATTTTTGACCTATCCCATCAACGTGTTCGATAAGTCCACCGGCTCGATCCTCTCCAAGCCCTCGCGGTTTCTGGACGACGTCCCGTCTTCGTTGCTCGACACCTGGGCCCTGGTGGAGGAGAGCGGGGCCTATGACGAGCGCTTCCGCGAGTGGGATTGACGTCCGTGCTGCGTCTTCGTCCGGGGCTGCTGCTCGCCGTGATGACCGTCTGGCTTGGCTTGGTGGCGGCGCTCGCAGAGGCAGCGGAGCCGGCGGGAGCCGGCGGGAGAAGTCCCTGGAGCGATCTCGTTGCCCAGGCCGAGGCGCTGGGGCTTCCGACAAAGTTCCTGCTGGTCATTCCGCCCGGCTTCCTCGCGCTGGAGTTTGAGGACCTCCACGCCTTCGCCGCGGAGTACCATCCTCAAGAGCACCGGATGCTGCTGGATCTGGCCCTGTCCTTCAATGGAGCCGGGGGAACGTTGAAGCCGTTGGCCAAGATGACGCATCGCGAGGCGGGCACGCTCTTCCACGAATTCTTTCATGCGTACATGGACTACATCAGCTCGAAGCCCGGCGCGGCGGACCTTGGCCCGGAGATCGCCAGGCTGCGTGTGTTTGCCGAAGAGCGACAACGGTGTTGGTATCAGGTGGTGACGATTACGCCGGTCGTGCAGAGGAAGGGGGCGACGGAAGTCCGCTTTCTGACCGAGCGGGAAGCCTCGGAAGCGTTGAACGAGTCCTGGGCCGTGTTTGTCGGCTGGGCCATCTGGAGCCAGTTGGAGTTGGGCGGAGCGTCGAAACAGGGGAGGCCGGCTTACGCAACCGAGCAGTGGCTGAAACGCCTGAAGAAGGCGGACAGGGATGGGGACCTCATCGGCTACTATGAGCCGGAAGACCAAGCCGAGCGGCACGTGACGCGTAAGCGCTATCTGGCCCCCTCGCATCGACTCACCCCTCAAGAGGTGCGGGTGCTGCTCGAAGTGTTATTTGGAGCTTCTGAGGGGCAGGCGCAGCGCGCTTTTTCAGTCATGGAACCGCATCGTTCGCCGCCCAAAGAAGCACTGCCCTGCCGGCCATAAAAATGCCCCAAACTTCCTCTTGACAATCCGCTGTTTTGCTTCTACAATCCAGCGTTTCCTGAGCCACATATCTCCATCCCTGAGGCAGTCACTAGGTCCCATCGTGTGATAGCGGGAGGACTGTCTATGGGATGGTTTGCTTTTGCGTGCGGTAAGGTTTGTCTCAATTTTACGCGAAGATTCATGGGCTCTGCCGGGCAGGTACCCAAGTGGACAAAGGGGGCAGACTGTAAATCTGTTGCCATCGGCTTCCAAGGTTCGAATCCTTGCCTGCCCACCATGCCACGCTTGCTTGAACCGGCGAGCTTTGAACTGAGGCGAGCCGGATAGAAACCGTAGGTTGGTTCGGTCTCATGCGGGCGTAGCTCAGTGGTAGAGTTCCAGCCTTCCAAGCTGGCTGTCGTGGGTTCAAATCCCATCGCCCGCTCCAGCCCGAGCTGACTCGACTCGGAGCGAATACGATGGACGCGACGGAAGAAGGCATGGAGTGTTGGCC
>SYGV01000070.1 GCA_005799365.1 Nitrospiraceae bacterium
CAGGGGAATTTCGAGCTGAACGTCTTCAAGCCGGTCATCATCCACAACCTGCTGCACTCGATCCGGCTCCTGGCGGACAGTTGCCGCTCCTTCACGGAACATTGCGCGGTCGGCCTCGAGCCGGACTTGGCCCAGATTCAAAAGAGCGTCTCCAATTCCCTGATGCTCGTCACAGCCCTGAACCCCAAGATCGGCTACGACAAGGCCGCGAAGGTCGCCAAGAAGGCCTACGAGGAACGGACCACGTTGCGCGATGCCTGCCTAGCCCTGGGCTTCCTCTCCGGCGAGGAATTCGATGCGCTGGTGAAGCCGGAAAAAATGCTGGGGCCGGAAGTCTAAGCGGCGCACCCGTCCAGCCGTCCGATCGGACCGATCGCATGCGCAAAGCCAAAATCGTCTGCACCAGCGATGGCAGCAGAAGCCGTCATGAATAATGTGGGCAAGGAGCGAAACCCCATGATGCCGGTGCGCGGTCTCCTCATCACGTTGGTCCTGTGCCTCGCGGCTCCCGTCGCGGACGGCCTGGCATTCACCGGCGATCTGAAGAAGGACCCGGCGAACGTGGTCAAGGCCTACCTGTCTCTGGACATGAAGGGGGCGCGCCTGGAGTCCATGTCCTGGGAGACGCTCCGGCCCTACATCAATTGGAGCCGGGAACTGTCCTGGGGGGTCGTGGTGGTGATCGAGGACTACGAGGTGATCGACGAGATCAGGGCCTGGGAAGTGGTGAGCTTGCTGGACGTGTGGATTCCCGTGAAGTTCAAGGTGCTTGGCACGATGGAGTGGGACGAGGTCGTCTTCAAGCCGGAGCCGCATGTGGAGGAGGTCCGGTTTCACGTGAAGGCCGTCGGGGACCGCTGGCGGATCATCGAGCCGACCCTGCCGCCGCACATCGGCCGGAAGCGCCTGATCGGCTATGTGCGGCAGGCGATGATTGAGGAGACCGACGGGGCCAAGGGGGCCAAACTCGAGGAGCTGCTGGACAGCGTGAGGCAGGCGCCATGACAAAGGCCAAGCCGCGAGCGGCCGAGCCGGTGGATCTCTTGATCTTCGACCTGGACGGGACGCTGATCGAATCCAAGTGGGACATTGCCACGGCGGTCAATCTGACGCTGGGCGAGTTGGGCTTGCCGCTCCGCCCGCAGGAAGAAATCTTCGGCTTCGTCGGCGACGGAGTCAAACGGTTGCTCCGGCTCTCCGTCGGAGAGGCCGATCAGGCCAGCTACGAGGAGGCCTTGCGGGTGTTTCGCGGCCATTACCTGGCCCACTGCCTCGACCGGACGCAATTTTACTCCGGCGTCGAGCAGGTCCTAGCCCACTATGCCCACAAGCAGAAGGCGGTCGCCACGAACAAGTCCATCGAATACACCATGAAAATTCTGCAAGGGCTCGGGGCGCATCACTTCACCTACGTCGTCGGCGGCGACAACGGCTACGGGCTGAAGCCGGAGCCGGGCATGCTGTTGAAGGTGATGGAAGAGCTGAAGGTCGGCAAAGAGCAGACCGTGCTCATCGGGGACAGCACGAACGACATCAACGGCGGGCATAACGCCGGCATCCGGGTCTGCGCGGTCGGCTACGGGATGGGGAACCGGGAAAAGATGGCCGCCTGCAACCCGGACTGGTTCATCGAACAACCGGAAGACATGATAGGACTTTTCGCATGAGAAACAGGGCAAGGTTGAGGTTCAGGTTGAGGAGCAATGCGCTGGCGGTCTGTGTTTTCTTGAGCCTTAGCCTCAGCCTGCAAGCCCAGGGAGCCGGGCTGGCCGAGCGCGTCATCGAGCACCGGCTGGCAAACGGCCTCACGGTGCTGATGGTCGAGCGGCACGAAAGTCCCGTCCTCTCCATCAACATGACCTTCGGCGTCGGCGGGATCAACGAACACACCGGCATCACCGGCGTGGCGCACCTCTATGAACACATGGCCTTCAAGGGCACCAAGACCCTGGGCACCAAGGACTATGCCAAGGAGCGGCCGCTGCTGGAGGAATTGGATCGGCTCAACGGAGAGATCGGATCGCTGCGCGAGCAGCTCCGCGCCGCCGGCCAGCAAGATTCTCCCGCCTTGCAGACCAAGCTGCAGATGTTCAGGGAAGTCCAGGCGGAGGCCGATGCTCTGGTCGTAGGCAATGAGATGCCCTTGCTCTACCAGCGCCATGGGGCGGTGGGGCTGAACGCTTCCACGGGCAAGGACGTCACGCGCTACACCGTCAGCTTGCCGGCCAACCGCCTGCCGCTCTGGGCCGCGATCGAAGCGGACCGGATGGCCAACCCGGTCCTGCGCGAATTTTACAAGGAGCGGGCCGTGGTGATGGAAGAGCGGCGGATGCGGACGGAGGACAGCCCCAACGGCCTGCTCTTCGAGGCCTTCGCCGCCGCGGCGTTCCAGGCCCATCCCTACGGCTTCCCGACGATCGGCTGGGGCTCGGACATCCTGGCCCTCACGCCGGCCGAGACCGAGCGATTTTTCCGCACCTATTACGGCCCGAACAATGCCGTCGTGGCGATCGCGGGGGACATCAACCCCCAAGAGGTCATCGCGTTGATCGAACGGACCTTCGGCTCCTTGCCCGCGGCTCCGCCGCCGCCGCCCGTGGTGACGGTCGAACCGCCGCAGAAAGGCGAGCGGCGCATCGAAGTCGAGTTCGAGGCGGAGCCGATCCTGATCATGGGCTATCACAAACCGTCCCTGGGCCACCCGGACGATTTTGTCTTCGACGTGCTGGACTCGGTCCTGTCGGAAGGCGTGACCTCGCGGCTGTATCAGAAGCTCGTGCGCGAAAAGCGGGTCGCGGTCTCCGTCGGCACCGATTCCGGCTTTCCCGGCCAGCGCGACCCCAATGTGTTCGTGATCAGCGCCGCGCCGCTGGCCCCGCATACGGCGGCTGACGTGGAGGCGGCGGTCGAGGAGGAATTGGAACGGTTGAAAACCGAGCCGGTGTCGGCCAAGGAACTGGAGAAAGTGCTGAACAACCTGGACGCCTCCCTGGTCCGGTCGCTGCGGTCCAACAGCGGCCTGGCCTCGCAACTTGCCTTCTTTCAGACGGTGGCCAAAGACTGGCGGTACATCCTGAAGGTGCGCGACAAGATTGCGTCGGTGACGCCCGCCGACATCCAGCGCGTGGCCGCGCACTATTTCGTCAAGCCCAACCGAACCGTGGCGACCCTGGTCAAGCCGGCCGCGGGAAAAGACGGGAAGCGTTGAGCGTGAGGCGTGAAGTGCGGGGGAAAATGTGAAGAAGGACATGGCGGCAAGGCTGATGATGCGAAGAGGCTTGGGGCTGGTGGCGGCGCTGACACTGTGCTGTGGCATCGGAGCGCCGGCCCTGTGGGCGCAGGGCGATCCGCGCGCCATGACGTTTGAGCCGGTCCAATTTACCCCGCCGGAGCCGGAGCGGGTGGTGCTGGACAACGGCATGGTCGTGTATTTGTTGGAAGATCACGAACTGCCGCTGGTGACGATCACCGCCACGATGCAGACCGGCGCCTGGCTGGACCCGTCGGACAAGGTCGGTCTGGCCGGCCTGACGGGTGCCACCATGCGGACGGGCGGAACCGCGCGCATGTCCGCCGAGGAGGTGGACCAGGAGTTGGAGCAACTGGCGGCGGGGGTTTCGGTGGGCATCGGGACCGAGTCCGGCTCCGCCATGTTGGATGTCCTGAAGAAGGACGTTCCCCGCGGGCTCCGGATCTTTGCCGACATCCTCATGACGCCCGCCTTCGACCCC
>SYGV01000071.1 GCA_005799365.1 Nitrospiraceae bacterium
GCTCTGCTCCACGCCCGACAGGGTTCTGACGACGGACTGGACCTCGCGGGGGGCAAAGCCGCGCGCTCCCTGGGCGACCAGCGGCCCGTTGGCCCGTTCGCAGATCGCGACGAGGGCCGCATCCATGCCGAGTTCGTTGAGCGCCTCGGTCAGCGTGCGCTGGAGAGTGGTCTGCTTGCTGGCGCGCGGTTGTTCGGCTGGGTAGCCCATGGCTCTGTGCTCCCTGGTGGTGCCGTCGCTGACGGTGGTTCGATTGCGAAAGGCCGCATTCTAGCACGCCGCCCGGTCATTGCAAGTTCAATTGATGATCCGGGGCGGCTTGCGGTGAATGACCATCTCGACCTGTCCTTGCTCGGACACCCAGAGGGTCAGGAGCGTGCTGGTGACGCTGATGATCAGCGCGCCCCAGACCGAGGGCCAGAACCCTTCGACGACGAAGCCTTTGACGAGCCAGGCCACGACGTGCAGCAGGAGCGCATTGACGACAACCATGAACAGGCCGAGAGAGAGGATGATGAAGGGCAAGGTGAACAGATAGAGGACGGGGCGGACGATGGCATTGAGAAAGGCCAGCAGGATCACGGCGGCTACCCCAGCGGAGACCGTTTCGACCGTGATGCCCGGCACGATCTGGCTGGCCAGGAACACGGCGATGCCGGTCACCGTGAACCGAATGAGGAGTCCGCGCATCAGTGGGCTCCCGGTTTCGGAGGCACGGAGGAGAAGCGCAGTTCGCTGGCCGTCATTCCGGTTGCGTCCTTGGTTACTTCCGCCACGATGCGATGCCCGACCTTGAGGGCGTCGCGGCCGCTGGCCTCCTTGGTGGTGCGGTAGCTGGTCTTGGCCGTCGTCTTGATCGTCACGGTCTTGGCATCGGTCGTTTGGACGACGACATGGTCGGCTGCGATTTCCGTCACGGTGCCCATGACGTGGGCACTGCCTTCATGCGCCCACGAGACGGGGGAGGACAAGGCCAGGAAGAAAAGAATGCCGCACAAGCGTCGCATCATGGTCTCCTTCGCGACCAACGGTCAATGATGATGGGCCGGCGCGGGCGGGACGACGTCTTCGCCGCCGAGGAACCGCTCGACGGCGGCCGCTTCCTCCCGTTCCCGCTCGGTTTTCGGATTATAGCGCTTCATCTCCTCCAGTTCCTCCGCCGTGATCGCGGGGAGGCGGCGGAGGAAGTGCACGAGCTTCCAAGTGTCCTGGTCCTCTTCCGGCTTGCCCGTGCCCCAGGCCGGCATGCCGGTGAAGCGGATGCCGTTATGGATGACGAAAAACAACTCGCCGTCCGACAGAGACTGGGTGTCGGCCAAGCGCAGATCAGGAGCCTTGGGATAGACGTTCTTGCCGATCGGGGTCTTGCCGCTCCCGTCGTTGGCGTGGCAGGTGGCGCAATGGTCGGCGAAGTGCTGCGTCGCTTCTTTCAGGATGGCGGGGGAGGCGGGAATCGGATTGGTTGCGTGACGCTGCGACAGGGGAATGGCCAGGTGCCGCACCTGCCGCGCCATCAGGATTTCCAGCGTCCCCGGTTCTTCCTTGGCGCTGAATCCGGTGCTGAACATCCGGTAGCCGACCCAGCCGCCCGCGCCGGCGGCCGCGATGACGACGAGGGCCAGGAGGCCGAGCCAGATTTTGCTGTGTGTAGTCAGGACGCACCTGCTCCTGCGACAAACGACGGGGCCAGTATACAGGCTTCGGCCGGCTCAGCCAAGACTCGGCGTCGGGATTCAGGCGATCGTTACTGCGCGCATTCCGGCCCTGACCGTGACGCCGGGTGAGGACTCGGAGGAGACAGGCGGCCCAGGAGGCGCAGGATCAACAGCGCGGTGAGGGGAAGGAAGATCAGCAGGCCGACCATGCCCAGTTGGGCTTCGCCGATCCAGAATGTGACGCCCAGGTTGAAGGCCAGGACCCCATAGTAGAGGCCGATGCCCAGGAGTATGTTGCCGGTCATGACCCTGTGGTCTCCGTCCCCGTGTCCGCGCGCCGGCGACAGTCGGCGATCGAAAAAAAAATAGGCCGACAGGGCGAGCAGCCCCACCACGGCCCAGCCGACGAAGTTGGCGATGGGAACTCCGTAATAGACCCCCGGTTCTGGGTAATAATAAATCTGGCCCAAGAACCACCGTTCGCCGCGCAGGGCGACCGGATCGATGATGATGTCGATGAAGGTGAAGAAGAGCACGGTGAGCTTGAGCACCGGCCAGGAGGTGCGGATACGGCCGCTGAACAGGAGGGCCGGCCAGGTGTGCCGTCGGAACAAGTTGACCGGTTCGGCTGCATGATTGCCGCGGGCGGGCAGCACGTAGAACAGGGCCAGGCAGTAGCTGGCATAGAGAAGAAAGGAGAACGAGAGGGAATCGAAGAACGGCACGCCGAAGATGAACAGTTCCCGGTCGGTCGTCGAGTTGGTGTAGAAGTACCAGCCGAAGGGGATGCCGGTGCGGATGGAGGAGGCTTCGCAGACGAAGGCCGTGAACCACGTGACGACAAAAAACAACCCGGTGCGTCTCAATCCCAATAAACGGATAGAGCAGAACAAAAACGCGGCCATGAACACGAAGACATAGGGGCGGAGCAGGAGGGTGCCTAGCAGTAGGGCCGGAAGGTCCACAAGGTCTCCGTGGAGCGGGTCAAGAACCGCCTGCCGGTTTGCCGAAATACTCCCGGCGGCTCACCGCAACATCGCTGACGAACATCACGCCGGAGTGGCGGTCGAACAGGGGACGCAGTCCGGCCAGGATCGGCTCGACCTTTTCCTCCGGCACGACGGCCATAATCATCACGAGGCTCTCCTGCTCGCTGAACATGAAGTGGGCCTCGTGCACGCCATGATGGCCCTTGCCCGAAACGTTGCCGATGATTGTGTACCCGCTTGCCCGGATCTTGTCCAGTACGTCCGTCACATATGCTCGGTTTTCACCCGAGACGACCACCCGGATTTCCTTCATCGGGTGCAGTGTCAACCCATCCATGCGCGAACTCCCTTGTGCGGTTGCGGCGTCATTATACACAAGTCGGTGCGATTTGACTCCAGGCGCCGGACGGCAGGTAGCGGTACCACAGACCGTCCGCCGGATCCAATGCCGCCAGATGCACCCACTCGTTGTGATAGAAATGCTGCAGGACCTCGTGTCGCTCGATCAGTTTTTCGATGCGCCCGCGCGGCGCTTCGACGATCGTCAACAGGCGCATGGGCTCATGGTACGGCGTGTCGCCGTTCATCACGGTCTGCCAGGCCAAGCCCAGGCGGAGATCGCTCCAGGGACCGGACATGATGCCGATGCGCCCGACCACATTGTGATAAATCTTGCTGCCCCCGCCGTAGACCTCGTTATCCACGGCCGAGAAATAATGCTCCATGTTGATCCACTGGGCGACGACTTGCGGCGCGGTCATCAGCACTTCAAGTAGGCGATCGTTCGGGTCTTCCCGGTAGTCGTAGGAATGAAGAAAGGCCCGCCCCTCCAGATTGAGCCCTGCGGTGAGCTCGCGTCGGCCGATAATGAAGGAGGTGTTGCCGGACAAGCCCCACTCGGGCCGAACCTGGCTCCAGTCGACGCTGCGTTCGTGTGCCAAGGCCGAAGCCCGGTCCGGCGGCAAGCCGGTGGCGATGTCCGGAAGACGCGCGCAGCGCTCCTGGCTGGTCAGTCGGGCGGCTTGGCGCAGGTCCTCCCGCAGCCGATCGACGTCCGCGCGATGAGTCGGAGGCAGATCTTCCAGATCGAAGAGCTGCACCTCTTCCGTCGTCGTGTCCACTTGCCCGGCCAGGAAGTGGGTATCGGCCGGAATGGCGAGTCCGTTCTTGGTCAGCCGTTCCCGGACCTGAGGCTTGTTTGCCATGGCGGCGAGCACGCGGGCGTTGGGACTGCCCTCGTTACCACCGCAGGCGCCGCAATCCAGCGCCGCCTCGAAGGGATTGTTCTCCGATGTGCTCCCATGCCCGCAGAAGAGGACCAGCCGCGCGAAGTTGTTCGTCAACCCCATCATGCGCAGAGCCGTGTCCACCGTGGCGACCTGTTCCTCCAACGTAAAGCCCATCCTGGTGATGCGCTCCCGCTGCCGTGACGCCGAACGTCGATCGATGGCGTAGTAGCGCCGCAGGGCTTCCACAAACGCCGTCAGTTGTTCCGTCGTCAGGCCCGCCGGCTGAATCGCCTCGACGAGGGACGACTCCGACGTTCCCTCTCCGTTCAGGGCCCGTTTCCGCAAGGCCTCGACGAATTCCGGCGTGATTCTCGATTCGTGCAGCCCCAACCGGCCCTGTAAGGCCTTGCGGATCGTCGCGCCCTGTTCGGACGTCAGCATGGCCTCGGCTTCTGCAGGCGACAGCTTGTCGACGGGGACGCAGGTGGCCAGAGACGGCACCAAACGGCTTCTCAGCCAGGCGGTCCAGCGCCGATACAAGGCCGGCAGCGCCGTCTTGCCGATGATGGGGAGGCCGTAAAACCATCCCAGCGACTCCACCATCACATAGGGGGTGACCACGTTTTCCTTCAGATCGTGCAAGAGCGTGTGGCCCGCACGGACCAGTTTGCTTCTGGCCTCATGTTGGGACACCACGTGATCAAGTGCGCCACGGGGCAGTTCGCGCACTTCATGTTTGGCCCGCATGATGACCGGGAACTGTTCGGTGTCGTGCTCCTTGCCCCAGGCCCGGTACCGAATAAAAACGGCGAAGAAACCGGCAAACCCGTAGGTCTCGTTCGCGCCGGTCGATTCCAGGTGGCGCCGGAACGGTTCCGACCGCACGTCGATGCAATAGACCGACTGGGAGGCGGGCCTTGCGGGCGCCGGACCGTCTTGAGCAGCTGGTTGCGAACCGGGCGCGGTCCGCTGGAGCAAAGCGAACAGCCGTTCGTGATAGCCGGCCTCGAAGGCCTTGAGCCAGACCGGGCCATGGTCCGATTCCGGGAAGGCCTCCATCCACCCCACGAGGGCCGCAAGAGCCTCCGGCTGGCTGTCCATCAGCAGGGTTGGCGGCATCTCCAGCGCGTGCGCCAGCGCGAGCAGGCGCCTGGCTTCGGCCCGCTGCCTGGCCCGATCGTTGCGCGGTCCGAACTCCGTCCGATAACGCTCGGTCAAACGGTTCCAGCCATCGATTCGCTTCCGGGTCAGCCGATCGACCTGCTCGGCATAGACGGCCGGCAGCCGTCCGGCCAGCCGCTCTCTTCTCCAATAATAGGCATGGGACTGGTCCTGCATGTAGGTGAAGATCGAGTGGTAATTGCCCGCAATCCCCAACTCTTCCCGGCAGGCCTGCTCGACCAACTCCCGCACGTACCACAGGCGGATGGCCATAAATTTTACCAGCCCGGCCGGATAGGCCTGCTGCCATTCATAGTTGGTCTGATCGCCCCGCCACTTGATGAACCCGGCCCAGCCGGGCAGGGCCGCGAACTGGAGCGACAGGTAGTCCTGTCTGAATGCCTGGGGGATTCCCAGAATCTCGAGACTGTCGAGCACCGCATCCTCCGGTTCCTCCGGCAGGCCCGCGATTTTGCGCCGGCTGTCCGCAATGCCGCAGGACGACCATTCATGCCGGGCCAGGGATTTCCACGCTCCATACAATCCCTGTTCCCGACCGGGCATGGGCCACGTGGCATGTCCTTCGTCCAAAAACGCTTCGCACCACTTGATGAGTTCGCCATTGATCTGCTCGACGATGTGCGTGCCCAGGATGCGATCGCACCAGTGCGAGAGCGTCATGGAATATCCCAACGACGCCTGGTCCTCCCGCACCGCGGTCGCGATGCGTTCGCCTACAGTGGGCGCCTTCAACCACGAGCCCAGGCGGTCTGCCAGCGGTTCGACCAGCCGCAGGTCCGATCCCTGATCCGGCAACGCATCCATCGGCTCGACCGCAAGCGCGCCGAGGCCGTGCGTGAGACAGGCGCGCAACACCTTGCCATGCGACACGCGCCGCGGCCCCAGCGCGACAGGCTGATCGCGCGCCAAGGGCTTCACGGCGGCATCGAGATGCGCGAGGCGAATCCGGCCGGAGCGGACATAGGCTCGATACGTGTCGCCGGGCAGATATCCGTTGCCTCCCAGAATCTGTCGGCCGCGTTTCACCGTGTCATCGAACGGGAGATATTCGAGGCTGTGCAGGGGATTGTGGTGCACGAAGGTCCGCATCGGCCAGTACCGGGCGATGACTTCGCTGGAGAGGCGGATGATTCCGCGGATCTCCATCCGCTGTATATCGCGGCGCGGCGCGGCCGTTACCGGTTCCATGAGGGGGACTCCATCGCCGGACGAATCGGCGGCGTCGATGTTCCGGGCTGAAAGAAGCGGGCCGGGGCGAGACCCAAGGCGATCAATAACGACAGGCACAGCGCCAGCGAGGCGAGCTCGGATCGGCGGAGATCCTCATAGCGCAGATCCGATCGGTGGCGGCCGAAGAGCAGGCTCTGCACCATGTCGAGGATGTACCAGGACGCCATTAGCCAGGCGCCGAACACGATGCACAAGGCGCCCGAACGAGGCAGAGACGGGGTGAGCAGCATGCCCAGGAAGCCGGAGAAGAGACCGAACGGCGGCAATCCCATGGCGGCCAGCGCCAGCAGCGAGACCAGCACGGCAAAGCGCGGCATAGGATAGACCAGCCCGGTGATCGCGCGCAGGTCCACTTCGCCATACCGGGCCTGAATCGCATGCCAGGCCAGCAGGAGCCCGCTGGTGGCCAGCCCGATGGAACAGAGGTAGATGGCGGCCTGCGGCGGAGCCGTCCGCGTGACCGCCACATACCACCAGAGGATGGAGAAGAACGACAGGCCGGCAGAGGCCAGGAGCAACCGTACCCGCGACTGCGTCAGGGCCTTGAGCGAGCCGTAAAGCATGCCCGCCATGGCCGGTAGGACGAGCGTCTCGACAAGAGGCTCCGGCAGGCTCGGCATCAGGTCCACTAGGCGATGGAAGCCAAGGCCGGGCAACAGCAGGGCCAGAAACGCGGGAAGGTTGCCCGGCAATCCTCTCAAGGCGGCGGCATACCCTCCATGCAAGGGAGGCAGCGGCAACAGGATCGCGCAGGCCATGAGGAGCGCGCCGACAGATACGGAAGGCGGCGCGATCAACGAGAGGAGGAGGCCGATCACGCCGAGACAGCAGGTGCCGATGCCCCACCAAGGCACGGATCCCGATATGGCCCGGTATCGATACAGCAGCCCCGCGACCAGGCCAAGGAGGATGAGCAGGAGGATCGACCCCAGCTGATCGTGATTGACGAGCACGCCGAGTCCCAGGCCCAGCAGCGCCAACGTCATCAGCCAGGCCTGACGGTTGTCCGGGTGAATCGGTTGTCCGAGGAGCGTCAGGCTTGCCGCAACCGGAAGCAGGGCGAGCAGCAACATGCCCTCGGCGGGAGCCGTCACCCGTCCGGATATGCCGAACAGCAGGAGACCGCTGGCGATGGCGACAAGGAGCGCCCACCGCTTCAGCCGCCGGGGGTTCGACCAGACGGCCAGCCCCAGCGCCGCCCCCGTCAAAGGAATCACGACGAGGCATACCTGAAGCGCGTGCCCCGCCATCACCACGGCCTTCCGATCGAGCCCATGTCCAGACGATGGGCGACCCGCATCACAACTCGGCCGAGCTTCTGATGCAGTTCGTCCAGATACAGGCGGTTCATGAACAGCACATACAGTCGGACCCGAAGCGTGCCGGCCCAGGCGGGCATCCACATCGTGCGCCCATGGGCCTGGGCATAGAGATAGCCCCAACTCAACATGGTCAGCAGCGTGGTGCCGATCACGATCCCATCGAAGACCCAGCGGGGGAGCGCCGCGGCCCGGAAGTAGGAGGATACGTCCTGCGGATGGGGATAGAGAAACGCCGTGAACGCCTCGGCCGCAAACAGATAGGTGAAGACCACGAAGAGCAGCGTCACCAGCATGGCCACGGACACCTTCCACGAAGCCACGGCCCGCAAACGGGTGAGCGTCAGGATGGCTTGCGAGGAGGTGACCCAAATGAAAAACATGAAGATCACGGTCCCTTGCGCGTCCCACAAGGGAATGGCCAGCACGCCGTGCGTGACCAGGAGAATGACGAGCGGCATCAGCAAGGACGTGAGGAAGCCGGTCAGCCACGTGAAGCGAGACAGCTCATGCTCTTCGACGGCGTGGTGCGTATGGGGGACGGCCGGTTCCTGGCGGGCCTTGTGAATCACGTTGCCGCAGTTCAGGAAGACCGTGGCCTTGAAGAGCCCGTGCGCGATCAGGTGGAAGACCGCGAGGGAGAAGGCACCCAGGCCGCACTCCATGATCATGTAGCCCATCTGGCCGATCGTGGAGAACCCGAGGGTTTTCTTGATGTCGTTCTGCACCAGCATCATCGACGCGCCGAGAATGGCCGTGAGCGTTCCGGCGACGAAGGCCACGTGCAGGGTCGTCGGGCTTAGGCCGTAGAGCGGGGCCAGCCGGTTCATCAGAAACCCGCCGGCATTGATGATCCCCGCATGGAGCAAGGCGTGAACCGGCGTGGGCGCATAGAGGGAACGGGGGAGCCAGATATGGAGGGGAAACTGCGCCGACTTGCTCATGGCCCCGATGAAAATCAGCAACGTGACGGCGGTGGCCCCGCCGATCTCCAGCCCCGGCAGCGGCGAGAGGGTCACCGGTATGGCCGCGGCCCGGACGAATAGTTCCTGAAACTCGATCGTGCCGTACAACTGATGGGCCAGCACGATGCCCGCGAGAAAGGCCGCGTCGCCGACACGCAGGAGCGTGAAGGTCCTGAACGCCCCCTCGAGCGTCGCGGCGTGCGAATGGTTATGGGCCAGGAGATAGAGCAGGTAGCTCAAGAGCTGCCAGAACACGAACAGCATGACCAGGTTGGCGCTGGAGACCATGCAGAGCAAGACGAAGGTCGTGAACGCGATGAGCCCGAGGTACCGAATATAGAAGCGGTCTTGATACATGTAGCCGGTGGAATACCGGTAGATGATGGCGCCGACCAGCGAGATCAGGACCATCATGACCGCGCTGAGACGGTCGATGTAGAAGCCAAGCGGCAAGGCGAGCGCGACGGCGGGGCCCGGGTCATAAAAGCGCAGGCTGACCGGGCCGCCGGTGGCAACGAGCGCCAATGTCGCGACGGCCCCCGCGAATGCCGCCGCGAGGGGGAACAGGCCGAGCTTGGCGCGCTGGTCCCGCGAATGGGGCTGGCCGACTGCGACGATGAGCACAGCCACCAGCGGCAGCAGTGGGACGAGCATCACAAGGGCCATGGGCACCTACGCATCAGGACAGAAAAAAAGCCAGCCGGCGCCCCGGCAGAGCCCAGGGACGTCCGGCTGGCTTGTACTGTGGCCGGCCTCCTACTAGAACAGGAAGGAGCCGGCTACCCTACTGCCGCCTATTGTTGAAATCTATCGAGCATGGGTCCGCCTGTCTGGGATGACAGGACGGCGGCCCCACCGTTTGCAATTCTTCGAGCCGGTGTCATACCATAGCGCGCCGGAACGCACAACCTGTTATTGGACTCACGCCGGATAGGTCTTTCGGGTATGCCCCATAGTCAATCAGGGTCTGCGAAAAGCGGACCGACCAAGGGCGAGGCGGAAAGCGCCGTTCGCAACGCCGTCATCAAGTTCGAGCAGGAATTCATGGGGCGGGGGCCTGAGGATGTTCGGGCCTTCATCATTAAAGATATCGTGTTGGTTCGGCTGAAAGGCGTGCTGACGCCGGCCGAACGGCAACTGGCCAAGACGATCGAAGGCATTGAGATGGTGCGGCGGCTGCGGCAGAACCTGATTGCGCAGGGGCGGGAAAAGCTGAGTCAGCAAGTGGACGAGATTGCCGGGGCCAAAACGATCGGCCTGTTTACCGACATCGATACCCAGATCGGCGAACGCATCATCGTCTTCACCCTGGACCGGGATATCGAATCGACCTTCCAATAGCACGATCATGGTAGAGCCATCGGCAGACGCCCACGGCACATGGGCGGCCGGTCCTGACCACCAATCGAACAGATGAATCCGGGAGGCGGCCGTGGAAAAACTCGTCGAGGGGTTCAAGAAGTTTCAGTCCGATGTCTTCAACGCCAAGCGAGAGCTCTTTGCCAAACTCTCCGAGGGCCAAGCGCCCCGCGCGCTGTTCATTACCTGCTCGGATTCACGCGTTGACCCTACGTTGCTGACCCAGGCCGAACCGGGCGAACTCTTCATTCTGCGGAATGCGGGCAACGTTGTGCCGTCCTACGGGGGCGGGGTCATCGGCGGCAACACGGCCACGATCGAGTATGCCGTGGCCGTGCTGGGCGTGAAGCATGTGATCGTCTGCGGACACACCGATTGCGGCGTCATCAAAGCGCTGCTGCACCCTGAGTCGGTCAAGGATCTGCCAGCCGTGCGAAGCTGGATGGAACAGGCGGAAACGACACGGCGTATCGTCGAAGAGAACTACGCCGACCGGACGGGGGACGTGCTGCTCATCAAGGCCATCCAGGAAAACGTGCGTGTTCAGCTCGACCATCTCAAGACCCATCCCACCGTGGCCGTGCGCCTGCGGCGCGGAGGGCTCACGCTGCACGGGTGGGTCTACTCCATCTCGACCGGCGACATCTGGGCCTACGACGAGGGCAAGGGCCTGTTCGAGTCC
>SYGV01000072.1 GCA_005799365.1 Nitrospiraceae bacterium
GCTGCTCACGACCGCGCAGCCGCCGAACCGCTCGAGCCCCTCTTCCCGCGCCCGAAGGGTGTTGACGTCCAGGTCGTTGGTCGGCTCGTCCAGGATGATCAGGTTGGCCCCTTCCCGCAGCATGCGCGCCAGGTGCACCCGGTTGCGCTCGCCGCCCGAGAGGTCCTTGACCTTTTTCTGCTGTTCCGTCCCGCCGAAATTGAACTTGCCGCAGTAGGCCCGCGAGTTGACCTCGGACTTGCCCAACGTGATCGTGTCGGACCCGTCCGAGATCACTTCCCAGACCGTCTTCTTCGGGTCCAGGGTCCGGTCCTGGTCCACGTAGCCCAGCGTGACGGTCTCGCCGATGCGCAAGGCGCCTGAGTCCGGCTTCTCTTTCCCCACGATCATCCTGAACAGGGTGGTCTTGCCGGCTCCGTTGGACCCGATGACGCCGACGATCCCGCCCCGGGGCAGGTTGAAGTTCAACCCGTCGAACAGAAGCTTCTCGCCGAACGCCTTGGTCAGCCCCTTGGCCTCCACCACGATGTCACCCAGGCGCGGGCCAGGCGGAATGTAGATTTCCAGATCGGCCGCCGCCTTTTCGTTCTCCTGGCCGAGCAAATCCTCATAGCGCTGGATGCGGGCCTTGCCCTTGGCGTGCCGGCCCTTGGGAGACAGGCGAATCCACTCCAATTCCCGTTCCAGGGTCTTGCGCCGGCGCGACTCAGCCTTTTCTTCCTTTTCGAGCCGCGCCTGTTTCTGTTCCAGCCAGGATGAGTAGTTGCCTTCGAAGGGGATACCCTGGCCCCGGTCCAGTTCAAGAATCCAGCCGGCCACGTTGTCCAGAAAATACCGGTCGTGGGTCACGGCGATGACCGTGCCTTTGTACTGCTGGAGATGCTGTTCCAGCCATTGCACGGACTCCGCGTCCAGATGGTTGGTCGGCTCGTCCAGCAGCAGAATGTCCGGCTCCTGGATCAAGAGCCGGCACAAGGCCACCCGCCGTTTCTCGCCTCCGGAGAGCTGGTCCACCTTCGCATCCGGCGGGGGACAGCGTAGCGCGTCCATGGCGATCTCCAGCTGGTGTTCCAGCTCCCAGCCGTTGGCCGCCTCGATCTTCTCCTGCAACTGGCTCTGCTTCTCCAGCAGTTTCTCCATTTCGTCGGGAGCACAGTCGCCCAGCTTGTTGCTGATCGTTTCGTAGTCCTTGAGCAGCGTCACCAGCTCCTTGCGGCCCTCTTCGACCACTTCCTTGACGGTCTTGCCCGCCTCCAGTTGCGGCTCTTGTTCCTGCAGCCCAACTGTGTAGCCTTTCGACATGGTGATCTCGCCCAGGTAGTCCTTGTCCAGCCCGGCGATGATCTTCAGCAACGTGCTCTTGCCGGACCCGTTCAACCCGAGGACGCCGATTTTGGCCCCGTAGTAAAAGGACAGGTAGATATCCTTGAGGACCTGTTTCTTCGGCGGGTAGACCCGGCCGACTCCGATCAGGGAAAAAATAATCTGCTTGTCGTTGATGCTCATGCGCGTCGCAATGCTCCTTATCGATCCTCTTCCGCCCGTTCGATCGCGTCTTTTTGATCCTTGCCCAGATCCGCATCCAGGAAGTCGCCGCAGTCCGGCACTTCTAGGTGCAGGTCCGACGTTACGTCGATCTCCATGCGAGGGTTCACCGACTGCTTCAGGGCTTGTAACACAGATCGAAACGACCGCACAACTGTTCGGCTCCGGCATTTGACGCGCCGCCACGCCGGTGCTAGCATCCCCCACGGCCCGACGCATCGCGGCGACCTGCGGCGGCCATTCCACATTGGTTCGTCCCCGAAGAATTCTATGGCCAGCGCCCTGCTTTACGACCGCCTGCAATTCGCCTTCACGGCGACCTTCCATTACCTCTTTCCCCAACTGACCATGGGCCTGGCGCTGCTGATCGTCTACTTCAAGAGCCGCGCCCTCTGGACCGGCGACGACCATTACCACCTGGTCGCGCGCTTCTGGATCAAGATCTTCGCGATCAGCTTCGCCTTCGGCGTCGTCACCGGCATCCCCCTGGAATTCCAGTTCGGCACGAACTGGGCCAGGTTTGCCAATTATGCCGGCGGAGTCATCGGGCAGACTCTCGGCATGGAGGGGCTCTTCGCCTTTTTCCTGGAATCCTCGTTCCTCGGCATTCTGCTGTTCGGCGAAGAGAAATTGGGGGCCAGGGTCCATTGGGTCGCGGCGGTGATGCTTTTCCTCGGCTCTTGGCTCTCGGGATGGCTCATCATCGCCACCAACGCCTGGATGCAGCACCCGGTCGCCTACCGGGTGGCTGCAGACGGGACGCTGCACGTCACGAGTTTATCGGGACTGTTCACGAACGACTGGCTGCTCTGGCAATACCCGCACAACATGGCGGCATCGGTCGCCACCAGCGCCTTCGTCATGGCGGCCGTCGGCGCCTATTACCGACTCTCGGGCAGCCATGCCCTCTATGCCAAAACCTTCCTGCGCACCGGCGTGGTGGCGGCCGCGCTCGCCAGCTTCCTGCTCCTGTTCCCGACCGGACATGAAGCGGGCAAGCAAGTGTTCGCCTATCAGCCCGCGACCGGCGCCGCCTTCGAGGGCGTGTTTCACAATGAGACAGGAGCCGGCATCGTCCTCGTCGGCCAGCCCAATATGGACACGCTGACCATCGACAATGCCATCACGGTCCCCTGGGCGCTCAGCATCCTGGTGTATCAGCGGGCCAAGGCCGAGGTACGCGGGCTGGACACCTTCCCCCGTGACACCTGGCCGGACAACGTGCCGCTGCTCTACTACGCCTACCACATCATGATCGGGCTGGGCACGCTCTTCGTCGCCGTCACCGGAACGGCCCTGGTCTGGCTCTGGCGGGGCAAGCTCTTCGATTGCCCCTGGCTCCTGTGGGTCCTCATGTTGAGCGCGCCCTTTCCCTACATCGCCACCACGGCCGGCTGGATGACCGCGGAGCTCGGCCGCCAGCCCTGGCTGGTCCATGGCTTGCTCAGGACGGCGGACGGGGCCTCGCCTCTGGTCAGCTCCGGCAACGCCCTGTTCACGCTGATCGGCTTCGTAGGTCTCTATACGGTCTTGGGCCTGCTCTTTCTCTTTCTGATCTTCGACACCATCAACAAGGGACCGGCCGCTACGCCACAAGCTCAGCCGACGGAAGGACGCCCTTGATGGAGACCCTGTGGTTTGCCATCGTAGCCCTGATGCTGGCGATCTACGTCGTCCTGGACGGATTCGATTTCGGAACGGGCATCGTCTACCTCTTCGTAGCCCGCACGGATGCGGAGCGGCGGACCGTCCTGCAATCCATCGAACCGGTCTGGGACGGGAACGAGGTCTGGCTCATCGCAAGCGGAGGCCTGCTGTTCATGGCCTTCCCTCGAGTCTACGCGTCCGTGTTCAGCGGGTTTTACCTGGCCCTCATGCTCGTGCTCTGGCTGCTGATGCTGCGCGGCATCTCGCTGCCCCTGCGTTCGCACCTGCCCAATCCCCTCTGGCGGACGTTCTGGGACTGGGTCTTCGCCGGAGCCAGTCTGCTGCTGGCGATCGTGTTGGGGGCGACGCTGGGCAATCTCGTCCGCGGGGTGCCGTTGAATGCCGAGGGCTACTTTTTCGCCGCGCTCTGGACGGACTTTCTCCCCGGCCCCGTGCCGGGCATCCTGGACTGGTACACGCTGCTGATGGGGTTGGAGGGGGCCGCGATCCTCACCCTGCACGGGGCTGATTACCTGGCGATGAAGACGGAGGGACAAGTCCGGGATCGGGCCAGGCGCATCGCATCGCTGGGGCAATGGGCTGTTGTCATGCTCACGCTGGTTGCAATTCTGGCCCTCCCCCTCGTGCAACCGGGCCTGCGCCGCAATTACGACGCCCATCCGCTCGGGTATGGCTTGCTCCTGCTGGCCCTTGGCTCGCTGGCATGCCACTTCTACTGGCGCCGGCGGCAGCAGGACGGGGCGACGTTCCTGGCCTCCAGCCTCCTGATTCTCGGCTTGCTGGGCAGCACGGCTTGGGGGCTCTATCCGAACCTGCTGATCTCGACCGGCGATCCAACGCACAGTCTCACCGTCTCGAACGCCGCCGTCTCACAGGAGGGCTTGCGGACGGCGCTCGGCTGGTTCCTCGTCGGCTTCAGCCTAGTCGCAGCCTATTCGGTCTACGTCTACCGCTGTTTTCTGGGGAAAGTCGTCCTGCCGGAAGACGAGCGACCGGGGGCGTGACTCCATAGCAACTCCGCGCCGTTTCGCGCCGACTTGAATTCCATCGTTTTCCCTCCAAGCCGACCGATCTATTTCTTATGCCGATCGTTTTTTCAATCGGGCATAGCGTGGCACCCACATGCGCTGATCCACGAGTCGGGCAATTTCCTCTTCCGACGTCCGTTCGGCCACGCCGGCCCTCTGGGCTTCGGCTGCAACCGCCAACGCAATACGCCACGATACCTTGCGGATATCTTCCAGCGACGGCAACAGCGGCGCATCCGGTTTCGACAGGGCCGGCGAGGCCTCGGCCAGCGTCATCGAGGCGGCCATAAACATGCTGTCCGTTACCAGGCGCGCCTGGGCGGCCAGGATGCCGAGGCCCAGGCCGGGGAAGATATAGCTGTTGTTGCATTGGGTGACGGGAATCGTCCGGCCCTTGTAGGCGATGTCGGCGAAGGGGCTGCCGGTCGCCACCCACGCCTGGCCCTCCGTCCAGGCGAGCAGATCCGCCGGGGTCGCCTCGCAGCGAGAGGTCGGGTTCGACAGCGGAAAGATGATCGGGCGCGGGACGCTGCGGGCCATCTCGCAGATTACGTCCTGCGTGAAAGCGCCGGGGACGCCGGAGACCCCGATCAAGATCGTGGGCTTCACGTTCTTGACGACGTCCATAAAATCCACCTGACCGGCTTGCGCCAAGGGCCAGCCTGACCAAGCAGCGTGCGGCTGGACGAATTGTTGCTGGAAGGGGAGCAGGCCCGTGAGCCCTTCGCGCAGGAGGCCCGGCCGGTCGATCAGCCAGAAGCGGGATCGGGCCTCGGACTCCGACAGCCCTTCCCGGACCATGGCCGCGCAGATCTGCTCGCTGATCCCGCAGCCGGCTGAGCCGGCGCCGAACGTGACCACGCGCTGATCCTTGAGCTTGGAGCCGGTGACTTTGACGGCGGCCAGCAGGGTCCCGGTCGTGACCGATGCGGTCCCCTGGATGTCGTCGTTGAAGGTGCAGAGCTGCTCCCGGTACCGGTCCAGCAGACGGCCGGCGTTCGCCTGGGCGAAGTCTTCCCATTGCAGCAGGACGTTGGGCAGCTTACGCTTCACCGCTTGGACGAAGGCGTCGATGAAGTCGTCATATTCCTGCCCGCGCACCCGTTCGTGGCGCCACCCGACATACAAGGGATCGCGCAGCGCCTCGGCGTTGTTCGTGCCGACGTCCAGAATGATCGGCAGCGCCCTGGCCGGATGGATGCCGCCGCACAGGGTATAGAGCGACAACTTGCCGATGGGACTGCCCATGCCGCCGGCCCCCTGGTCGCCCAGGCCGA
>SYGV01000004.1 GCA_005799365.1 Nitrospiraceae bacterium
CCACTTGCCTGTCATGGAGGTCGTGATGAGTTCGCTTCCGCTGCTCTTCAAAAAAGAAGGTCTCGTTGAAAAGCACCAGGTCGAAGGAGTCGATCCGAGCGATCGGTATTTCAATCGCGCAGTCCTCGTCAATCGAACCCCAGCCGGCTACGCCGCCAAGACCATGTATGAAGCCCTGACAGTTGAAGGGCACTCGCACCCGACCATCGGCGCTGCCGTGCAGGAACTTATCGGAACGATGCAGGGATTCGGCTTCAGCAAACTGAGAACTCGCGCCAACTTCAAAGGCACGAAGTATCTCGCCGAAAAAGAAACCTGGATCGAGTATCAAGACCTGGCGTAACCCCGCCTATCCCCTCGCCACAAATTCCCCGTACACGAGATCGTGAATAAGCGGACGGAAGATCTTAATCTTCTCGTTCTTCCGGCTGGGATGGACCCGGTTGGAGAGCAGCACCACTTCCAATTCGCACAGCGGATCGATCCACAACGACGTCCCGGTATAGCCGAGATGCCCGAACGACTGCTCGGAAAAACAGGCCCCGGAAGAGGAGGGAGCAGACGGAGTATCCCATCCCAAGGCCCAACTGGATTGGAAGGCCGATTCCTGACGCATCGTAAACTGCCTGACCAACGCGCCATCCAACATCGACTCTTTCCCATGATAGGCGCTGAGCCAAGCCCCTGAGACAGCCAACACAGACTCAGCGGCCCCGAACAGGCCCGCATGGCCCGCAACCCCGTCCATTGCCCCGGCATTTTCGTCATGCACCTCGCCGCGCAACAGCCGCTGGCGCCTCTCGTCCCATTCAGTCGGAGCAATTCTTGTCACATCGATGGAAGCTGGCCCATTCCTTGTTGCGGGACAAAATACCAGCGGATCGGCTCCCAACGGTCTTGCGATCGTTTCTTCACACCAGCGATCCAAGGCCATTCCACTGAGACGCTCCACCAACAAGCCCAGCAGGATAAAGCCAAGGTCGCTGTAGAGACTTCGCGCTCCCCGCTCGTAGACCAAGGGTTCGTCACGAATCAACTCCAGCATGGCCGACTTGATGGGCTGGCTGCCGCCAGCCCCTCTGGGAACCACTCCCCTCGCTTCAAGCCTCTCGCACAACGGCCGCCAACCCGGCAAGCCTGAGCGATGGGCCAAAAGATCCCGCACCGTCGCCTGCCCAATTGGCGCCCCTTCCAGCTCCGCAAAGATCTGTTGCAGGGAGTCGTCGAGCGCAATCTTTCCGCGCTGAGTCAGGAGCAAGAGCGAGGTGACCGTCACCAGCGGCTTCGTGAGCGAGGCCAAGTCATAGATCGTAGACACTTGCACGGGAGGGCCGGGAGGCTCCGACGACAATCGTCCTGCCACCAGCAGACATTGCAACTCGCCGCGCAGGCGCACCGCCAATTGGGCGCCAGGGAAGACCCCGTCATCGACGGCCGATTGCAAGGCCGCTGCAATATGTTGCGGGGTAGCCATAAGCACGCCAACCGGTTATCGGTGGGAAAATCTTCTAGCAGCGGGCGTCGCGAAGCACAGGGGGGCACACATCAGTGACGGGGGGCAGCCCGATCAAATCCCTTACAGGGCCGGTCTCGACTCTCCCGCCAGCTTGTTCTCCGATGCGGTCGCGGCGTCATGAAACGCTTCCTGCTCTTCCACTTCCAACATCCGCTCGAACATTCGCAGCGACGCGCGCAACCGTTCGACCATGAGCAGCCGCTGTTTCTGGAGCGCCGACAGATCCCGTTGCGTATCGGTCAAGTCGACTCCGGCCTGACGGATCAGTTCGCCGGCCTTCAACTCGGCCTCCTTGACGATCAGGTCCGCCTCGCGCTGCGCATTCCGCTTCAAATCCTCCGCCAGCGACTGCGCCGACAGGAGTGTGCTCGACAGGGTCGACTCCGTCCGCTTCAGCTCGGCAAGCTGCTGCTCCAACGCCAGGATCCGTTCCCGCTGGACCGTAGAGTCCAGGTTCAACGATTCGACCGTCTGCGCCAGCTCTTCAAGGAAGCGATTGACCTCGTCCTTGTCGTACCCGCGGAAGCCGACCCTGAAGACCATTTGCTGAATATCGAGCGGTGTAATTCTCATGGCATCCCCCCTGGTCATCTCAGTTCATCCTCAGGGCCAATTCCTTGAGTGATTGCACAACCGCGATCTGCAAAAACGTAATGATCAGAATCACGATGATCGGCGATAGATCGATCCCCATGCGCCAACCGACCCAGCCGCGAATCGGCGCCAAGACCGGCTCGGTCGCGCGATCGAGAAATTGCACGATGGGATTCCAGGGATCCGGGTTGACCCAGGAGATCAAAGCCCGCGCGATGATCACCCACATATAGAGCCACAACACGTAATCGAGAATCGTCGCAATCGCCGTGATCACGTTGCCTGCAACAAACATCAACGTCCCAGCTCCTTTGATCGAATCGTCGCCGCTTCGACGGCCGCCATCAACGTCGCGCGAAGCCCACCCTGTTCAAGTTGATACAGCCCGGCGATGGTCGTGCCTCCGGGCGAGGCCACCCGGTCTTTAAGTTGCGCGGGGTGGACTCCTGACTCCAACACCAACCGGGCCGCGCCGAGCACGGTCTGGGCTGCCAGCAGTTCGGCCGTCTGCCGCGGAAGCCCCATCTGCACGCCCCCGTCGGCCAAAGCCTCAATGGCGAGAAACACATAGGCCGGGCCGCTGCCGCTCAATCCGGTCACGGCATCCATCAAACGTTCTTCGACCAGCACCACCCGACCGACCGCTTCGAATACCGTCCGGGCCACTCGACTGTCCTCTTCAGAGACCGCGCTGCCCAAGGCCAGAGCCGTCATCCCCTCCCGGACCAGGGCCGGAGTATTCGGCATGGCCCGCACGACCCTCATCGCCCCGCCCATCTGTTCCGCGATGGCCTTGATCGTCACGCCTGCCACAATCGAAATCACCAGGGCCTGGGCCAGAGCCTGGCCCAGTTCGCTGAGCACAGCAGGAAGCGTCTGTGGCTTCACCGCCAAGACCACCACATCGGCCCAAGCGATCGCCTCACGGTTGGCGGAACCGACCCGGATGCCGAACTGGCTCTTCAAGTGATCGCACCGCGCAGGCACGGGATCGGTCGCCCAGATCGACTCGGCAGAACAGAGTCGGCCCGCAAGAAGCCCGCCGATCAAAGCCTCG
Organism: Nitrospiraceae bacterium; assembly: GCA_005799365.1. GTDB lineage: Bacteria > Nitrospirota > Nitrospiria > Nitrospirales > Nitrospiraceae > SYGV01. The sequence continues at coordinate 3,168 of SYGV01000004.1, forward strand.
GCCATCTGGCCGCCCCCGATAAATGCAATCTTGTTGGTGATCGTTGCGTTAGCCATGCCGTGCTCCAAATATCGCCGTACCAACCCGAACCATCGTCGCTCCCTCTTCGATTGCCACGGGATAATCGCTCGACATGCCCATCGACAGTTCCTTCATCGAGACCCTGCTGATCCCTTGGCGCGAGAGGCGCTCGGCCAGCTCCCGCAGCCGGCGAAAGGAGGGACGGGCCTGTTCCGGATCGCTGACCGGAGGAGGAATCGCCATGAGCCCCCTCACGTCCACATGGGACAGGGCCCCCACTTGCGGCAACAACCGCTCCAGGTCCTCTGGCCGAAAGCCAGACTTCGTCGGCTCCCCTTCAAGATTCACTTCCAACAACACCGCTTGCCTGATCCCCGCGTCCTGCGCCCGCTTGTCGATCTCCTCCGCCAGTTCGAGGCTATCGACCGAATGGATCAGGTCGAAGACCCCCACGACCGACCGGGCCTTGCGCCGCTGCAAATGACCGATAAAATGCCACTGGATCGGCAGTCCCTTCAACGCCTCGATTTTGGGAAGCGCCTCCTGGAGGCGGTTCTCACCGAGGATCGTCAAGCCGGCCGCGATGCCCTCGCGGATCTGTTCCAGCCCCACCGATTTCGTGGCGGCGACGAGGCGCGCGCTCCCTTCGGGCCGTCCGGATCGCTGCGTCACATGCCGGATCTGCTCGAACAGGTCCCGAACATTCGCGCTGATTGAGCTGCCAGCCCGTACATCCATTGCATCTGATCAGCCACAGCTGAATTCCGTTTGGCAAAAAGTCCTCGGGCATTCTAGCGAAACCGCCCGTCAAATGTCAGCGCGGACGTGCTGACCGCTACTTGCCGGAGACCAGCGTAATGCCGCTGACCATCGTCCCCTTCACCCGACCTTCCCGCCGATAGGAATAGAAGAGCTCCCCGTGGCAGATCGTGCAGAGATTCACCAACGAAATCGAGGGGACAGACACGCCCTCTTCCTCCACTTGCCGGCAGATCAAAGCCTTAAGATCCAACCGCGCCTGATGCCCCTGATAGTCCCGCAGCACCGACTCCCACTCCGGCAATCCCGCTCGCAGCTGCTCAAGCACCGGCTCGTCCACTTCATAACAACAGGGACCGGCGGAGGGGCCGATACTGATGCGCAAATCCGAACTCGCCGAGCCGAATCGAGCCGCCATCAGCGCGATCGTCTTCGGAACAATTCCCGCGACCGCGCCACGCCAGCCTGCATGAATCGCCGCCACCACACGCCGGCGCGGATCATGCACGAGCACCGGGACGCAATCCGCCGTGCGCACCGCCACCGTCACGCCGGGCTGGTCGGTCACCAACGCATCCCACCCGCCGGGGAACTGGTCCGATTCGGTCAGCGGCCGATCCACCACCAGGGCATCGGTCCCATGTACCTGCTTGACGGACAACAGCCAGCCACGTCCCTTCGCCCCGGACTGACGGGCGGGCACTCCGACCGCGAGAGACAACAAATCGGCATGGCGGCGCGTGCCAAAGAAATGCCGGATGCCGTCCCGCGCGGACGCAAAAGCAGGAACCGTAATGACCGCTGCGCTCATCGCCATACTCCGCTCACAGGACTCACCCTCGCGGACCGGTCGGCTTAATCGACCTGCTTGCGCAAGAAAGTTGGGACATCCCATTCATCATCCGCCACCACCGCCACTCGCTCCATCGATTCCCGCGAATCGCTCATCCGCCGCAAAAACGTCGGACGGTCGAGATCCTTGCTCGTCCGGTCAGAAACCCGCTCTCCTGTCTGGGCGCCGGTCCCGGCCATCACTTGCTGGCCGGTGCGTGCCGTCCGCGGCATGATCACGGGCATCGGCGTGGGCAACTCTTCCCGCTCAAACCCTGTGGCAATCACCGTCACAACCAGGTCGTCGCCCATGTCGGGGTTGATCACCTGTCCGACGATGATATTGGCCTCCGGATCGGCCGTCTGCTGGACGATCATGGCCGCTTCCTCGATCTCGTGCAGCGACATGTTCGGTCCGCCGGTGATGTTCAACAACACGCCGCGCGCTCCCTCGACACTGCCTTCCTCCAACAGCGGACTGCAAATCGCTTTCTGCGCCGCCTCAATCGCCCGGTTCGTCCCGCGCGCCACGCCCATGCCCATCACCGCCCGGCCCGTATGGGACATCACGGTGCGCACATCGGCAAAGTCCACGTTCACATGACCGGTCGTCGTGATCACGTCCGCAATCCCCTGGATCGCCTGGCGGAGGACGTCATCGGCCACCTTAAAGGCTTCGAGCAGCGGCGTGGATTTATCCACGATGCCCAACAAGCGCTGATTCGGGATCACGAGTAGGGTATCCACATGGCGGCGGAGGTCGCGAATCCCTTCATCCGCATGGGTCATCCGGCGATGGCCCTCGTAGGAAAACGGTTTCGTCACGACTCCGACCGTCAGGATCCCGAGTTCGCGCGCGATGCTCGCCACGATCGGCGCCGCGCCGGTCCCGGTCCCGCCGCCCCTGCCAGCGGTCACGAACACCATGTCCGCGCCTTCGAGACATTCCCGGATCTGATCCTTGCTTTCCAGCGCCGAGTCTTTCCCGACTTCCGGCTTCGCCCCGGCCCCGAGCCCCCTGGTCCGATCAGGCCCCAGTTGCACCTTGTAGGACGCCCGCGACCGATCCAGCGCCTGCAGATCGGTATTCGCCGCAATGAAATCGACCCGCGCCAATCCAGACGTGATCATCGTGTTGATGGCGTTACAGCCGGCGCCACCGACACCGATCACTTTAATCCGGACAGGGGAGACCACATCCTCTTCGAATGAAAACATTGGGACACCTCCCTTGATAAAATACGCGGAACGGCCTGCCGTCTCGCCTCACGGTTAAAAGAACTCGAACATCCAAGACTTCATACGATCGAACGCCTTACTCAGCGGCCGCCGGCCGCGCAATCCCGCCGTGGCCATCTCCTGGGCATGGTGCCTGGCATGGAGCAGCAGACCGACTCCCGTGGCATGCATGGGATTGCTGGCGATCTCGCACAGGCCACCGATCCCGGACGGCGCGCCGCGGCGGGCGGGAAGGTTCAAGACCTTCTCTGCCGCATCGGGCATCCCTTCCAGCAACGACGTGCCCCCGGTAATGACCACCCCGGCCCCCAGCATGCCTTCGTAGCCGGCGCGCGCGATTTCCCGGCGGACCAGCTCGAATATTTCTTCGACCCGCGGCTCAAGAATCTCGGCCACGTCACGGCGCGAAAATGTCCTGGCGGGACGATCCCCGACCGACGGCACTTCCACCGTCTCATCGCCCTGCACCAATTCGGTCCGGGCGACCCCGTACTGCAACTTGATCTTCTCGGCCTCGGTCTGCGTCGTCAGCAACCCGATCGCCAGATCCTTCGTCAAATTCTGCCCGCCGATCGGCAGCACGGCGGAATGTCTGATGCTCCCATCGAGGAAAATCGCAAGATCGGTCGTCCCGCCGCCGAGATCGACCATCACGACGCCCAGATCCCGCTCTTCCAGGCTCAACACCGCTTCACTGGAGGCCAGAGGCTGCAGCACGATATCCACGACATCCAACCCCGCGCGATTGACGCACTTGATGATGTTCTGCGCGGAGGTCACGGCGCCGGTGATCACATGCACATTGACCTCGAGCCGATTGCCGGACAGCCCTAGCGGCTCCCGCACCCCCTCTTGCCCATCCACCGTGAATTCACGCGGCAGGACATGGAGAATCCGCCGTTCGTGAGGGATGACCGCCAGCGTTCGCGCGCTCTCGATGGCCCGCTGGATATCCTCCCGCGTCACCTCCGACTTCTTGAGCGCCACCACGCCTTTGCAGTTCTCCGCGGAGATGTGACTGCCCGCGATGCCGGTATAGACGGAGTTGATCTGAACCGCCGCCATGAGTTCCGCTTCCTCGACCGCTTTCTTGATCGATTCGACGGTGCTCTCGATGTCGACCACGACGCCCTTGCGGAGACCGCGAGACGAACTGGTTCCGACCCCGATGATGTTGAGGGTCCCCTCATCGGTTACCTCCGAAACTATGGCGCAGATCTTCGTGGTCCCGATATCCAACCCCACAAGAATCTGATCACGCTTCGGCACAGCCCTCACCCCCTTTCACGCACAATGACACGGTTGTCGTACCGCAAATCGATCTCACTTGCCTCGCGCTTCCGCCCATCGAACGCCACAGCCCTGAACGACGGCTTCACTTTCTGGAACCGCTCCCACTGCCCAACCAAGGAATCGTTGCCGAACTGAAAGCGCACCCCGTCGGTCGAGGCCACCACATTCGACGGGCTCGCAAGATCCACTTCGACCCGCCCCTCGATCGTATTGGCGATCAGCTTGGCCAGCACGACCCCGGCCTGCACCGTATTGCGGGTCCGCGGATCGCCCAATAACAGGAGCTTCGACTCCAATCCGATTAACAAAGGCAGCGTCGGGTCATCCTGGCTGCCCAGCTTGGCCAGGAGGTGCCCGCTCTCATCGCTCAGCCAATGATCGACGCCCGTGCGAAGGATCGCAGCCGGCGTGCGCTCTAAGATCGTCACATGCAACACATGCGGCAGCCGGCGTTCGACCGCCGCGTCTTTGATCCAGGCATGCGTCCTCACCCGCTCAGCCAAAAAAGCGACACGGACCTGATGGAGCCCCATGCCGGGCTTCAAGGCGAGCAACTCCTCCACTTCCGGCTTCGTCACATGATGGATCCCCTCCACCTCGACCGACTGGATTTCCAGCCACTCCTGGAGCACCGGCCCCATCTCTCTGGTCACGAAGGTCACGCCCCAGACCAGCGCCGCCAGACCAATGATCCATTGTCCTACCCGCAGCGCCCGGCGGCCCCGCGCGAGTAATTTTTCCCGGCGCGCCTGCTGCCGTTGATCGGCAACCTGACTGGCGCGCGCGCCCTTCCACTGATTAAGCCGCGGGCCGGCGTTGCGCGCCGACCGTTTCCGCATGAACAGCTTCACGACGTGGCTCCTTCCCCCAATGAACGGTCCAGACGTGCGAGCGCCGACTCCAGGATCCGTTCGGTCAGTTCGTCGTACTCGATCGTGGCCTTCGCCGCCGCCATCGGCAGCAGACTCGTCTCCGTCATGCCCGGCGCCGTATTGATCTCCAAGACAAACGGACGGCCGCGCGGCGTAATGCGGAAATCGACCCGGGCCGCCCCTTCGCAGCCCAGCACCTCATAGGTGCGCAAGGCCAGCTTCCGGATCTCCCTGGTCACCGCCGCAGACAAGGGCGCAGGACAGAGGTATTGGGTTTTCCCCTTTTCATACTTTGCCGCAAAGTCGTAGAACCCGCCCGGCGCCACGATCTCCACAGCTGGCAGCACCAGGGGGGCCGCATGGCGCCGCCCGATGATCGAGACCGTGACCTCATGGCCGGGAATATAGGCTTCGACCATCGCGTCCGTATCGTACCGATGGGCCAGGGCCAGCGCCTCGCGCCATTGCGACGGCTTCCGCACAATCGTGACGCCGATCGTGGACCCTTGCGAGGCCGGCTTCACCACCACGGGCCAGCGCAACTTGGCCCTCCGCAAGAGGGCCGCGCTGGAGACGGTCTTCCCGCGCTTCACGACCGTGCCGGCCGGCACAGGAATATCCGCCACGGCCAGGAGCGTTTTCGTCGTCACTTTATGCATGCCGATCGCGCTGGCCTGGACGCCGGAGCCGGTGTAGGGAATCCCCAGCGTTTCCAGGAACCCTTGAATCGCGCCATCTTCCCCGCCCGGTCCATGCAAGGCGAGAAAGGCCACCGCGATCTTCTGTTCGCGCAAATCCTGAAAGAGCGTCGGGCCGACATCGATGGCCACCGCATCGTACCCGCGGCGCACCAGCGACCGATGCACGGCGGCGCCGGTCCGGAGCGAGACTTCGCGCTCCGCCGATTGTCCGCCCATCAGCACGCCGATATGGGCGCGAGTCAGCAGGGGTCGCGTTGTCGAACGAAGGTCGCTCATAGAGCTACGTCTCTCCTACAATTTTCAGTTCAAGGTCCAACCGCACGCCGGCCCGACGGCGGATGGCGCTGCGGACCTTTCCGATCAAGGCAATCACGTCCGCGGCGCGCGCCCGCCCCCGGTTCACCATGAAGTTGGCATGTTTCGTCGAGACTTCCGCATCGCCAACGCGGGCGCCTTTGAGGCCCACCGTCTCGATCAGTCGGCCGGCAGAATCGTTCGGAGGATTCTTGAACACACAGCCGGCGCTCGGCATCGCGAGCGGCTGCGTATCCCGCCGATAATGGAGGTAGTCCTTGACCACTTTTTCGATCTCCGCCCTGGCTCCCTGTTTCAATTGCAGCCAGACCCCCACGACGATGCCGCGCGGCAACCGCGCCCGGCGATACTCGAACGGGATCTGAGCTGCCTCCAGGTCCACGATCTGGCCTTTCGAATTCACCATACGAATCGCCTTGACCGCATCCTTCATTTCCCCGAGCTTCGTGCCGGCATTCATCACCACACAACCAGCCACCGTTCCGGGAATGCCCGCCGCCCATTCCAGCCCCGCAAGGGAATGTTTGATGGCGTAGCCGATCAACGTCGGCATCCCCACTCCCCCTTCGGCATAGAGAACGTGGCCCGGCTCTTCCTTGATGGCCCGCAGCCGCACCAGGCTGACCACGATGCCGCGGATGCCCCTGTCCCGGATGAGCAGATTCGTTCCGCCCACGACGAACAGAGGGACCTTACGCGCGCGCGCCTGCTGGACCACCAGACAGACATCCTCAATATCAAGCGGTTCCACCACCACATCTGCAGGCCCTCCGATCTTGAACGAGGTGTACTCTCGCAACGGAGCCTGGAAGAACACAGGGCCCCGAAGACCTGCCACAGCGGCCCGCACATCCGTCTGCGTGAATCGCGCAGACCGTCTCGCTGCTGTCGTGGCACGCGTCCCACCTCTTTTCATGGCATCATGCGGGAGGGGTCAAACGGGCCAAGAGTCCTGGCCCCGTCTTCCAAATATCCCCAGCCCCCAAGGTAATGACAAGATCTCCCGATTTCAGATGGGGCAACACTTGCTCCACCAGCTGGTCTTTCTGCTCCACGAAGGTCACGGAGGGATGGCCGGCCGCGCGAACGATCTCGGCCAGCTTGGCCCCGGACACCCCGGGAATCGGCTGTTCGCCCGCCGCATAAATTTCCGTCAGAAACAACACGTCCGATTGCGCGAAGGCCTTGGCAAAATCCTCCAGCAGATCGCGCGTCCTGGTATAGCGATGGGGCTGGAACACCACCACCAACCGCCGGTCCCCCCAACCTTGCTTCGCGGCAGACAGGGTCGCCTTGATCTCCGTCGGATGGTGCCCGTAATCGTCCACGACCATGATCCCGTTGGCTTCCCCCCGCAGATGGAAACGCCGCTCCACTCCCGTGTAGGCCGCCAGCGCCTTGCGAATGAGGTCCACCGGCACATCCAACTCGATCCCGATCGCAATCGCCACGAGCGCATTGGAGACATTGTGCCGGCCCGGCACCGCCAGGCGAAACGGACCCAGGTTGCGCCCGCGAAACTGCGCCCGGAACTCCGCGCCCCATTGGTTCAAACTGATGTCCGTCGCAAAGAAGTCCGGCGTGACTCCATCCGGCTCACTGAGTCCATAGGCCTGATAGCGTTTCACGATCTTCGGGAACAGCGCCCTCAACCGGTCATCGTCCGCGCACAATACGGACAATCCGTAGAAGGGCACCTTATTGATAAATTCGAGGAAACATTCGTTGATGCGCTCCATGCTGCCGTAATGCTCGAGATGTTCCCGGTCGAGATTCGTCACGGCGGCGATGGTCGGGGACAGACGAAGAAACGACCCGTCGCTCTCGTCCGCTTCCGCCACGAGGAGATCGCCACGGCCCAGGCGCGCATGGCTTCCCAGCGCATTCACCTTGCCTCCGATCACCATGGTGGGGTCCAAGCCCCCCTGCGCCAGCACATTGGCCACCATCGACGTCGTCGTGGTCTTCCCGTGGGCGCCGGCAATGGCGACACCGAATTTCAACCGCATCAGCTCCGCCAGCATCTCGGCCCGCGGAATCACGGGAATCTGCTTGGCCTTGGCCGCCACCACCTCAGGGTTCTGCGCCGACACGGCGGAGGAGATCACCACAACTTGAGCCTCCCCCACATTCGACTCCTGATGGCCAACAAAGATCCGTCCACCCAGCTCTTCCAATCTCCTCGTCGTATCGGAGGCTTGCAAGTCCGACCCGGTCACTTTGTATCCCAGAGTCAGCAACACCTCGGCGATGCCGCTCATCCCCGAGCCCCCGATGCCGACTAGATGAATCTGTTGCGTCTTGCGAAACATGGTCGCGCGCCTTACTCCAGCAACCAGTGGATATGAAGATTGCCCCTGACGACGTTGCTCTGCACCATTAGACTCCCGCCTCTCTGCCAGACCGGTCGACATCATGATGACCCTCCATGAGTGCGTAGCATTCGCGGACGATGACCTCGGCCGCGTCGGTTCGTCTC
>SYGV01000073.1 GCA_005799365.1 Nitrospiraceae bacterium
ATGTCGTAGAAGAAAATCTTGGCCGAGCCCTGCTCGAAGTCGTAGCCGGCGAAGATCGGCGCCACCGCGCCTGTGCCGGCCAGCGCCGCGGCCACGTTGTCCTTCAGCAGCTTCGAAACGGCCCGCAGCTTCCCTTCGAAGCTCAATTCCTGGAGCTGTGTGCGGCGGTAGTATTTGAAGGAATGTTCCAGCACCCGCACCATCTCGTAGGCGGTGGCAGGAACGCCGGCGATCGCCATCACGCTGTGGCGGTCCAGTTCCAGGACTTTGTCGGTCCGGTCATACATGACCATGTTGCCGGCCGTGGCCCGCCGGTCGCCGGCCACCAAGACGCCATCCCGGTATTTCATGGCCAGGATCGTCGTGCCGCGCGTGATCTCCACCTCCGTGCCGGCCGGGACCGAGGTGCCGATCTGGTAGCCCTGCTCCTTCAGGAGCTGCAAGAAATCGCCCTGCATACCCATATCTCTTTCTCCCAATCCCGACACACCCTATTCCCCTGTTCGCTGTCTATACCGTTCCGCCTGCTTCGGGTCCACCTTGCGCATCCGTTTCAGGAGGTTATCCTTGTCCGGCGAACCGGTCTCGGGCCGTCTCGGTCCGCCCCCTTCTTCACCCGGGCCGGTCGGTTTGGGCATCGGGTCGAACGGCCGTTCACGCCGCTCCAGATCTATTCGTTCGTTCATGGTTGCCGATCCTTTCTTCCATGCCACTCCGTCAAGGCCTCGGACAGTGTGGCGGCCTTGGCCAGAATCTGCCCCAGATTCCGCACTCGATTCGGCTCGAATAAGTCGCCCATGTCGAGGGTATGTGGTTTCAACAGGCCTTTGAACCGCACCTGTTCCCACTGCACCGACTTGATCTGTTCCGGAAACCGTCGGACACAGAGGCCCCTGATCCCGCCACGGGTGTCTGCCGGTCCTTCGCGCAGAGCTTGCTCGATTTCTGCCTCGGTTGCAAGCCGCCTCGTCTTGCCTTCGGCCTCCAGGCCGAGAAAGAGGCCCCGCTCCGGATGCACATTATGATATTCCAGGTCCAGGCTGGCCAGCCAGGGGTCGTCCCAGGCGACATGTTCAGCCTCCATGAACGTGTCCAGGAGCCAGAGCTTGGTGACCCAGTCCAGCAGGCCGACGAGCCGGCTCCGATCGCTCTGTAACAGCCGCAAGGTCTCGCCCCATTCGCGGATCACCCAGTCGGTTTCCTCATCCGAGCCCGAGAGGTGTTGCTGCGCCGCCTGCTGGTAGAGGTGTTGAATCTCCAACCCGGAGATCGTGCCGCCGCCTTTTCGACGCACCAGCGCTTTCAAGTCCGGGTCGTGCGAGAGGGTCTTGATGGCGGCCACCGGCTCGTCGAGCTGTATTGCCGGGGCCTGGCCCAGTTCGATCAGGTCCAGGACAAGTCGAGTCGTCCCCACCTTCAAGGCCGTGGCATACTCGCACATGTTCGCATCGCCGACGATCAGGTGGAGTCGCCGGTAGCGGGTCCGATCCGCGTGGGGCTCGTCGCGCGTGTTCAAGATCGGCCGGTTGTGCATCGTGTCCACGCTCAACTCGGTTTCCATGAAGTCCGCGCGCTGCGACAACTGATAACGGCCCGGCTGGAATCCGCCCTCCTGCGCCTCGATGCCCACCTTGCCGGCCCCGGCGATGATCTGGCGGCCGACCAGAAAGGGCAGGAGGCCCTGGACGAGCGCCGGGAACGGGACGGAGCGCAGGAGAAGATAGTTGTCGTGGCAGCCGTAGCTATGGCCGTGGAAGTCGGTGTTGTTCTTGTACAGCTGCACCTGCGGGCCGCCCAGGGCCCGGTTGCGACGGTCCGCCGCCCGCTGCACGATCCGCTCACCGGCCCGGTCGTGGGCGATCAGGTCGCGCAGGGTCCGGCATTCGGGGGTGGAATATTCGGGATGGGTATGGTCGTTGTAGAACCGCGCGCCGTTCGGCAGGACTAGGTCGCTCTTCATCTCATAGAAGGAGAAGGGCCGGTGGGCGTCTTGTTCGGCGAACTCGTCCTCTTCCTTGTCCTGTTGCAAGCCGGAGACGCGGAACCCCCGGGCATCTTCATGGGGGTCCTCCCCCTGATAGTCCCAGGTCTGTTCGAAGGCATCGGTCCCTTCGACGCGGCTCAGGACAGGCAGGTAGGCTCGCACTAGGTCCATGGATTCCACGACCGGGTCCGCCTGGTCCAGATCTTCGCGCGTGATGCCGTACTCGGTTTCGAGGCCAAATAGACGCATGTCGTAAAGTGCGAAAGTCGAAAAGTCAGAAAGTCAAAAGTCTGCGACTTGAAAACTTTCGGACTTTACGGACTTTCCAACGCCTAGATAATCTGGCCGATCAACCGCTCTTCAGCCGGGCGGCCCTTGCGGAACGAGGAAATCCCCACCACTTGTTCCGGATGGTGGTCCAAGAGCTTGAGCCATTCCTCCGCCGCGTCGTCCGGCGGGAGCATTTCCCCTTCGCGAAACTCGGCGTTGATCGAGGTCATCAGATCGTCTTCGGTCAGGCCCGCTTCACCCCCTGCCGCGCCAATCGCCCGCTCGACCGCCCGCTCCTTGGCCCGCTGGACGATGGAGGCCAGGATGGCCCCGCTGACCAGATCGGCCCGGTACAGCACCTTGTGTTGGCTGCTTCGGAGCCGCACGGAGAGGAGCCGGTTCTGGTCGGTCTTGCTGAAGATCGCGTCCACGGCCTCGGTCACCAAAGCCCGGCAGGCAGCCTCCTGGTTGCCGCCGTGCGCAGCCAGCAGCGACCGGTCCAGCGGCAGGTCGGCCGTCAGGTAGACCTGCAGGATGTCCGCCGCTTCGTCGCGGCCGGGCCGGCTGACTTTGATCTTGCGGTCAATCCGTCCCGGCCGCAGCACCGCCGGGTCGATCAGGTCCGGCCGGTTGGAGGCGAGGATGATCACCACGTCGCGCAGCGACTCGATGCCGTCCATCTCCGAGCAGAACATCGGCACGAGCGTGTTGTTGATGTTGAACGAGCGCATGGCCCGACGGGTCCCCAGGACGGACTCGGCCTCGTCGATAAAAATGAAGGGGAGCAAGCCGGCCTTCCGGCGCGCGCGGGCCTGGGCGAACAGGTCGCGGACGATCCGCTCCGATTCGCCCAGCCACATATTGAGAATCTCCGGCCCCTTCACGTGTAGAAAGGCGCCGCCCGTGACCTTGGGCCTGCCCGGTGAAGCCTGGGCCTCCTGAGCGTCCCCCACGAGCTTGGACAGGCTGGCCGCTGCCGCCTGGCCGATCAATGTTTTGCCGCAGCCGGGAGGCCCATAGAGGAGGAACCCCTTGGGCTGGGTGAACTTGAACTGCTCGAAGGTCTTGCTGTGGAGCAGGGGATATTCGATGGCTTTGCGGATGGCCTCGATCGCGGCCTTCTGCCCGCCGATCTGCTCCCAGGTGACGGTCGGCACTTCGTCCAACAGATGACGGTCTGCCTGTTTGTCCTCCAAACGCTCGATCGCGATGCGGTGGCTGGGATCGATCCGCACCTCGTCGCCAGCCTTGAGCTCCACTCCGGCCAGGTCGCTGCCGCGTTGGAGGATCAAGGCCTGGCGGCCCGGCTCCTGCTCGAAGCGGATGCGCCCGTCCGGCAAGCAGTCCGCCACCCGAAGCACCGGGCCGTTCCGGTCGTAGCCGAGCGTCTTGATCAGGGCATAGGCTTCGTTGACCAGGATCTGCGTGCCGATCTTGAGGTCGGACGCCGCCACGCGCGGGTCCACGTTCGTGTAGTACTCGGCCCCGCCCACGACGATGCGGGCTAGGCCTTCCGCCGGCAGTTCCAGCAGAGTGCCGATCCGGTTGGCCGGCGCAGTCAACTTGCCCACCACCTCGCTCAGCTTCTTGAATTCCGCCTCCCGCTGCTGGTGGGCCGCCCCTTCCTGCAGGATCAGATGACGCAATTTGTAGAGGATCTTCTGCCGTGGATCGTCGTCCGGCAGAGAGGCCAGACAGTCGTCGAGCAAGACCAGGGGGTCGTTCGACGAGGATGCTCCCTGCCCCGCTGCCTGCTCTTTCCCTCCGGCCTTTTTTGTATCTCGTTCGTTCGGGTCTCGATGGTCGCCCATGGTTCCTCCGCCGGATCAAGCAGCCAGCCGTGATGACTCGCCGGTCATGCTACCATACTTTTCTTCGCAAGTTCCTGCGGGTCAACGATCCACGTTTCATCGTCCGTTACACGGCCTGGCCTGCAGCGAAACCCGATGCCCAGGCCCACTGAAAATTGTACCCGCCCAGCTGCCCGGTCACGTCCACGACCTCACCGATAAAATAGAGGCCCGGGACTTTCCTGGCTTCCATGGTTTGGGAGGACAGTTCATCCGTATCCACCCCGCCCCTGGTGACCTCGGCTTTCTTGAGCCCCTCGGTGCCGTTCGGCGTGACGATCCACCGGTGAAGCCGTTGGGCGAAGGAAGCCAGGTCCTTGTCAGCCAGTTGAAGTAAAGGTCTAGACGGGAGATACAGGTCGCAAAACTTTTCAGCCAGCCGTTTGGGCAGGCGTGACGCCAGCAGCGTTTTCAATTCGGCCTTGTCGCCTATGCGTTTGGCCTCGAGGAGCCAGGCGCCAAGATCGAGGTCCGGCGACAGGTTGATCGTGATCGGGTCGCCCTGATGCCAGTAGAGAGAGGTCTGGAGCATCGCCGGCCCGCTCAGGCCTCGGTGTGTGAACAGGATGTTTTCCCGGAAGGATGTCTGCCGGCAGGTGATGACCGTCTCGGCCGAGACCCCGGCCAAATCGCCGAATGAACGGAGGGCGGATTCGCCCCAGGTGAGTCCAACCAGGGCCGGTTCCGGTTCGACGAGGGCCAGCCCGAACTGCCTGGCGATCCCATAGCCGAAATCCGTGGCGCCCGTGTCCGGCACCGAGGGGCCGCCGGTGGCGATTACCAGAGACTTGCAGGACAACGAGCCTTGGGAAGTATCCAGGAGAAATCGGTCGGGTTTCGTGACGGTTTGCACCGTGCAATGGAGTTGAAACGCGACGCCAGCCTTCTCACAATCTTGGACCAGCATTGCGACGATGTCCCGAGCCGAGCGGTCGCAAAACAACTGTCCCAGCTTCTTCTCGTGAAAGGGAATATTGTGATCCTTCACCATCTGCACGAAATCGTCGGGGGTGAAGCGGGCCAGGGCCGATTTGCAGAAGTGAGGGTTCCGCGAGAGGAAGTTGGCCGGGCTCGCATGGAGGTTGGTGAAGTTGCAGCGGCTGCCGCCGGAAATGAGGATTTTCTTGCCAATCTTCGGCGCATGGTCGAGCGCCAGCACCCGCTTGCCTCGCCTGGCCGCTTGCAAGGCGCACATGAGGCCGGCCCCGCCGGCTCCGATCACGATCACATCGTAATGGGACATGGGGGCCAGGATGGCTGAGGCGGGACAGGAAAGCAACGGCGGGAAGTTTGTGCCGATTTCTCAGCCGGATGAGGCCTCCGCTCAAGCTTCCCCCCTCCGACCGATAGAGTTAGCAGAAGCGGATGTGGAGCCCATGCGATGATCATGAACACGTTCAAACGGCCGCGGCCCCTTACCCATGACGAGATGAAAGCGGCGGAGGCGGCCTTTCAAGGGCAACCGTTCAACGTGGACTGGTCGCAGTCGGCCCGTGCGTTCAGCGGGCAGCTGGCTCCGGCTCCTGGGCTGCGAGCTGCTGAAGGGCCCTTGCGGTCAGGGCCAAGGCTAGGTCCACATCCTCTTTATCCATTTCCACCGGGGCCACCTGATCGGACTGGATCTGGCGATCAACGAAGGGATCACGACCGTGCGGTTCATTTGCCACGAGCCGGCCTCGTCTGATGAAACCATCGCCCAGGCCGAGACGCGGACCCGCGAGTACTACGAGCAACAGCGCAAGACGGCGCGGGAAAAGAACCTGCCGTTCCATAACGTCGACTGGCGCTTTGCCCGGGAAGGCCCGTCGGTCGAAATATAGCTCCTGCCCTATTGAACATCGACCGGAGAACGCCGTATCCTAGAAGTCCGTTCCGAGGACGCACGACCCATCATTCTTCTCATAGACGAAAGGAGTCCGTCATGGCACTACGATTGGGCGACGAGGCGCCGAACTTTACGGCGGAGACGACAGAGGGAGCCGTCAACTTCCACCAATGGCTGGGCGACGGCTGGGGGATTCTCTTCTCGCACCCCAAAGACGTCACCCCGGTCTGCACGACCGAACTGGGCTACATGGCCAAGGTGGCGGGCGAATTCAACAAGCGGAACGTGAAGGTGCTGGCGATCAGCGTGGACCCGCTGGAGTCGCACAAGGGTTGGATCGGGGACATCAACGAAACGCAGGGGTGCCAGGTGAGCTATCCGCTGATCGCGGACCCGGAGAAGAAAGTGGCGATGCTC
>SYGV01000074.1 GCA_005799365.1 Nitrospiraceae bacterium
CGACCGGCTCTGCAGCACCTTGGCGCCCAGGCTGGCCAGTTCGAGCATCTCTTCGTAGGACACCCGGTCCAGACGCCGGGCCGAAGGGACGATGTTGGGATCGGCCGTGTAGACCCCGTCCACGTCGGTATAGATGACGCAGCGATCCGCCTTGAGCGCCGCCGCCAGCGCAACCGCGGTCAGGTCCGACCCGCCGCGTCCCAGGGTCGTCACGTCGTTCCGTTCGTTGATCCCCTGGAATCCGGCCACGACCGGAATGATTCCCTCGGCCAAGGCTTCCCTGATCCGATCCGCCGTCACCCGCGCGATCCGCGCCTTGGTGTGGCTGCTGTCCGTGATGATCCCCACCTGGCGGCCGGTAAACGACTGCGCGTTGATTCCACGAGCGCGCAGATCCATGGCCAGGAGCGCGATCGTCACCCGCTCGCCCGTGGACAACAACATGTCCAACTCACGCTCGTCCGGCGAGGCGGTCACCTCGTGGGCCAGCCGCAACAGCCGGTCGGTCTCTCCGCTCATGGCGGATAAGACCACCACGAGGTCATGCCCGGCCTTCTTGGCTTCCGCCACGCGGTCGGCCACGCGATGGATGCGCTCGACGGTGCCGACGGACGTGCCGCCGTATTTCTGGACGATCAGGGACACCGGGCTGCCTTCCTTCCTCAGCCCTTGTTGAACAGCCAGCTCATTAGCCGCGATGCGGGCTTCGTTCCGCCCCCCGCCGTTTCGGCCTCGACTTCATTGAAGCCGCCCGGGGCGCGCCCCTTGGCGCCGGCCCCGTCAAACAGGACATAGGGGGCGAGTGGAAGGCTGGCTTGCCCCCGCTCGGCCACGACATGGTCGCAGATCAGCGCCACCCGGTGGGGGCCCAGCTTGGTCAGCCCATCCAGGATCGGACCCACGGTTTTCCGGTCGAACGCCTCCAGCAAATTCACCTTGGCCTTGGCGTCGGTCCCGCGCGCCACCTCGCCCGGCACCTTCACGTGTACGTAGACGAAATCTTTCTGCTCTAACTCGCCCAGCGCAGCCTTGGCCAACCCTTCAAAATCCGGACCTCCCCCGCCCGGAAGATCGGCAGGATTGACCGCCTCGAATCCCGCGCAAATCCCGATCCCGCGGAGCAGTTCCCTGGCCGACACGACCGATCCTGTCTTCTGGTACTTGTCAGTCAGCTTCGGCAGCAGCGTCGCCTTGCCTTGCCCCCAGAGCCACAGACAGTTGGCCGGTTTCTGACCCGCCTCCCGCCGTTGGTCGTTCACCGGATGGTCCTGCAGGATGAGCAACGACGCCTCCATCACTTGCTTCAAAATATCGGCTCCGTCTCCGGCCGGAAGGAAGGCTCCGATCGGCTGGCCGACCGCTGCGCGAGGGTCGCAGGTAATCGCCCGCGCCTTGCCTCCGACCCAGACCAGCAGGTGCCGATGATCCGAGCCCGGGTAGAATTGAATCGCCTCGGACCCGAGTTGCTCATTGACCGACTCAAGCAATTCCCGCGCCTCCTCGATGCCGATCCCGCCCGCCGCATCATCAAGCACAACCTGCGGCCCGAGCTTTTTGATCTCATCGGTGGCGACCTTCCCCTTGGGCGCGCCCGGACGGAGCGTCACCATGCTGCAGCGGAACGCCACGTCTTGCTCTCCCAGCGCCACTCCCTGGCTCGCCGCCTCATAGGGCGCCGGCCCGCCCGGATACTTGCGCAAGTCATACCCGAAAATCGCCAACTGCCTGACGGTTCCGCTCGGCGCCAGCCCCTCCGGCAGCATCGCGATCAGCCCCAGCTCCCCCTTGCGAGCCAACTCATCCATGCGCGGCGTGGCCGCAGCCTGCAACGGAGTTTTTCCCCCGAGGTCCGGATGGGGCGGCCCCGCCATCCGCTCGCCATGCAGAATCACGTATTTCACAGGCACCCTTCCCTCTCTGATCTCATGCCCCCCTCACCATGACCGGCTTTCATTACAGGTTCAACAGGCGGACCACTTCGTCCCGACCGGCCTTGATCGTGCGGGGCTGGCGCGACACGCTGATGGCCGTGTCCGCATCCTTCAACCCATGCCCGGTCAACGTGCACACGACCCGATCCCCTTCTTTCAGCTCCCCCTTGCCGTTCAGCTTGATCACGCCCGCGACGGACGCAGCCGAAGCCGGCTCACAGAAGACCCCTTCTTCCGCCGCCACCATGCCGTAGGCCTTGAGGATTTCCTCGTCCGTCACCAGGTCGATGCCACCCCGCGACTCCTCCACCGCCTGCAGCGCCCCTTTCCAGCTCGCCGGATTGCCGATCCTGATCGCCGTGGCCACGGTCTGGGGGTCTTCGACGACACGACCCAGCACGATCGGCGCGGCGCCGCCAGCCTGAAAACCCATCATTCTCGGCGCCTGGGCAATCTGGCCTGCGCTCCGGTACTCCTTGTAGCCTTTCCAATAGGCGGTGATGTTGCCGGCGTTGCCCACGGGCAGAACATGGACCGTCGGCGCCCCGCCCAACTGATCGCAGACTTCCATTGCCGCTGTCTTCTGCCCTTCGATGCGGAAGGGATTGATCGAGTTGACCAGCTCGATCGGGTGCGTCGCGGCCACGTCCTTAACGATGGCCAGGGCCTGGTCGAAATTTCCTTCGATCTGGATGACCGTGGCCTGGTGCATCATCGCTTGCGACAGTTTGCCCAACGCGATCTTGCCGGCCGGAATCAAGACATAGACCGCCAAGCCGGCGCGGGCTCCATAGGCGGCGGCGGACGCGGACGTATTGCCCGTCGAGGCGCAGATGACCGCGCGGGCTCCCGCTTCCAGCGCCTTGGAAATCGCCAAGGTCATCCCCCGGTCCTTGAACGACCCGGTGGGATTCGCGCCTTCAAACTTGAGATACAGCTCGATCCGCGGATTGATCCTGGCGGCCAGGCGCTTGGCCGCAATCAAGGGCGTGCTCCCCTCGCCCAACGTCACGATGGGCGTCGTCTCCGTGACCGGCAAAAACTTCCGGTACTCCTCGATCACCCCACGCCAGGGTCTCATGACCGACCTCGGCGGGAATGGGGCGAACCTGGATGGAGCTGGCAGAAAGGGGCTTGCATGGGTTACTCGTCATGCCCCTCGACACGAATCAACGTGGTGGGCTCAGAAATGAAGGCCATGCGATCGATCTCGCGCAAGGCCGCCTGCACATGCCGCTCCGCCGCCGTATGGGTCATGATCACGACCGGCACGGTCTGCCCTTCTTTCCGTCCCTTCTGCAGCACGGAGGAAATGCTGATCCCCTGCTGCCCCAAGACCCCGGCGATCTGGGAGAGCACCCCAGGCCGATCCAGGACCATGAAGCGCAGGTAATAGAGGCTCGTGATGTCCTCGATCGGACGCAGACGCAGCGGGCGGCGCTGCTCCCGTTGAAACGAGGCGGGCGGCACCCGACCGGACGCGTCGCGCAGCAGATTCCGCGCGATGTCGATGACGTCGCTGACCACCGCGCTGCCGGTGGGCAGCGACCCGGCCCCCTGTCCATAGAGCACCACGTCGTTCACGGCGTCGCCGACGAGCTGGATGGCATTGTACACGCCATCCACCCTGGCAATCGGCGAGTTCGCAGGGATCATCGTCGGATGGACCCGGGCTTCAATCTCGTCCTCTTGGTCGCCGCGCAGGAATTTGGCGATGCCCAGCAGCTTGATTGTGTAGCCGAACTCTTTCGCATAGGCGATGTCGAGCGGCGTGATCCTGGTGATCCCTTCCACGAACAGATCCTTGAAGTTGACCGGGGTGCCGTAGGCCAGGCTCACCATGATGGCCAGCTTGTGGGCGCTGTCGGTGCCCGCCACATCGAACGTGGGATCGGCCTCCGCATACCCGGCTCGCTGCGCCTCCGCCAGAACCTCCTGGAACCCGTGGCCCTCCTTCGTCATCCGGCTCAGGATATAGTTGGACGTCCCGTTGATGATGCCGTAAATGGACAGGACCGTATTGGCGGCCAGCCCTTCGGTCAGGGCGCGGATCACGGGAATGCCCCCCCCGACGCTTGCCTCGAACCCCAGATCCACGCCGTGCCGGGCCGCCGCCTCGAAGATCTCTTCGCCATGAACCGCCAGCAGGGCCTTGTTGGCCGTGACAACCGACTTGCCGCCCGCCATGGCGCCGAGGATCACGCGCTTGGCCGTGTCGTAGCCGCCGATGAGCTCCAGCACGATGTCGACGGCCGGATCGTCCAAGACCTGGCGCAGATCGGTCGTCAGCACGCCCGGCGGCACGGCCACGCCGCGATCGCGAGTGACGTCCAGGTCAGCAATGCGCACCAGTTCCACCGGCACGCCCACGCGCCGCTGGATCAGCAAAGCATTCTGCTGGAGAATCTTCGCCGCGCCGGCCCCGACCGTGCCGAACCCCACCAGTCCCACGCCGATGCGCCGCTTCATTTGGGGGCCTCTTCGTGGTGCAGGACCCGCTTGATCCCGCGGACGGCTTGCCGGATGCGCTGCTCGTTTTCGACCAACGCGAACCGGACGTGCTCGTCCCCGCCTTCCCCGAAGCCGATCCCGGGCGAGACCGCCACTTTGGCTTCCCGCAGCAGCAACTTCGAGAACTCCAGCGAGCCCATCCCGCGGAACGGCGCCGGAATGCGGGCCCAGAGGAACATCGTCGCGCGGGGCTTGTCCACGAACCACCCGATGCGATTCAGCCCGTCCACCAGTTCGTTCCGGCGCCGCTCATAGCGGGCCACGGTTTCTTTCACGCAGTCCTGCGGCCCGTTGAGCGCAATGATGCTGGCGACCTGGACCGGCTGAAAGATGCCGTAGTCCAGGTAGCTCTTGATCTTCGCCAAAGCCCCGATGACCTCGCGGTTGCCCACGCAGAACCCGACGCGCCAGCCCGGCATGTCGTA
>SYGV01000075.1 GCA_005799365.1 Nitrospiraceae bacterium
CGCTTCGTTTTCCAGGCTGTTCACCTCCACGCAACATTCGTTCAGATCCGCATGGGATTGTCCCAGGCGATCGATGCCCGCCCCCACCGCCACCGCCGCCTGGTGGAGGATGCCGGCCAGCTTGACCGCGGTGTCGGTGGGCTTGGTCACCTTGAACACCACGAAGCGGTCCGCGATCGCCTCGACCAGGTCCAGGATATCGTCCATCGCGCTGGCCAGTCCGTGGATGTCTTCCCGGTCGATCGGCGTGATGAACGTCTGGTTCAACTTTCGCACAATGTCATGGGTGATCCCGTCGCCGACATGCTCGATGTCCTTGATGCGACGGGCCTGCTCCATCGGAGCTTCAAACCGCTCCATCATGTCCTTGAGCAGACAGCTGCCCTCGATCATGTTGTGCGCCGCCTTGCGGAACAAGTCGAAGAACGCCACCTCGCGCGGGATTAAGCTGAACATCGCGTCACCCTCATGAATGCGTTGACGGTTTCGACCCAATCTTCGGCGGGCGGCGCGGCGACCAGTTCCCGCTCCGCCCGCATGATCGTGTACTCAATCGCCTCTCTCATATTCTGCTTGACCTTCGGCAGGACAACATCGTTGAAGACTTCGTCCTCCACGGCCACTGCGGACGTATGCGCCAATGCGGACCGGCCGCCGAACTCGATGCCTTCTTTGATTTCCTGTTTGACGACGCTCAGGCAGAGAGCTGTGACGAGAAGCACCGCGGTTCCGCACGCCAGCGCGCGGGCCGCCGCCTGAACAACCCCCTCTTTGAACAATTGTCCGACAGATTCCTCGCTCCCGGTCGCCTCCTTAGGTGCTTCCCACCGGACGCAACCCCATCGCTTCGAACGCCTACCAGCGGAGCAACGCGGTCGCCCAGGTGAGGCCACCCCCAACCGCGCCCAGCAACACCGACTCACGGTCAGCCAGCCGTCCCTCCCGCACCGCCCGGTCCAGAGCGATGGGCAACGACGCGGATGACGTATTCCCGATGTGTTCGATGACCGAATACATTTTCTCCGGCGGAATGCCCAGCCGTTTCCGTAACATGGCCAGCAGCCGGCCGTTCGCTTGATGGAAGATGACCGGTCCGAGTTCCTCCATTGTCACGCCGAACTCCTTGAGCATCTCGGCCACCGCTTCCGCCAGCCGCTTGACGGCCAGCCGAAAGAGCGGCCCCCCTTGCATCGTAAGCACGTGCCGGTTGTCCAGAACCGTCTGCGTCGTGGTCGGCTGCCGGGACCCTCCGGCGGCCATGCGGATCAGCCCATGGCGGGCGCCGTCCGCATAGAGCCGCACGCCGAGCAGCCGGCCTCCATGAGGGCCGCCGGTCGAGTCCCCGATCACCAAGGCCGCGCCGGCCCCATCCCCGAACAGCATGGCGGTCGCCACATCCTGCGCGTCGAGGAAGCGGGACTTGACCTCCGCCGCCACGACGAGACAGCGTTGCACCTGCCCGCCGCGGACCAACCGGTCGGCCATGGACAGGGCATAGAGAAATCCGGAGCAAGACGCAGCCACGTCGAAGGCCGCAGCACGGGCTGCCCCGAGCCTCCGTTGCAGCAGGCAAGCGCTCGAGGGAAACACCATGTCCGGCGACGTCGTAGAGAGCACGATCGCATCCACCGACGACGGCGGCAGGCCCGCCGCCTCGCAGGCAGCCCGCGCCGCCTGCTCCGCCAGGTCCGACGTGGCCTGCTCCGCGTCGGCCCAGTGGCGGAGGCGGATGCCGGTCCGCCGGTAGACCGCCTCGGCGTCCAGACCCAGGGCCTGGCCCACCTCGGCGTTCGTCACGGCCCTGGCAGGGACATAGGAGCCTGTTCCAACAATGCGGCTGTGCAACATAGGCAGTACGTTCGGATGCCCCGTAGGGACGGTCAAGGGATCGGACGGACGAGGTAATACGCGATGACGGTTACATCGCCGTCTCGGTCTCGTTACGTCGCGGTCAATGCTTTTCGTAGCCGGCGCGATTATAGGGTGCCGGGGAGGACCCGTCAATTGAACTTCGTCGGATCGGTTGCATTTTTAAACGCGATTTGTTACGGTATCAAGGCGTTAGGCTGTCTCCACAGCTTTCTGAAAGCATACCGAATGATGGGTGTGCGTGTGAACCTACCGCTTCTTGTCTTCGCCCTCGCCATCGGCTTGGCGTTCGGCTGTTCCAGCACGCCCAAGCAGACCGCAGCCGGCGGGAAATCCGCCAGCGGCACCGACGAACAGATCTTCATCGGGGACACGGTCGAGAAAAACTACGACCCCAACGTCATCATAAAGCGGGCCGAAGCCTTCTTCGACAAAGGGGAGTATGCGGAAGCCCTGGTCGAATACCAGCACTTCCTCGACCTGCACCGAGTCCACGCCCTCTCGTCCTACGCCAAATTCAAGATCGGCATGAGCTACTTCAAGATGGCCACGTCCATCGATCGCGACCCGGCCCCGATCACCAAGGCCCAGGATGCCTTCGAGAAGCTGATGAAAGAGTATCCGGGCAGCAAGTACCAGGCCGAAGCGATCGAGAAAATCAAAGCCTGCAACGATCTGATGGCCCAGA
>SYGV01000076.1 GCA_005799365.1 Nitrospiraceae bacterium
CCGGGTCCGGGTCGAGCTCGACCAGGTCGGGATCGGGGAAGTACCGGTAGTCATGCGACTCCTCTTTGGAGCGCAGCGACGTGATGTGCCCGGTCTCGGGCTCGTAGTGCACGGTCTCCTGCGACACCCGGCCGCCATCGCGCAGGATCTCCTCCTGGCGGGCGATCTCGGCCTCCATGCCGCGCTCGAGGAAGCGGAAGGAGTTCATGTTCTTGAGCTCGGTCTTGGTGCCGAACTCATGGGTGCCCACCGGGCGGATCGACACGTTGGCGTCCGCGCGCATCGAGCCCTCCTCCATGGAGCAGTCGCTCACGCCCAGGAAGAGCAGCGTCTGGCGCAGCTGGCGCAGGAAGGTGACCGCGTCGGATGCCGAGCGCAGGTCGGGCTCGGTGACGATCTCCACCAGCGGCGTGCCGCCGCGGTTGAAGTCGACCACCGACTCCTCGGCGCCGGCGCGGCGGCCGCCCAGGTGGGTGAGCTTGGCGGCGTCCTCCTCGAGATGCGCGCGCGTGATGCCCACGCGCAACTCGGAGCCGTCGTCCCTGATGGCCACGAACTCCCCGCGCCCGCAGATGGGGATGTCGAACTGGCTCACCTGGTACGCCTTGGGGAGGTCCGGGTAGAAGTAGTTCTTGCGCGCGAACCGGTTTTGCTCGCCGATCCGACACTGCAGCGCCAAGCCCGTCCGGACCGCCATCTCGACCGCCTTCTTGTTGATGACCGGCAGGGTGCCCGGCATCCCGAGACAGATCGGACAGGTCTGGCTGTTGGCCGGCAAACCGAACTTGGTCCCGCAGGCGCAGAACATCTTGGACTGCGTGAGCAGCTGGGCATGGACTTCCAGCCCGATCACTACTTCATAGGTCACAGGTCAGCCTTTTTTCTCTCCCGCCAGCCGATCCCGCTCGCGCCGCATGGCCTCGCGGCCGGCATCGAGGGCCTCGCTCAAAATGGACCTCTTTTCGTGGATGGCCTCGCGCCCTTTCTCGGCCACATAGTCGAACGCTTCGGTCGCCTTGCCGGCTAGATCGCGCAGATCATCCTCGGCCTTCCGGGCATAGCCGCGCAATTGCTCCCTTGTCTCCCGACCAGACTGCGGGGCCAGCAACAAAGCGATCGCCGCGCCGGCCAAGGCCCCGCTCAAAAACGCCAACCCGACCGCTCCCGGTGAAAATCCACGATCATCCGCCATTGGACCGCCCTCCTTCCCCATGGTACATCCGTGCTTTCACCACCGACGACGCGGCGTTGAAGCCGGCCACCAGACCGGCCACATTCCTCAGCCATGCGCCGTTTCGACCCCGGACCATGTCATGCACATTTTGCACGGTCTCGCCGACCTCCCCGACCGCGTGGAGGAACACCGCCGCATGCTCCACCCCCTCCCGCGTATACTCGGCCAACTGATTCAGGTTCTGGGTGGTCTCGCGCATCTCCTTCAGCAGCGACGGCAGGTCCCGATTCATTTGGGCGAGCAGGAGTCCCGACTCAGCCACGGTCTTCTTGAGTTCGATCAGCACCGGAACCAGGACGCCGACAAACACGGCCACGCCCAGGGCCACCACGATCGCCGCGACTTCTATGCCCGTCATGTTCTTCCTCCGTGAAGCGTGAACGGTGAATAGTGCATTCGGACGAGCCTCATTGCCTTCCCAACCCCTCTCACCATTGACCGTCTGCCTTTCACCGTATATTCGGCCGCTTGGCCCGCCAGTTGGTCACCTGTTCATAGGCATGGGCGCCGCGCAGGAGCGTCTCTTCTTCGAACGGCCGACCGATGAGCTGCAGCCCGATCGGCAACCCCGCCTTGCTGAACCCGCAGGGCATCGCAATGGCCGGGTTTCCCGCCAGGTTCACGGAGATCGTATAAATGTCCGAGAGGTACATCTGCAGTGGGTCTTCGGATTTTTCACCCAGTTTGAACGCAGGCGTCGGCATCACCGGCGTGACGATCAGGTCTACCTCGCGGAACGCCGCTTCGAAGTCCTGCCGGATCAAGGTCCGCACCGCCTGGGCCTTGCCGTAAAAGGCATCGCAGTAACCGGCACTGAGGGCATAGGTGCCCAGCATGATCCGTCGTTTCACCTCCGGCCCGAACCCCTCCTGCCTGGTCTTCATATACATATCCAGCAGGTTCCCGGTTTCTTTGGACCGGAGCCCGTACTTGACCCCGTCGTATCGCGCCAGGTTCGAGCTGGCTTCCGCCGTCGCGATCAGGTAGTAGGTGGCGATGGCCGCGTCGGTCCTGGGCAGGGCGATCTCTTTGACCTCCGCTCCCAACTGCTTGATCTCTTCGATGGCCGCCTGCACCGCCTGCTCCACCTCCGGATCCAGTCCCTCCGCAAAATATTCCCGCGGCACTCCGACCTTCAATTTCTTGAAGTCTTTCTTCTTGAGCGCCTTGGCATAGTCCGGAACCGGGAGATTGGCGCTGGTGGAATCCAAGGGATCGTGTCCCGCAATCACACCCAGCAACATCGCCGCATCGGCCACGTCCTTGGTGATCGGACCGATCTGGTCCAACGACGAGGCGAAAGCCACCAGGCCGAACCGGGAGACCCGCCCGTAGGTGGGCTTCAGCCCGACCACGCCGCAACAAGCAGCCGGCTGCCGGATGGACCCTCCCGTATCCGATCCCAGAGCCGCCGCACAGAGGTCCGCCGCCACCGCCGCCGCCGATCCGCCGCTGGACCCGCCTGGCACCCGGCTCAAGTTCCAGGGATTGCGGCTGGGGCCGAAGGCCGAGTTCTCGGTCGAGGACCCCATGGCGAATTCATCCAGGTTGGTCTTGCCCAGCAAGAGGTAGCTCTGGCCGCGTAACCGCGCGATCACGGACGCATCGTACGGAGGCACGAAGTTGCCCAGCATCCGCGAGGCGCAGGTCGTCAGCACCCCCTGCGTGCAGATGTTGTCCTTGACCGCCACCGGCATGCCCATCAGCGGCATCGTGCGGCGCCAGCCCTTGAGCTTTTCGTCCAGGGCTTCCGCCTGGACCAGGGCGGCCTCCTTCGTCGGCGTGATATAGGCCCGGACCTTGGGCTCCAGTTGATTGAGACGCAGCGTATAGGCCTGCACGATCTCGCAGGCCGTGACTTCGCCCTTGGTGAACCTCTCCTGCAATTCGCGCAACGTCAACTTGTAGAGCGCCATGAACCCCTCGATACCGGACGGCTGACGGTTTATTTTACGATCTTGTTGCGCTCGCCCACTCGGATGATCTTGGGCACATGACGCTTGATCTCGTCCTCCGCGTAATACTCATAACAAAAGATGATGATCTGGTCGCCCACTGCCCCCTTGCGGGCCGTCGGGCCGTTCAAGATCACCTCGCCGCTCCCCCGCTTCCCGGCCATCGCATAGGTCGTGAAGCGTTCGCCGTTGTTCAGGTTGGAAATGACGACGGCCTCGTAAGGCAGGATGCCCGCCGCATCGAGCAGGTCCTCGTCCACGGTCAGGCTGCCTTCGTAGTCCAGACAGGCATCCGTGACAGCGGCACGATGTATTTTGGATCGCAGCATTTGTCGAAACATGATTGTCGTCCTCTATGTCAGGTCTGTGTATGTTGCATGGCAGCAGCCCGTAAGAACTCCACCGCCTACTCCAGAATCCGTGGCACCCGAAAATGTCCGCTTTCACTTTCCGGCGCGTTCGCCAGGGCCTTCTCCACCGACAGGCTCGGCCGCGCCTTGTCCTCCCGAAAGACGTTGGTTTGCTCCAGCACCGTGGCGGTTGGCTCCACGCCTGCGGTGTCCAGCGTCTTCAGCTGCTCCACATAGGTCAGGATCGCGCTGAGCTGCCTGCTGAATGCGTCCGTTTCCGTCTCGGTGATCTCCAGCCGCGCCAGCTTGGCCACGTGCTCGACATCTTGCTTGGTGATCTGCATCGAACACCTCAGTCAGAAAGTTTAAAAGTCCAAAAGTCGTCAAGTCATCAAAGCCGCGGACTTGACGACTTGCAGACTTTCCAACTTGAGAGACTCCCAGATTTGCTATTCCACCGTCACGCTCTTTGCCAAATTCCTCGGCTGATCCACGTCCGTGCCCCGCAGCACCGCGATGTGGTAGGCCAACAGCTGCAACACCACCGTGAACAGGATCGGCGTCAGCAGCGCCGGCACCTCAGGAATCGTAAAGACCGCGTCCGCCACGTGGCCCAAATCGCGCTCGCCCTTGCTGGCCAACGCAATCACCGGCGCGTTACGGGCCTTGACCTCCATCAGGTTGCCGACCGTCTTCTCATAGAGTCGGTCGCGCGGGGCCAGCACGACCACCGGCATGTCCTGATCGATCAGCGCGATCGGACCGTGCTTCATTTCCCCGGCTGCATAGCCCTCCGCGTGGACATACGAGATCTCTTTGAGCTTGAGCGCCCCCTCCAGGGCGATCGGATAATTGATCCCGCGCCCCAGGTAGAGGAAGTTCCGTTTCTCATAATACCGTTTCGCGATCGCCTGAATCTCTCCGTCGCGTTTCAGAATCTGCTCGACCAGCAACGGCAGCGCCACAAAACGCTCCAGCCACACGCGCCCGTCGTTGACGTTCAGCACCCCGCGCACGCGGGCCAGGTGCAGGGCCAGCAAATAGAGCGCCGCGAGCTGCGCCGTGAAGGCCTTGGTCGAGGCCACGCCGATCTCCGGCCCGCAGTGGGTGTAGAGCACCCCATCGGATTCCCGCGCCAGCGTGCTGCCGACCACGTTGACGATGGAGACCACGCGGGCGCCCCGCTGCCTGGCCTCGCGGGCCGCCGCCAGCGTATCCGCCGTCTCCCCGGACTGGGAGATCGTCACGAACAAGTCGTCCTTCTCGAGCAGCGGGTTCCGATACCGGAACTCCGAGCCGATATCCACTTGTACCGGCGTCCGGACCATCTCTTCGATCAGGTATTTGCCCACGAGCCCTGCATGCCAGGAGGTGCCGCACGCCACAATCCAGATGCGGCCGATCTGCGCAAACTGCTCGTCGGTCAATCCGATATCCGGCAGATCCGCTTCGCCCGTCTCGAAGGTATAGCGCCCCCGCATCGTGTCCAGAATCGCCTGCGGCTGCTCGAAAATCTCCTTGAGCATGAAGTGGGCATACCCGCCCTTTTCCGCCGCCGCCGCATCCCAGGACACCCGCGTGACCGTCCGCCGCACCGGCGCACCGGCGGCATCCGTGATCGACACCTGCGACGGGGTCATGAGGGCCACGTCCCCCTCCTCGAGATACGTGACCTCCCGCGTATGGGCCAGCATGGCCATCACATCGGAGGCGACCAGCGTCGCGCCGGCGCACCGGCCGATCACCAGCGGGCAACCGGACCGAGCCGCGACCAGCGTCTGCGGTTCCCGCTCGCAGATCACGGCGATGGCGTAGCTGCCGCGGATCTCCCGCATTGCGGTGCGCACGGCTTCCACCAGGCTGCCCCCCCGCTTCATATGGCGGCCGATCAGGTGCGCCACGACTTCCGTGTCGGTCTCCGATTGGAAGTGATGGCCGTCGCGCTGCAGCTCCTGCTTGAGCGCGACGTAATTCTCGATGATGCCGTTGTGGACCAGCACGCAGCCGTCGGAGCGATGCGGATGCGCGTTCTGCTCGGAGGGCTTTCCGTGTGTGGCCCAGCGGGTATGTCCGATGCCGGTCCGCCCGTGGATCGCCCGGGCGGCCAGCGCCTTTTCCAGATTGGCCAGCTTGCCCACGCTGCGCCGCATCTCGATCGCGCCGTCGTGCAACACCGCCACCCCGGCCGAGTCGTAGCCCCGGTACTCCAAGCGCCGCAGCCCATCCAACAGGATGGGCACAGCTTCCTGATCCCCGACATATCCGACGATACCGCACATCTTCTTTTAGCCCCTCGTACGCTTCTTAGGCTGACCGCTCTTCAAGGCAGATACTTGTTTCTTCGTGAGGCGTGAAACGTGAGGCGCGAGGCGACCGGACCGTTCTCCGCGTTTGACGCCTGACGCCTCACGGCCTTCTGATGCCATCAGGGCCCGCCGACGCGCCGCCCATCCGGGACGGTTGACTTGCAGGGCCCGCGCGACGGCCAGCGCATCGGGCGGCACATCCTGCGTCACGGTCGAGCCAGCGGCGATCACGGCCCCGCAGCCCACCGTCACCGGCGCGATAAACTGGCTGTCGCTGCCCACGAAGACGTCGTCCCCGATCACCGTCTCATGCTTGTGGACCCCGTCGTAGTTGCAGGTGATCGTCCCGGCGCCGATGTTCACGCCGCGCCCGATCCGGGCATCGCCCAAGTAACTCAGGTGGTTGGCCTTGGACCCTTCGCCCAACTCGGCCCTTTTGATCTCGACGAAGTTCCCGACCTTGGCACCTTTCCGGAGCACCGCGCCGGGCCGAAGATGCGCGAAGGGCCCGATCGTCACGCCAGCCTCCAGGCGCGCGTCCTTCACCACGCAGCCGTCCTGCACCACCACGTGCGGCCCCAGCTCGCTGTTCGTCAGGCGCGTCTGGGCATGGATGACGCAGTCCTCGCCGATGGTGGTATGGCCCTCCAAGGTCACGTTCGGATAGAGCACCGTGTCCTGCCCGATTTCCACATCGTGATCGATCCACGTCGTGGCCGGATCGCGCAACGTCACTCCCGCCTCCATCCATCGGGCGCAAATCTCCTGCCGAATGACCTGCTCGGCCGTCGCCAGCTGCCGGCGCGTATTGATGCCCAACGACTCTTCGGCGCTCGGCGCCGCCAGCGCCGCCACCGTCATCCCCCGCTCCGCCGCCAAGCCGACGATGTCGGTGAGGTAGTACTCCCGCTGCGCATTCCGCGGCTCCAGCTTATCCAGGGCTTCGAACAAAAACGATCCGTCCACGACATAGGTGCCGACGTTGATCTCCCGGATCGCCGCTTCGGTTGCGGTCGCGTCCCGATCCTCCACGATGCGCAGCACCGGGCCCTCGACGCCCCGCCGGACCACACGGCCATAGCCGGCCGGATTGTCCAGGAGGGCCGTTAGGATCGTCACAGTCGCCCGCCGGGATTCGTGCAGCCGGATCAGCGCGCGCAACGTTCCCTCCCGCAACAAGGGAGTATCGCCGTTCAGGATCGCATAGGCCGAGGCCGGCGCGCCCCGCGCACGCAGGAACGCGCTGCGGGCTTGCATCACGGCATGGCCGGTGCCCAGCTGCTGCTTCTGCTCGGCGAGAAGAATCGAAGGCGTCGAAGCGGCCCCTCGACCGACGTGAGCCGTAAGCCCCTTCTCGCGCTTTGCCGAACCCAGCGCGACGGCCGGCGCGCTGGCTGCGCCATGGGCCTCGATCACCGCCTTCACCTGCCCCCCCTGATGGCCGACCACCACGACCGTCCCCGCGCCGGCCAGCCGATCCGCCAAATCCAGCGCGTACAGAATCATCGGACGGCCCGCGACCGCGTGCAGCACCTTCACCTGCTTGGACTTCATCCGTTTCCCCAGGCCAGCCGCCATGATGATCGCGGCAAGGCCCGGGACGGGCGACTGGCTGATCGGGCGATGCGTCGCCGGCGACATTACTCCCTCACGAAATCGCCGCTCCAACCCGTTCGACCGAATCCGGATTCGACGCGGGCTGCACGACCGCCGGCATGGTCGGCGAGGGCTGGTAGAGGCCGCCCGACACGATCAGCTTCATGGCCTCTTCCACGCTGA
>SYGV01000077.1 GCA_005799365.1 Nitrospiraceae bacterium
CACCACGACTTCCGGCCGGCCCAGCGGTTGTCTGAGGTGCAGCGGGCAGGCCCGCTTGATGATTTCGATGGCGTCCATGTCCAGAATTTCATGGCCGGAGCTTTCCGCCACGTCCACCTTGGTCAGGTGGCCGTCTTCCCGGATCACCGCCCGGACCACCACCCGCCCCTCCAGATGTCGGGCGCGGGCCAGATGGGGATAGCGTTTCAGATTGGCCACACGGTCCCACAAGACTTTCCCCAGCCAACCATAATCAGCCTTGGCCGCATGGCCGGCTCCGGAGTGAGCCGGCGCATGGTGAACGGCGGCCTCTTGAACCGGCGTGGGCGATGACTCGGCCTGCTGCTCCTTGGCGGACTCCTGGACAGCTTGATGCGCAGAAGCCGACGGCGCTGCTTCGACCGGCGCGCTGGGCGCCACGCTGGCGACCATTGGAGCAGGGGGAGCAGCCGGCGCAGGCATCGTGGCCGGCTCGGCAAGTGGCGCATGGGACTCGGCCGACTGCGTGCTGATGTTGTGGGTCGGGTGCTGGATCAGAGACTCCACCGGCTTGGCCACCATCGGTATCGGCGGAGGAACCTCCGGCTTGCTCTCGGGCTTGAGTTCCGGTTCCGGCTTTCTTGCGACGACCGGCTGAACCGGTTCCTGTCGCTGGATCACCGGAGTCGGTGCGGGTTGCGGCTGCGGCTCGGCCAGGATGGTCGTCGTCTGTCGTTCGACCGGTTTCGGCGCCGGAGCCTGCTTGGTCGGTTGCGCCAGCTTCAGTTGGGAGTCAGCCGGCTGGACGACCGGTCGCGGCGTCGGTTCGACCATCGCGACATCCCACTTGAACGGTTCAGGCTTGGGCGTCAGCTTCAAATCGCCCAGGACGGCCACAACAAGCCCGACGGCCAGCCCGTGCACGAGCAGGGAACAAGCCCAACTCCCGGCGTTATGCCGCGCATCATCGGGACACAGTGCGGAAATTTGACTCGTCACGTCGGAATCTCCATCTTCACGGAACGACCGCCGCCCTGGGGCGTCGCGGTTGAACAGCTCCGACGTACCCTGCCCCACCATCATCAGTGGGGGGGGGTGGCTCCTCTCAGCGAAGTCACGCCCTCAACCAGGGTGCGCGCCGACATGGAACCTCGAACGTCGGGGTGAATTAGATGGAGCGAGAAGGAGGAGCGCGGGAGGCGGACGTCTGCCGGAAACTCGCTGCGGGGACGGGCGCGGCAGGAATGTCGAGCTGGTCGACGTGTGGAGCCCGGACTTGCAGGGGCGCATGCACGCCGTCCAAGGCGTTGCCGGCCGCGCACATCCAAGCGCAGATGCCCTGGCTGTGCATGCCGGCATTGTGGTGCCCCGCATGCTGGATCTCGTGGGCAAAGGCGCTGCCGGTGGTGCCGCCGAGCAACAACAGCAGGCCGACGGCCAACGTACACGCCAACACCCTTGTGGAGAGCTTTCTGTGTGTCATCTCAACGATTCACCGATTGTTCACCCGCAATCATACGCAATCGTCGGCGCTTCGTCAAATCATTCCTGGCCGCCGTCATTTGCCGGCGCCATGACTGCCCCCGCCCGGACTCCGCCCCAATTGGTGAATGATGCGCTCGACCCGCTCGTCGGTACCGCCCAACTCCAGATACCGCCGGTACTGGGCCAACGCCTTCCCCACGTCCTTGCGGTGCAGTTCGAAGAAGATCCCCAAGTTATAATGGGCCTCAGCCAACATCGGTTTTAGGGTGATGGCGGCTTCGTACTCCCTCTCCGCCTCGTCCAGCTTACCCTGGGCCGTATAGATCACGCCGAGATTCATGTGCGCTTCGGCATAGTCCGGATTCAGTCGGAGCACCTCTTTGAATTGCTTGGCCGCCTCCTCCCGCCGCTCCTGGCTCAGGGATACGAAACCGAGGTTGTAGTGGGCATCCACTAGATCCGGCTTGGCGGCGATCGCCATCCGGTAGCCATCCGTGGCGTCTTTCAGCCGGTTCTCTTTTTCCGCGAGACGGCCGAGCAGATACCAGCCGTCCGCATGGGCCGGGTCGATCTTGGTGAGCCGCTCCAACAAGGCGCGGGCCTCCTTCAGCTTGCCCTGACCGTCGTAAATACGCCCCAGGTTATACAACGCGCCGGGATGATTCGGGTTCGACTGCAGGGCTTTCGTCAAGGCCTCGACGGCCGCCGGATAGTTCCGCTCTCCGTAGAGCTTCGCCCCCTGTTCGTAGGCCTGCCGGGCCGGGTCTGATTTGACGGTCTCGGCAAAGACCGCTGAGGAGAGGACAAGGAGCAGCCCTCCCAGAAACGCCGCCGACACCAGGCCCCGTTCACGCCTCTGTATGGTCTCCCGCATCATGACCGCTCCGCCATCCTGTCGCCATCCGGACACGACATCCACGAACTGCACGAACTATAAGCGGAGCCGCCCGTGAAATCAACGTAACCCGGCGCCACGTCGCCGCACCGGTCGTCGCCCAAGGACAAGCCTGACGCTTTTGCTGGTGCAACCGGATGTGATTCCTGTATACTGAGCCACATTCTTCGAAAAATCGTCTTTAGTCTGAACGGGTTACACCTATGATCGTCAAGCTCCTCAACGCGCTCTTCGGCAGCAAGAACGAGCGCGAAATCAAGCGCCTCCGGCCGGTGGTGGATCAAATCAACGCGCTGGAAGCCGGGCTGAACCCCCTGTCCGACCAGGCTCTGCGCGACAAAAGCGAGGAGTTCAAGAAGCGCCTCGCCGACGGACTGCCCCTGGACGACTTGCTCCCGGAAGCCTTCGCGGTCTGCCGGGAATTCTCCCGTCGCATCCTCAACATGCGCCACTTCGACGTGCAGTTGCTGGGCGGCATGGTGCTGCACCAGGGCAAGATTTCGGAAATGAAAACCGGCGAGGGCAAGACGCTCGTCGCCACGCTGCCGCTCTATCTCAACGCACTGGC
>SYGV01000078.1 GCA_005799365.1 Nitrospiraceae bacterium
AGGCCTTGCGCAAGCTGCGCCATCCGAGCCGGAGCAAGAAACTGAAGAGCTTCGTGGAAAACTTATAAGCTTCGTGAGGAGTGAGGCGTCAGGGGTGAGGAGCCCGGAGCAGGGCCGAGGCACTGTGGGCTCTTTACAGGCGACCCCTTACCCCTCACGGTTCATGCTTCACGGCTAAGACGGGCCCATAGCTCAGTTGGTCAGAGCGGCGGACTCATAATCCGTTGGTCCCAGGTTCGAGGCCTGGTGGGCCCACCATCCCGCGCTTGCGTGGCGGCCACGTCACGATTGTGTGGCCGCTACAGGCAGCCGGTTATTTTTCTCACTTCTCGGTTTTTGTGTGATCTGACCCTCCGGCTCCTCTCTTCTTGAAACGACCCGAGGGCTTGTGGTACGGTATCCCCCGTTGTCGGTGCCAGTTCTGCGTCCATCCTTCATGTCGGCAATGAGGCGCAGTTGAACCCGCAGCTTCAGCCGCTTATCGATCTGCAAGCTCTCGACCTTCGCATGGTGGAGATCAAGGAGCAGCAGCGCAAGTCCCCCGAACTGATTCAAGCCGCCGAAGCGCCCCTTCAAGAAGCCCAGCGTCTCCAACAGGAAGCCAAGGCCACCCTCGAGGCGCTCACCAAAGAGCGCAAGGATCGCGAGCGCGATCTCGAGGCGCACGAGTCCCAAACCGAAAAGATGAAGACCCGCCTGTCCGAGCTCAAGACGAACAAGGAGTACCAGGCCCATCTGTTCGAGATCGAGATGTCTAATAAGAAAAAAGGCGAGATCGAAGAGCAGATCCTGGTGTTGATGGAAAAGATCGAGGCCAAGCAGAAAGACGTGAAAGAGATTCAGGCCAAGGCCGCCGAAGCCGAGCAGTCATTCGCCAAGGAAAAACAGCGGCTCGAAGCGTTGGCCGCCGAGTTGAAAGCAGAGTCGGCCCAACTGGAGCAGAAGCAGGCTACGGTGGCCGATTCCGTGGACAAGACGCTGATGGAACGGTACCGGAAGCTCAAGGCGATGCGGAAAGATCTGGCGCTCGTGCCGGTGCGCGACGGCATCTGCTCCGGGTGCCGCTTGCAGCTTCCCCCGCAGCTCATCGCCGAGGTCAAGCGGAAAGAGGACCTCCTGGCCTGCTCCTACTGCCACCGGATTCTCTACTGGGAAGGAGAGGTGATCGTGACGACCCAGGCCGCCCCCTCCGCGCTGGAGAAGGAAGCGTATGACGTGGGGGAAACGGTTTAGGTTTCGCTCGCTGCGCCCAGCACCGTCCGCGTCGTCTTGAAGTGCAGTTTCGCCACCGTTCCCAGCCGCTCCTGCCCCAGTTTCTTCACGACCATCCGCCCGGCTAGCTCGACTTGCGATGACGCTCCCTTCGGCAGGGGCAGGCTGATGTCGTCCGATAAGCGCTTGAGCCGGAGGAGAAATTCGGCGCGGGCCAGGATCGACGCCGCCGCCACCGCCAGGTCCGACTCGGCCTTGGTGCGTTGGATCAAACGAATACGCTTGCCCTTGTCCTGCAAGGCGTTCAGCACGAACCGCTCGTCCCCAAACTGGTCGGCGATCGCCAGCTCGCAGGGCACCTGCTCCAGCAGGTTTTCCAGCGCGCGGGCGTGACCCCAGGCCAGGAGCCGGTTCAGATTTTTGATTTTTTTGTACAGCTCGTTGTACCGCTCCGGGCCGATCGCCACGATGCTGTGTCGGCACACCAGCTTGATGTCCGAGGCCATCTCGAGGATGCGGCTGTCGGAGATGCGCTTGCTGTCCCGCACTTCCATCAGACGCAGGTCCGGCTCCAATTCCGGCGTGACGTGGGCGGCGGCGATGACGAGGGGGCCGAAATAGTCCCCCTTGCCTGACTCGTCGATGCCGATGCGGGCTTGGCCTGTGGTCTGGTGTTCGGTCGTCACCGGGAATGCCTATCCATGAGAGTTGGCTGGGCTGCCGGGCGGACTGTAACAGAGGCCTCGATGGTGGTCAATCGGCTTGGGGCGCGTGCACGCAGCTTGCACGCAGGTTGTTGAGGGCTTATACTGCAGGAGCGTGCTGGAGTGGACCGGGTGGTCGCTCGCCGGTTTGCCGGCGGGAGGACAGTCCGGACTCCACAGGGCAGGGTGCTGGGTAACCCCCAGGCGGAGCGATCCGACACCGGCGCCACAGACAACAAACCGCCGATGGCCCGCACGGGCTCAGGGAAGGGTGAAACGGTGGGGTAAGAGCCCACCGCGTCTGTGGTGACACAGATGGCAGGGTAAGCGTCGCCCGGAGCAAGACCAAATAGGAGGACGCCCGACCGCGAGGTCGGATCGGCTGGCCCGGCCGAGGTCCTCGGGTAGGTCGCCCGAAGCCCGGGGTAACTCGGGCTCCAGAGAAATGATCATCCCCGTATCGGCGTCAAGCCGAAACGGGACAGAATCCGGCTTATAGGTCTTCTCCAGCGCGCCTTTTTTAGGGCCCGCCTCAAGTCTCCTTCGGTAATCTTGCCGGCACAGGCTTCGACCTGGTCGATCAGGACAACCGGGAGCCTCGTCCCATAGCGGCGGGCTAGGTCCGCATCGTTGTCGATATCCACTTTGGTGAGGCTGAACGGGGCCTCCTCCTGCAGGCGACGGGCGATCTTCAGGACCACCTCGCAGAGATGGCAATCGGGGCGCGAAAGAATCGTGATCTCCAGCATGGGGTCTGCCCGCTCCTCGGCTGGTACCGTACCTGATTTGCTGGTGTTGCTCAAGGTGCTGGAGGTCGTAACCTGAGGTTGGGACAGTGAATATGCCGGTCCGAGACCTATGGCGGAGGGCAGTGGGAGGGGGATTCTTATTGACTTAAAGGCTTCACGAATGGTAGCATGGCACACTCTTTTGCCTTGTTTTTCAGAGAGATTCGAGCAATTTACTGAGTCGCAATAAGGGGTGCCAGGCGTACGTTCAAAAGACAGGATCTTCCGCGGGACTGTGGACTCAGTTGTCCGCGAGAGGGAGTTGGGTATATGAAGCTGACAGGCGCAGAGATCTTCTTGGAATGCCTCAAGCGCGAAGGAGTGAATACCCTCTTTGCCTTGCCGGGCGGCGTCGTGCTGAAGATCTTCGATATTCTGCACCAGCAGAAGGATGTCAACGTGGTTCTGACCCGCCATGAGCAGGGTGCCGGCCATATGGCCGAGGGCTATGCCAAGGCGACGGGCAAGGCGGGCGTCTGTTTGGTCACCTCCGGGCCGGGCATGACCAACGTGATCACCGCGCTGGCCGATGCCTATATGGATTCGGTGCCCTTGGTCTGCTTCTCCGGCCAGGTGCCGACCAGTTTGATCGGCAATGACGCCTTTCAGGAAGCGGACAACATCGGACTGAGTCGTCCTTGCACGAAGTACAATTTTCTCGTGAAGGACGTGAACGATCTGGCCGTGACCATCAAGGAAGCCTTCTATGTGGCCACGACCGGCCGGCCCGGGCCCGTGCTCGTGGACATTCCGAAAGACGTGTCCATGAACAAGGCGGATTTCAAGTATCCGGGGTCCGTGTCGATCCGGGGCTACAATCCGACCTACGACGGCAATAAGTGGCAGATCAAGCAGGCGGCCGAGGCCATCATGAAGGCGCGGAAGCCGATTCTGTACGCCGGCGGCGGGGTGATTTTCTCCGGCGCCTCGGAAGAGTTGCTGGAGCTGGCCGAACTGACCCACATTCCCGTGGACATGACCCTGATGGCCTTGGGGGCGTTTCCGGGAGAGCATCCGCTCTCGATGGGGATGCTGGGCATGCACGGCACCTACTGGGCCAACATGGCCATGCACTATTCCGATCTGGTGATCGCGGTCGGCGCGCGGTTCGACGATCGGGTGACCGGCAAGGTGTCGGAGTTCTGTCCTCAGGCCAAGGTGATCCACATCGATATTGATCCCACGTCCATCCGCAAAAATGTGAACGTGGATATCCCGATCGTCGGGGACTGCAAGTCCGTCCTGCGGGAGTTGGTCCAGGTTCTGCGGGCCACGGTCAACGGGGATCAAAAGGATTTGCGGAGACCCTGGCTGGACCAGATCCGCGAGTGGCAGCGGGCGCACCCGTTGGCGTATGAGCAAGACCCGAATGGGGCCATCAAGCCCCAGCACCTGATCAAGCGCGTCTACGAACTGACGAAAGACCGGGATCCGATCGTGGCGACGGACGTCGGGCAACATCAGATGTGGTCGGCTCAGTACTTCAAGCTGGCCAAGCCGAACCGGTGGTTGACCTCCGGCGGACTGGGAACCATGGGATTCGGCTTTCCGGCCGCCATGGGCGCCCAAGCAGCGTTTCCGGGCAAGCTGGTGCTGTGCATTGCGGGCGACGGCAGTTTCCAGATGAATACCCAGGAACTGGCCACGGCGGTGGTGAGCAAGCTGCCGGTGAAGGTTTTTATCGTGAACAACCGGTTCCACGGGATGGTCCGTCAGTGGCAGGATCTGTTCTACGAGGGCCGCTATGCCTCCAGCTATCTGGACAAGACTCCTGACTTCGTCAAGCTGGCGGACGCCTACGGGGCTGTGGGGCTGCGCGCGAGCAAGGTGTCCGAGGTGGACGACGTGATCCGCGAAGCCATGGCCGTGGACAAGCCGGTCCTGATCGACGTGCCCGTGTATCAGTATGAGAATTGCTATCCAATGATTCCGGCCGGGGGCTGCAATCACGAAATGATCCTGACCGATCCGCCGGAGTTGAAGAAGCAGCAGCCGGCCGGCGCAAAAGTGGCCGGCGAAGACAAGGACACGGTGCTGACCGCCTAGAAAGGACAATGATGAATGGTGAGTGAGCAATGATGAGTTGAGGGGGGGGCTCCGCTCATCGTTCCGCGTTCATCGTTCGGCATGGGGTGATATGGACCACATCATTTCCGTCATCGTCGAAAACAAGTTCGGAGTCCTGTCGCGGGTGGCGGGTCTGTTCAGCGGGCGCGGCTTCAACATCGAGAGCCTCTCGGTGGCTCCCACGCTGGACCCCTCCATGTCCATGATGACGATCGTAACCACGGGCGATGATCGGATCATCGAGCAGATCGTCAAGCAGCTCAACAAGCTGATCGACGTGATCAAGGTCGTGGATCTCAACGAGAGCGAGTTCGTCGAGCGCGAAACCGCGCTCATCAAGGTCCACACCAAGCCGGAGGACCGGGCGGAGGCGCTGCGGCTCGCGGACATTTTTCGCGCCAGAGTGGTCGACTCCACGCCGACGACGTATACGATCGAAATCACCGGCGACACGAACAAGATCGAGGCGATCATCAACTTGTTGCAGCCGCTCGGCATCAAAGAACTGGCCAGGACCGGCCGGGTGGCGATCGCGCGGGAGCCGGTCCGTCCTGCGGCGACGCAGCCGAAGCGCGTCGCCAAAGAATAACGTCCGCATCGTCGAACTGGAATCTTATGCCGCCGGCGCAGGGCGCCGGCGGCTTTTACCTGGGAGTCAGTGATGAAAATTTATTACGATCAGGACGCCGACCCGCAGCAGATCAAGGGCAAGAAGGTGGCGATCATCGGCTACGGCAGCCAGGGCCATGCCCACGCCAATAACCTGAAGGACAGCGGCGTGAACGTCGTGGTGGGGTTGCGCGAAGGCGGGTCCTGGCAAAAGGCGGAAGCGAGCGGCCTCAAGGTCATGCCGGTCGCCGATGCGGTGAAAAGCGCGGACGTGGTCATGGTGCTGGCGCCGGATGAAGCGCAGGCGGCGATCTATCGCAACGACATCGCCCCGCATCTCAAGAACGGAGCCTATCTGGCGTTTGGGCATGGCTTCAATATTCACTTCGGTCAGATCGTGCCGCCGGCCGGAGTCAATGTGTTCATGGTCGCGCCCAAGGGGCCCGGTCACTTGGTCCGCTCGGAGTATACGAAGGGCAGCGGCGTTCCCTGCCTGCTTGCGATTCATCAAGATCCCGGCGGGAACACGAGGGCCGTGGGCTTGGCCTATGCCAGCGCCATCGGGGGCGGGCGGGCCGGCGTGATCGAAACGAACTTCCGCGAAGAGACCGAGACCGACTTGTTCGGCGAGC
>SYGV01000079.1 GCA_005799365.1 Nitrospiraceae bacterium
CTCGTTCCTGGGGGCCGACACGATGGCCAAGGCCAGGGAGATCGGCGTGGCGGCCCTGGTCGTCGGGGGCATCCACGATAAGGATTTGCGCGAGCTGTTGGGCTATGATCTGGGCGTGGCGATCACCGGAACGGAACGGGTCGGCTTTACTCTTGTCATCACGGAAGGGTTCGGCGTGATTCCCATGGCGGCCAAGACCTTTGCCTTGCTGGCCGTCCATGAAGGCCAAAAGGCGTCAATTTCAGGCGCCACGCAAATCCGGGCCGGTGTCATCCGGCCGGAGATCATCATCCCGAAGCCTGCCCAGGCCGCCACGGCTCAGCCGTCCGGCACAGGAGCGGAGGAACGGGCCGGCATCCAGGCCGGTGATCAGGTCCGGATCATCCGCGACCCTTTATTCGGCCGGATCGGCAACGTGAAGTCGCTGCCGCCGGATCTGCGGCAGATCGAAACCGAAAGCCATGTCCGGGTACTCGAAGTCGGATTTCAAGACGGAAGCTCGACCGTGATTCCCAGAGCCAACGTGGAACTCATCGAAGGCTGACGATGAACGAAGCACGTGACCTGACAGGCCTAGCAGGGTGGGCGCGCTTGCTCATGCTGGCGATCGTCATGGTCGCAGCCTGGCCCGCCCCCCTCTTGGCGTCCGGCCCGTCTGCCCCGCGCGAGGTGCAGGTCTTCGACACTCCCAACGACGGAGGCGGCGGCCTCACGGTGACCTGGGCGCCTGAGCCGGGGGAGGGGCCGTCGGTGCACTACCACGTCATACTGGCCGAAGCAACGAATGAGGCCGCGGCCAAACAACTGGCCGAGTTCCCCGCCAACAGCCACTATGCGAAGGAACTCAAAAGTCCCTGGTGGACCCGCCCGGTCCCCACGACCTATCACCAATACGACATCAAGAGCGGCAAGGGCGTCGAACTCAAGGACGGGACTTCCTACATCGTGACCCTCGTCCTGACCAACGGGGAGGAGCGGGCGGAGACAAGGGCGGCGCCGGCCACGCCGGGGCCGAATTGGATCAACTGGAACCAGGCCAACAACCTGCTTCTTGTCCTGCTGTTCGGCGCAGTGCTCTTCGCCTCAATCCAGGCGGCCAAGAAACGGGAGATCTTCCTCCGGCGGATCGCCGGGCTGGATGCGGTGGACGAGGCGATCGGGCGGGCCACGGAGCTGGGCAAACCGATCCTCTATCTCACCGGCGCCGGCGATATGAGTGAACCTTCCACGATCGCCGCCGCCGTGATCCTCGGCCGCGTGGCCAAACGCGTCGCCGCCTATGAAACGGACCTCATGGTGCCGCACCGGGACCCGATCGTCATGGCCGTCTGTCAGGAGATCACCAAGCAATCCTATCTGGAGGCGGGCAAGCCAGATGCCTTCAAGGAAGACTCAAACTTCTTCATCACGACCGACCAGTTCAGCTACACGGCCGCCGTGGACGGGATCATGTTGCGCCGCAAGCCAGCCGCCAACTTCTTCATGGGCTCCTACTTCGCCGAGTCGCTGCTGCTGACCGAGACCGGCGCGAGCACCGGCGCGATCCAGATCGCCGGCACCGACTCAGATCATCAGTTGCCCTTCTTCGTGACGACCTGCGACTATACGCTGATCGGGGAGGAGCTCTACGCGGCCAGCGCCTACCTGTCGCGCGAACCGGTCCAGGTGGGCACGTTACGCGGGCAGGACATCGGCAAGGGCATCATCCTCTGCGTGCTGGGAATCGGGACGATCCTGGCGACCAGCGGCATCCTGTTCGGGACGGAGTTTCAAACGCTGTTTCTCGATTTCTTCAGGGACGTGAAATGATCTTCTTCCGCCGCCAACTGCCCCTGCTCATCACGCTCGTGACGGGCATCGTCTTTGCGGCCCAGTACTACGTGCCGCATCCGGCCTCCGAGGAGATGCTGACCACCGTCACCAAGTGGCTCCAAATCATCGGCGGCTTCGCGCTCGTGCTGGGCGTGACCAGCCTCTTCCAGATCCATGCGGTCAAGATCCGCCGTAAGGAACCGGGCTGGGGCTACAGCTTCATCCTCTACGCAGCCATGCTCGGCACCATCGCGGTCGGGCTCTGGCTGGGTGGGAAGGAAACGGTCAACGGCACCATGACCGCCTTCGGCTGGATCTACAACTTCATGATGGTCCCACTCCAGGGCACCATGTTCGCCATCCTGGCTTTTTTTATCGCCTCGGCCGCCTACCGGTCGTTCCGGGCCAGGAGCCGCGAAGCGGCGGTGCTCCTGATCGCCGCCATCATCGTGATGATGGGCCGGGTGCCGCTGGGGGAGTATCTGGTGCCGATCAGCGGGGACATCACGCAGTGGATTTTGAACGTGCTCAACGCCTCGGTGCGGCGCGCGATCCTGATCGGGGTCAGCCTGGGCGCCGTCGCCCTGTCGCTCAAGATCATCTTCGGGGTCGAGCGCGCGTATTTAGGGGGCGGCAAAGAGTAATGCAAAACGAAAAAGGTCAAATGAAAAACCTGGTCACTCATTTTGCATTCAGCATTTTTCATTGCGAGGTCACGCGGTGACCTTCGCCGAACGCATGTTGAAAATCGACCGCCGGATCATCTTCGCCGTGATCGGGCTCTGCACGCTTCTGCCCTTGCTTTACCCGGTGGGGCTGGCCATCCGGATTTCCCCGGAAGTGAAGGCCGTGCACGACTACATCGAATCCCTGCCGGAAGGCTCGGTCTTCCTCCTGTCGCTGGACTTCGACCCGGCTTCCAAGCCGGAGCTCTATCCGCAGGCCGTGGCCCTGCTCCGCCACGCGTTCACGCACAACCTGCGCGTGATCGGGATGACCCTCTGGCTGCCCGGCACGGGCATGGCCAACGAGGTCATTACGAGAATCGCGGAGGAACAGGGCAAGGTTAACGGCAAGGACTATGTGTTCCTGGGCTGGAGCCCCGGCGGCAGCTCCGTCATCATCAACATGGGGCAGGACCTCTACAAAGCGTTCCCGACCGATTACGGCAACCAGCCGACCAAAGGCCTGGCGGTCCTGAACGGCGTCCAAAACCTCCGCGACGTGAGCTATGTGGTGAGTCTGGCGGCGGGCACGACGGGGATCGAAACCTGGTACGTGTTCGGCAAAGACAAGTACAAGTTCGAGCTGGGGGGAGGGTGCACCGGGGTGATCGCGCCGGGGCTCTATCCGCTCCTGCGCAGCGGCCAGATCAACGGCCTGATCGGCGGCTTGCGCGGCGCGGCGGAATATGAAGTCCTGATCGGCCAGAAGGGCAGGGCCGTCGCCGGCATGGACGCCCAGTCCGTCACGCACTTTGCGATCATCATCCTGGTGATCCTCTGCAACGTCTTCTATCTGTCCATCCGGAGGGCGAAACAGAGCCAGGGACAGGGGAGTCACTCCTAAATGTCGCTTGAACTGCTATTAGGCGCCTGGGTCGCCACGGGCCTGACCCTCTTCATCTTTACGTTCCTCTACGAGGACAACCCTCTGTTCAAGCTGGCGGAGCACCTCTATGTGGGCATCTCCGTCGGCTATGCCATCGTCAAGACCTACGATACGGTGATCATCCGCCTGATCTACGAACCCATGGTCAAACAGGGCGACTGGTCGCTGCTGATCCCCCTGGCTATCGGCATGCTCATGCTGGCCCGGTATGTTCCCAAAGCCACCTGGATGTCCCGCATCGCCTTCGCCTTCATCGTCGGGGTCGGGTCCGGCCTGGCCATTCCCCGGGTCGTCTCATCCTTCATCCTCAAGCAGGTCGAGGACACGGTGCGCCCGCTGGCCTCCATGGTCCAGGGAAACCCGACCTTCTCGTTCAGCCTGGCCGATCCGTCCAGCAATCTGAACGCGATCATCCTGCTGGTCGGGGTGGTCTCCGTGCTCTTTTATTTCTTCTTTTCGATCGAGCACAAGGGGCCGGTGCAGGTCGCGGCCAGAACCGGCATCCTCTTCTTGATGATCGCCTTCGGCGCGGCCTTCGGCTACACGGTCATGGCCCGCATGTCCCTGCTCATCGGCCGGCTGACCGATCTCATCGAATATACCGAGCCCCGCTACGGCCGGCCCTCCCTCTGGCTGGCCGCCGTCACGGTCCTCGGCCTGCTCCTGTGGAGCATGAAGCGTAGGCCACAGACGGAGCCCACGGAGGAATAAACCGGTCCTAAACGGTTGCAGAGGGCGCCCGGCCTCAGGTACCATCTCCCACGTATCGCCCCATAACAAAGGACACCAGCAGCATGACCGAGGCCATACAAGACACTCCCAAAGACCCAGCCAAGTTCCCGCTCTTGCGGAACCTCCAGTTTTCGCCGATTAAGGAGAAGGAAGAGCAGTACATG
Organism: Nitrospiraceae bacterium; assembly: GCA_005799365.1. Lineage (GTDB taxonomy): Bacteria > Nitrospirota > Nitrospiria > Nitrospirales > Nitrospiraceae > SYGV01. The sequence goes on from SYGV01000079.1 coordinate 4,320, forward strand.
GTCCTCTGGGACCCGAGCGGGCTCAGCCAGGAGAAACTGGTCTTGCCGGTCCATTATTTTTTCATCATCCAGCACCTCGACGGCGAACATTCCCTCGAACAGATCGGCGCCGCCTACTTGAAGCGCTTCGGCGAATTCTTCATGCCGGACCGGCTGCAGCGGCTCATCGGGGACCTGGACGAGAAGCTCTTTCTGGAAGGGGAGAGGGTCCAGGCGGCCAAGCGTGCCGCCCAGGCGGACTATCGCAAGGCACCGGTCAGGCAGGCCATGTTTTCAGGCAAGAGTTACGAAACTGACGGAGTTAAACTCAAAGGGCAGCTTGATGGATTCTTTACGTCCAAAGAGGGGCCTGACTTCAAGCCGTCCGAGAACAAGGACAAGAAGATCAAGGGACTGCTGGCCCCCCATTATGAGCTGCGCCAGGCTGGCCCCATCTACGCCTGGGCCTATAAGGAACTGCAGGAGGCGGAGGCGCCCAGCCTCTTCGTCGTCCTGGGGACCAGCACCGCCGGCCTGCACCGTCCCTTTGCCGTCACCGACAAGGACTTCGAGACCCCGCTCGGGGTCGTGCCGGTGGATCGGGACCTGGTCACGCGATTCAAGAAGCTGGGAGGGGCGCCCTTCTTCGACGAAGACCTCAGCCACCGCAACGAACATACGATCGAGTTCCAACTCCCGTTTCTCCAACAGGCCATGGCAGGCAAGTCTCCATTTACGATCCTGCCGGTGCTCTGTTCGTTCCCACCCACCTGCATGGTGGACCCGGAAATGAAGAACATAGCCGGACAGGTCGAAACCTTCATCGGTATCCTGAAGCAGGCCTTGTCTGAATCGGGACGGGATTACTGCCTGATCGGCAGCGCGGAGCTGGCCCACCTCGGCATGAGGTATGGAGACCCGTCCCCGCCGACGGACTTCTCCTTCCACCGCTGCATGCAGACGGACTTGGAGATGCTCAAGCCGGTGGAGGAATTGAACCCTGCCTCCTTCGCCTCGTTCATCCAGAAGGAAGGAGACCAGCGCCGCATCTCCGGCTTCGCGACGATCTACACGCTCTTGCGGCTGATCCAGGCGGAAAAGGGAACCGTGTTGCGCTACGACCGGGGCATCACAGACCAGTACAATTCGACGGTGACGTACGCCAGCATGGCCTTTTTCTAGCACGAAGAGCGAATGGCTGATGGCTGATAGCCTGAAGTTTCGTCTAGAAAGGCCGCTACGATGCGCATGCACAGCCCGCCTCACCCTGGGGCCATCATCAAAGCTCTTTGCCTGGAACCGCTCGGTGTGGGTGCCACACAAGCAGCCCAGGCGTTGGGAGTCAGCCGCAAGACCCTATCCGCCATTCTGAACGGCCGTGCTGGCATCAGCCCGGAGATGGCCGTCCGCCTGTCCATTGCATTCGATACGTCGGCGGAAAGCTGGCTTAATCAGCAGACCCAGTACGACCTGTGGCACGCCGAGCAGCGTCGCAAACAGCTTCGCGTCGCCAAACTCGCCGTATGACGAGGCAGCCCCCCTATGTCACCCAGGGGATCGTCAATCAATAGTGGGTGCGAACCTGGAACAGGGTGGTGGGGAAGGACGCGGCCGACCCGCTGCTGACGGAGCCAGTATCCGGTCCAGCCGGCTGTTGCCCTGATAAAAAAGGGGGCCGGCTGCGCAGCCGGCCCCCTTGCGTACGCAGGATGTGCCCCGCTATTTTCTCACGGCAATCCCGTGGGTATCGGCCGTTTCCTTCCCGTCCTTCATGTTCGAGATCCGCGCTACGCCCACGAACTCTCCGCCCCTACCTCCGACAATGACCTTGATCACGCCGACGCCCGGCGTCGAGCCCTTGGCATTGTTGACCGCCTTGTCGTTGCCCGTGAGGGGGCTGGGGCCGCGGGTGCCGGCGAACACGTACTGGCCGTCCGGCGAGACATCGAGCAGGTCCGGCGCCGGATCGTCACTGACCGGACCGGCGAGGTTCACCGCCCCGACGTTCAGGTTCGTAACCGTGTCGATGACCTCGATATTATTGCCTGCCCGATCCGCGCTCCACAGGTAGCGGCCCACCGTAGCCATTCCGTGCGAGTCCGCGAAGGTATCATCCCTCGTGCTGACCAACTTGGCCGAGACGGACTTGGGCAGGCCGGACATGTCCAACGCGTAGACGTCGTAGGCCAGCGAGGCCGAGTTGGGGAACTTGTCGGCCGGCCAGCCGCCGCCCGCATTGATGTACAGGGTGTCGCCCACCTGGATGCCGCCGCAGCCGGCCGGGTGGACCTGACGATTATTGAGGCTGGCCACGATCTTCATCGGGGTTTCCGTCACGTCCGCGACGAACAGACCGCCGCCCCGCAGGGTGATGAAGGCGTATCGGCTCGACCCATCGGTGACCGGGCAGACCGGCGCGTTGTCCGGCCGTTCACCGCTTTCCAGAGGGCCCAGCTTCAGCACATCCTTCTCCGGGTCGAAGCCGAACTTATGCGCCTCATAGTCGGTCCAAATACGAATCATGGTCTTGTCGGCCATGTTGGCGGCCAGGGCCATCTTTTGGTCCGGCGTGGGCCAGGCCGCGTGGACATTCTTGCCCATGGACAAACAGGCTTCCGGCTTCTTGGTCGCGGCGTCCATGAACAGGACGTGCCCGCTCAGGAACGACAGGATCGCGTGGGATTGGTCTTTGGTGAAGAACAGCATGTGCGGACGGCGCACGGCCTTCTTGGTGGCCGCCTCACAGAGGGTGTTGACCTCGCCGCCGAGGTCCATCGTGACGGTGGGCTTGGCCCCAGATGGGTTGGCCGCCAACTGCGCCCCGTCATACACGTACAGAAACCCGCCGCTCTCCTTGGCTGTATCGCTCTGGTCCATGAGCCAAACTTCATAGGCCGTTGCGGGAGAGGCGAACAAACCAGTTACGCCGAAGACCGCGAGCAGGGCCAGCAGCAGGACGAACCGGACATCCCTCGAAGCCGACCGGTCTATGATTGAGCGGTTTTGCATGGCCACCCTCCTTTCGAGAACGCCCGCCCGGGGTGTTCTATCGGGATGTTGAGGTAGGACGTGAACGACCATCCCTACGAGACCGTCTAAGGCACTGTACGGAGTCGGTTCGAAGTTTGTCAACGGGCCAGAAGGGCTGTGCAGGGGCTGGAAGTCGCGGGGCGAAGGCTCCCCCATTATTCTTTAATCGTCACTGTCATCGTCACCGGCTCGAGCGGATTATCGTGTTCGTCGCGCGGCAGGGCGACGATCTTGTCGATCACGTCCAGCCCCCGGTAGACCTCGCCGAAGACCGAATAGACCCGGTCCAGCCCGCCCGCCTCGGCCGCGCAGATGAAAAACTGCGACCCATTGTCGTTGGGGTCCCTCGTGCTGTTGGTCTCGCGCGGCATCTTGGCCATGGAGAGCGCGCCGCGCTTATGGGGGTGATCGTTGGGCTCGGGGTTCAGCCAGTAACCGGGACCGCCCGTGCCGTGCAACATCCGATCCGGCTTGCGGCTCAGCGGATCGCCCCCCTGGATGATGAAGCCGGGCACGACCCGATGGAAGGTGAGGCCGTTGTAAAATCCCATTTTGGCCAGGGAGATGAAATTCTCCACGTGCCGGGGCGCCGCATCGGTATAGAACCGGACCAGCATCTCGCCGAACTGAGTCGAGATCACCGCCCGCGGATCTTTCTTCTGGAACTGCATGGTGCCGGACATGGGGAGGAATCTAACAGCAGGAACAAACACTTCGCAAGGGGCGTTTTCAGGCGCGGGTTGCATCTCGTGAAGAGTTTACGGTTATCAGTGGTCGGTTCTCAGTTTCCGGAACCGATAACCGAGAACTGTTGACTGAACGCTCCCCTCTCATCCTTCACCATCAATCACGCAGCCCGTCGCCCGGCTTCACGCCCAGCCAGAGGACGCAGCCGAGGAGCGCAACCGCGGCCGCGGCGCCAAGCGCCGCGGCCCAGCCGACTTGCTCGGCCAGCCAGGGCGTGAGGGTCGGGGAGAGGGCGCCGCCGATGTTGGCGCCGGTGTTCATGAGGCCGGAAAGGGTACCGGCATGGGGCTTGGAGAGGTCCACGGTCGAGGCCCAGTAGGCGCCGACGGAAAAATAGAGCCAGCCGGCCCCCAGCGAGAGTAACCCAAGCGCCACGAAGGGCGATTCAGTGTAAGCCCCCAAGACAATGGAGACTGCGGCCAGCAACATGCCCAGGCTTCCCACCCAGACCCGGCCCCGATTCACCCCCAGCTTGATGCTCAGCCGGTCCGTGACCCATCCGCCGAGCGGACAGAGGACCGCAATCGCCAAAAACGGCATGGCGGCGTAGAAGGCCCCCCGCAGCAGGCCGAACCCGCGGACGTTGACCAGATAGATGTAAAACCACGAGAGATAGACATAGGCCACATAGCCCAGGCAGGTGTAGCTCAAGACCAGCCACCAGACGGTCGGCGTCCGCGCAAAGGCCAGCCAGGGCACAGGGACGCAGGCCGGCGTCGTAACGGCGCAGGGACCGGCGATCAGGTCCATCTCAGCTTGGTTGACGTGGGGATGGTCGGAGGGCCGGTCCGTCGCGTAGACATACCAACAACCGGCGATCAACAGCCCGACGGCCCCAGCGATATAAAAGGCCGTCTGCCACCCGAAGTTCACCATGATCCAGGCGGTGAGGGGAGGGGTCAGGGCTGACCCGACGCCCAGCCCGCCGATGGCAATACCCATCCCCAGCCCCCGCTCGGACGGAGGCAGCCAGTTCGCGACCGTCCGATTGAAGTTGGGCAGAGCCGCCGCCTCGCCGACTCCCATCAGGAAACGGACCAGGACCAGGGAACCCAGGACGCCCAGCAGGGAGGCAACCGGCAGCGTCGCGGCCACGGCGGTCAGGGCAGTGAACGCCGACCACCAGACCAGAGCGATGGTCAGCACCAAACGGGGTCCCCAGCGGTCGCCGAGCCAGCCCCCCGGCACCTGGCCGAGGGCATAGCCGAGCACGAAGGAGGAAAAGACCTCGCCCATCTGAACCTCAGTCAACCCCAGGGCCGGCATCATCTGCCGGGCCGTGACGGAGATGTTGACGCGATCCACGTACGTGATGACGCTGATCGCAAACAGGAGGGCGAGGATGGCCCAGCGGGTCCGGGAGGGGGCGGCGGCCGGCTCTGTCATGGTGCGATCAGAAATCCCATCGGTCCCTTGTAGGCCTCTCCTGTCTCCCTGTCAAGGACAGACAAGCCTGGATTTCACGGCGATGATTCGGTAAGATGAGGCCCTGTCGCTGCATCGTGCATCACAAACGATCACCGCCGGTGATCCTCGTTCGGAGGAGGAGTGACGGTTCGGACTCGGCCACTACTTCTCAGCCTGTTGGCGCTTCTTCTTCTCGCGGTTCTGGTTTTCCAGTTCCTCTTCGATCCGGCGCAATTCAAAGCCCTGCTGATCCAACAGGTCGAGGACCAGCTCGGCCGCAGGATGGAAGTCGGCGAAGCGCATTTTTCCCTGTTCCCCCGCATCCGGCTGGACCTCTCCGACGTCGTGATCCGGGACCTCGACCCCTCCCGCGTCTTTTTCAAAGCCAAAAAACTCGATCTGGTGTTGCGTTCCACTCCCTTGCTCCAACTTCGTGTCGTCATCAAACGGGTGCACGTCGAGCAACCGGAAGTGGCGCTGCACCGGAACCAGATGGGACGCTGGAACTTCCGGTCCGGCGCAGCCGGCACGACGGACGGGAACCAAGAAGACCGTCACCCGCTGGCGGTGCTGTTGCTGATCCAGGAAGTCAAGGTCCTGGGCGGCCAGATCACGGTCCTGGACGAGTATCGCCCGGGAGGGGAACGGACGATCCGCCTGGGCGTGACCGACGCCCACCTGCTCAGAAACTCCCAGCAAGGGACGACCGAGGTGACACTTGCGGCCACATTGCCCGGCGAGCAGGGCCTGTCCTCGCTCAGCCTGACGGGACACATGAGCCAAGAGCCGGCCCAGGCAGAACAGACGGCGAGCGGGATTCCGGCCTCCCAGCGCCTCAATTTCCAAGGCGATGCGGCGTTTCTGAACCTGGACTTGCGCCAGCTTGCGGACTTCTTCGGGCCCCGCCCGATCCCTCCGCTCATGCAGGGCGCCGCCAACTTGCGCGGCGCCCTCTCCATGAAACCGGGCGTCAAGGGCTACGACATCCTGTTGAGCAACATGCAAGCCGATGTCGGTAAGCTCATGCTCAAGGGGCAGGGCGGAGTCTCCGGACTCATGACGGGCCAGCCGACCTATTCCCTCACCTTTGCCTCCTCGCCGGTCGGGCTTGATGAACTGCAGCAACGCCTTCCTCTGCAATGGATTGATGCCCGGCTCCAGTCGGTCATCGACAAGCACGAGATCCGCGGCACGGTGGAAGTGGCCCAGGCCACGTTGACCACGACCGTCGGCGCCGATGTCCCTCCGTCGCTCACCGGGGAACTCCGTATCCGTGACGGCCATGCCCTGATCGGGGCCGACCGCACCCCGATTGAAGACCTGGCCGCCTCCGTGGTGGTGGAGCCAGGCCGCATCAAAGCCACCGAACTCAGCGGCCGCTACGGCCCCCTGAGGGTCACGGCTGGGAAGGCCACCCTGGCCTTCCAGAAGACAGGGCCCTGGTTCGAACTGGATGTACCAGGAGCCATCCAGGCTGCGGATCTGGTGGCGTTTCTAAGCCGGACCTTGGGGACACAGACCTGGGTCCGCCGCCTGGCCGAACTGCGCGAGGTGCAAGGCGACGCGCTTCTGACCCTGCGGCTGGCCGGATTGCTGAACAGCGAGGAGGGGCTCCGGTTTATCGGCGGGGAGTTGGATGCGCACAACCTAAGCTTCCAAAGCCCCCACGTGCCGGATCGAGTGGAAGACGTCACCGGGCTGCTTCAGTTCACGCCCGCCAGCACCGTATTCACGCGGGTGGCCGGACGCCTTGGCCCAAGCTATCTCTCGGTGGACGGCACGATCGACACGGGAAAGGAAGTGGCCTATCGCGACTTTGTCGTGAATGTCGCCGCGGACACGGCGCACCTCGAACGGCTCCTGCCGGACATCAAGTTCGTGACCAACGCCATGCAGGGAACGATCACGGGAACCGTCACCCTGTCCGGCTCAACCGACCAGCCGGCCATGCGGGCGCGGCTGGACCTGAAAGACACGGCCATCCTGGTGCCGGGCCTCATCCAGAAAGCGACGGGGACCCCGGCGACGGTCGCCCTGGATACGGCCCTGGGCCGAGATCGGCGATGGAGTATTTCACACCTGGATTTGAACCTCCCCCCGCTGCACCTGGGCGGCAAGGGCCGCTTGCGACTGGGCGGCACATTCTCCATGGACCTGGCCCTGGCGGCGGAACCGCTTTCGCTGGCGGCGCTGCCGAAGGGGCTGGCAATGGGGGGGCTGGATGCGGGCACGCTGGAGGTGAGCCTCGACATCAAGGGCAAAGGCGCCAACTGGAAAACCTGGCAATACACGGGATGGGTGGCCCTCACCAACGGCCTGCTCAGCCTCAAGGGGGTCGAGGCTCCGCTCCGCGACGTGTATCTGCGGCTGCAACTGGTCCGAAACGGGGCCGACATCAAGCGCCTGTCGTTCAAGATTAAGGACAGCGATATCCGACTGTCCGGCACCCTCCAGAACTGGTCGGCCCCCGTGGTCCAGGCCCGAGCCGAATCCGCCCAACTCGACCTGACCCTTGTGATCCCGGAAGGCGCCCGTTCGCCGCTCCGCCCCCTGCTCGAACAGGTGGCGGCCACCAGTCACGTCGCGGTGACGGCCAGCATCGGGCAGGGACAGTACAAGGGCCTGACATTGTCCACCCTCTCCGCCAAGGTCGGCATCGGCGACGGCGCCGTACATGTCGAGCAACTGGCCGGGGAGGTCTATGGAGGTCAGATTGCCGGACGCCTCTCGGTCCGGCTGCCTGCAGAGAAGCCGGCAGACTTGGATCTTGCCATCCGCGCCACGAACGTCCCCTGTGACAAGCTCTTGCAAGGCTTCGGCGACAAGAAGACGCAGGTCACGGGCAACTTTTCCGGCAGCGTGAGCCTCACAGGACACGGCCGGGACCCGAAGGGGGACTTGCACAGCCTGACCGGTTCGGCGGAGTTCGTCCTCACACACGGCCACATCCATCGGGGGAAAGTCGTGCCGCAGATCGTCAAAATTCTCAACCTCCCGGCCCTCCTGCAAGGCAAGGTGGACCTGGACAAGGAAGGCCTCCCGTTCGAGAAGCTGACCGCCGGCCTGTCAATCACGAATGGGGTCCTGGCCACCGAAAACTTCATCCTGGACGGTCATGTCCTGAAAATCACCGGGGTCGGCAGCTATGACCTAACGGCAGACCAGTTCGATGTCGTGGTGGCGGTCAGCCCTTTCGGCTCCTACGCAAAGCTCCTGCAAAGCATTCCGCTCTTTGGAAAACTCTTTGCCGGAGAACGCGAGGGATTCACCACGGCCCTCTTCGAGGTCAAGGGACCGCTGCAAGAACCGACGGTGAGTTACATGCCCTTGAAGTCTTTGGCCACCGGCGTAATCGGCATGGCCCACCTCGCCTTCGACTTGCTGAAAAACACGATTCTCTTGCCGAAACACCTGATCCCGCCGTCCGACGATGCCCAGACCGATCCTCCATCCAAGGGCTCGACTCCAGATCAGACCGTCCCTGCTCCGGGACCGGCCACGCCCTGATCGTTCTTCCTGTTGCCCCCCACAGCGCGCCCCCACGGTTGACCCCCCTCGCCCCCCGTGATAGCATCGAGCTGCCTACGGGTTTTCATTCAGACCAGAGCCACTCTTCAGAATTGTCCAGACGGGAGCGTCCCCATGTCGGCCGAGCATGTCACGCTCATGATCGCAGCCAGTGAATCCGACTCGAACCTCTTTTACGCCACCCGTTTCATGGCGCCGGACCCGTTTATCTTTCTGGAGATCAAAGGAGAGCGGGTCCTGATCATGAGCGATCTCGAAATGGATCGGGCCCGCAGCCAGGCGACGGTGGATCGGGTCCTCTCCTACTCGGAGTTGGAACGCCAAGTCCGCGGGAAGGGCGTGGCCGGCCCCGGCTCATCCGACCTCGTGCATGCGGTGTTGGAGTCGGAAGGGATCACGCGGCTTCTGGTTCCCGGCAACTTTCCCTACGCCCATGCGGCCCGCCTGCTCGAACTGGGCTACCGGCTCGAAACGAAGAAGGAGCCGTTTTTCGAACGCCGGGCTGTGAAGACCGGCGAGGAAGTTTGCCACATCGAAGCCGCCCAGCGCGCCACCGAAGAGGCGGTGGCCGCCGCCCATGACGCGCTCCGTCGAACCACGATCAAGAAAGGGCTGCTCTGGCTGGACGGAGAGCCGCTGACCTCCGAGCGGATCAAGAAACTGATCAACGTGAAATTGATGGAGCGGGATTGCGTCGCCCAGCACACGATCGTAGCCGGGGGAGAACAGGCCTGTGATCCCCACAACGAAGGTTCCGGCCCCTTGCCGGCGGATCGCAGCATCATCTTCGACGTCTTTCCCCGATCCGCTTCGTCCCGCTACTTTGCCGACATGTCGCGCACGGTCGTTCGCGGCACGCCTTCGCCGGACTTGAAACGCCTCTACCAGGCTGTGAAAGACGCCCAGGAAGAGGCGATCACCAAGATCCGTGACGGGGCCGACGGAGCAAAGATCCACCGGGGCATTTGTGAACGGTTCGAAGCCGCCGGCTACAAAACCGGCCTTGTGAACGGTCGGATGCAGGGGTACTTCCACGGAACCGGCCATGGGGTGGGGCTGGACATTCACGAGCCGCCGCGGATCAGCAAAACCGGATCGCCCCTGCAGGAAGGCCACGTCGTCACCGTCGAGCCGGGACTGTACTATCCCGGATTAGGCGCCGTCCGGATCGAAGACATGGTCCTGGTCACCGGCGACGGATGCCGGAACCTGACGGATTTCCCGAAGACGTTCGAATTGGATTGAGTCGACAGTATGCAGTGGTCGCTCCTCAGTGCTTCGGATTGTGCTACTTACTGTGTACTGAAAACTGACACCCATCTTCTATGCGCCTCACCTTCACGATCACCCGTTTCAATCCCGAGACAGACCCGCGCCCGCGCGACGAGCCCTACCGGCTGGACGTCGAACGCGGCCAGACGGTCCTGGAAGCCCTGATCCGGATCAAGCAGGAACAGGACGGGTCGCTGGCCCTCCGCTATTCCTGCCGCTCCGCCATCTGCGGTTCCTGCGCGATGGACATCAACGGGGCCGAGAAGCTGGCCTGCCGGACGTCCGTCCGCAAAGAGATCGAGCGTCACGGGCGCATCACCGTGGCCCCCTTGCGCAACTTGCCGGTCATCAAAGACCTCGTCGTGGACATGACATCCTTCTGGGGCAAGGTTCGCGCCGTGACCCCTTGGCTCTCCGCATCGGCCCTCGCGAGCCGGACAGAAACCGGCCGGACTCTGCGGCCGATGCTCTTACCGAGAGACCGCTACCAGTTCCATAACGTAGACGCCTGCATCATGTGCGGCGCCTGCGTCGCCGCCTGCACCTCGCACGAAGTGTCCCGCCGGTTTCTCGGCCCGGCGGCCCTGGCCAAAGCGGAACGGTTCCTCGCCGATCCGCGGGAGCCGGCGGACGCCAAACGGACGCGCCTCCGCTTCCTAGAGCAACCGGACGGCATCTGGGACTGTACCCGCTGCAATTTCTGTGTCGAGGTCTGCCCGAAAGACGTCCAACCCATGGAGGCCATCATCCGCCTGCGCCGCGTGGCCATCGAGGCGGGGCTGGCCCGTTCGGGGGGCGCGCGCCACATCACCGGCTTCATGGCGCTGATCCGGCGGAGCGGGCGCCTGAACGAAGCCCTTATGCCATTGCAGGTGATCGGCTGCAATCTCCGCCGCCTGCTCCGCGTCGCGCCGCTCGGGCTCCGCATGCTGTGGCACGGCAAAGTGCCGAGCCCGCTGGCGCCGCCCATCCCCGGCATCGCGCAGATTCGAACCATCTTCAACTCGTTCGGCCACCTCAAGCGGATCACCCGAGCGGACCACACATGACTTATCAGTATCGGATTCTAAACGATGTCGCGCTGGCGGATACCGCGTTCAAAGCGACGGGGCATCATCGTCAAAGCCGTCTCCATGTCCGGCCTGGCCGAGGAGGCTGGGTTTGCCTACAAAAATATTTCCGAAGTCGTGGAGGCAGTGGATCGGGTGGGGATTACCAAAAAAAGTGGCGGCGCTTCGTCCGATCGGGAACATCAAAGGATAAAAACACCGTATGGCCCTATGGATACTGATCATCGCCGCTCTCATCGGCCTGATTCTGCTCTATGCGGCGTTGTTCTACTTAGCGAGCCGTACGCCAAGGCTCGCTCGGATTCTGACAAACTAAGGCAAGGCGCGGGCAGCTATCACGCCGCGGAACGAGCACAAATCGGGAGGCCTCATGGCGATCAGACACCCACGCAAGGACTCATTCCGGCTGGCACCGGTCGGCGACGTGCCTCTCCGAACGTTGCTCGACCAAGCCTTGCACGACTTCCGCCAGGCCCTTATCGATCGCGGCGTCTACAAAAACGGCCGCCGGGATCTGGACCGGGCGGTGAACGGCGCCAGGGACTTCGTAGATTTTCTTTTCGAGGGGCCCTGGGTGCTGGAAAAGGGGCGGCGGCGGTCGAAGCCCCGTTGAATCCGAGTCGGATGACGCGCTCCCTTCTCATCGCGCTGCCCCTCTCGTTGCTCGCCGCCTGCTCCCATCACATCCAGTTCATCGGCATCGCCGACGGCACGACCCTCACGGGCACGCACGACGTTTGGCGCCGAACGATTGCCGTCACCTTACCTTCCGGCGTCAGGCTGGAAGGTTCGTACCAGCCCCTCACCACTGGCTCGATCGGGGAGGGGTCGCTCTTCTTCGGCGCCAATATGGCCGAGCTGCTGGGACGCCCCATGAGCGGGCGTGCGCACGGCTATGCGCGCTTGACCGGCTCGGACAACAGGGTGCTGGAGATGGTCTTTGCGCTCGAGTGGATCGGGCAGGGCTACGGCGTGGCGAGGGTCAGCAGCGGAGAGGAGTATCGGGTGATGTTCTAAGCGTCAGCCGATCGAGGGCGCAGACATGAGAAGCAAGAGGTCGTCGCTCATGCCGACAGCCTGACGTTCCTTGCCGCAGACCATCCTGCCGCTATCGCCAAGCAGCGCATCGCTGTGCTAGATTTTGACGCCGCTCACCAGACGAGGTCCACATGCCGCTGACATATGCCCTGTATCCAGGTTGCGCGGCCAAAGGCGCCACGCCGGAACTCTACCAGTCCACCATGGCCATCATCGGTCGGCTGGGCATCGAGGTGCAGGAACTGACCGCTTCCTCTTGCTGCGGGGCCGGTGTCGTGGGCGAGGGGGAGCCGGACGTCGCGCTGGCGCTCAACGCCAGAACGTTTGCGCAAGCCGAGCAGCTTGGGCTGGATGTGATGACCATCTGCGGGACCTGCCAGGGAGTGATGGGAGCGGCGAACAAGCGCTTGAAGCAGGAGCCGGGGCTCCTGGATCGGATCAACCGGGTTCTGGAACGCGAGGGCCCCATCTACCGCGGCACGATTCAGGTCAAACATCTGCTGTGGATCGTGGTGCGCGAGGTCGGGCTGCACCGTCTCGGACAAGAAGTCCGAGTGCCCCTGAACGAATTCCGGATTGCGCCGTTCTACGGCTGCTACATCCTGCGCCCCTCCTGGGACCTGGGGTTCGACGACCCGGAAAATCCCACCTCGCTGGAGAAAGTCATCCGGGCCGCCAAAGGCGAACCGGTGGCCTATGTGGGCCGGACCAAGTGCTGTGGATTTCCCGTCATCCTGGAGCAGGAAGCCATCGCCGTCGCCATGGCGGGAACGAATATGAAAGAAGCGAAGGACAGCGGCGCCGATTTCATGGTCACGCCCTGCCCCCTCTGTCACATGAGCTTGGACATCTACCAGGACCGGGCGGGGCAGGCTGTCAATGCCAACCTGAGCCTTCCCATCCTGCACTTACCCCAGTTGCTCGGGTTGGCGATGGGCATACCGGCCAAGGATTTGGGCGTCTCGCGTCATCTGGTGCCGGTTCACACGATTACCAGAGTCACGGAGTCACGTCGAATGCAGCTGACCGATCGTAAAGGAGTGGCGAGTCATGAAAATCATTAATCTCTTGGACTATCAGCAGTTTAGCAACGAAAAGATGAAGAAGAACAATATCTTTCATTCGCCTCGCTTTTTCTGCGATGTCTATTGCTTCGAACCGGGGCAGGAACAGAAAGGCCACATTCATGGGGAGCAGGACAAGGTCTATCTGGTGCTGGAAGGGCAGGGGACGTTCAAGGTGGGAGCCGAGGCGAAGGTGCTTGGACCGGGACAGGGGACGATGGCGCCGGCTGGCGAAGAGCATGGGGTGCTGAACCATACCGCCGGACGCTTGAAGGTCCTGGTGTTCGTCGCCCCAAACCCCTAACCCTCCTCCCTCAAAATAAACGGCGGGGCCGACCGGAAACCGATCGACCCAGCCGGCGCGTTTGCAGAATACTATCTTACTGAGCCGGCTTCGGCGCGACCTCCCAGGGCGTCATGGGCATCAGCGGTGCCGGCTTGGCATCCGGCCCCACCAGCAGGACGGCAATCGCTCCCCGAAGGGCGCCGGTCAGGCTGTGCGTCACCAGCGGATAAGCGCCGGCCGATTCGGCCACCACGTCGAAGGTTGCCGCGCTGCCCGGTCCCACCACGTAGGTCTGGACACCGTTCAGCTTGTTGTCGGGATTCCCGCTCTCGTAGACGTTATCCCAAATCTCGCCGATCGGGTGGAACGCGGAAAACTCGTTCGGCCCCGCGTTGACGAAATAGATGCGGACCCGCTCGCCCGGCTTGGCGTCCAGCTTCCCGCCGCCGGTGACGAAGGGATGGTACTTGAAGATCCCACCGTTAAAGATCACGTTGTCAAACTTCCGGTCGAACATCGTCTGGACGTCGTCCGGGTTCTTGAAGAATTCCGACTGAACCAACACATATTCGCGATCCGCCTTCGGCCAGGCCTTGGCGTTCTTCGGGTCCACGATCACGGCCCCGAACATGCCGCGGGCCACGTGCTGGATCATGGGTGGGGCGCCACAGTGGTAAAAGAACAGGCCCGGCTTCTTGGCGACGAAGGTATAGCTGATCGTCTCGCCCGGATTGATCGCGCGGTAGTTCTTCAGGAAGTCGATTTCCGCCGCGTGGAAATCCATCGCATGCGGATAGGTGTTGGTCTTGGGGTTCTCCAGCGTAAACTTGATCGTGTCCCCCTCGGTGACCCGCACAACCGGGCCTGGGAACTGGCCGTCGAACGTCCAGGCCTTGTAGGTCTCGCCCGAGCCTTCCACGACGACCTCGGTTTCCTTCGCCGTCATGTTCACTTCATGGGTCTTGGCCGCAGCCGGCTGGGCCGTGGCAAGCAGGCCTCCCATCACCAGCATGGCGCCAAGAGCTGAACGCATCCGCTTCATCCGCTACCTCCTCGATGGATCGATGATACCAGCACACATGGCTTACCGTAGCCTGCAGGATAGCCTGCGGAGCCGCCGCAAAAACATGACCTATATTATGTTTTGAAAATTAACTGGGTCAAGAGGAGCCAGGCGCCGTATCCGGCTGGTCGGACGCAAGGGACTTCAATTTGGCGAGGTCGCGGATGATGATTTGCTTGGCTGTACCGGAAACCAATCGGGCACGCTTAAACCGCCCCATGATGCGGATCGCCGTCTCCACCGCAATGCCCACCATGTTAGCCAGGTCTTGCCTGGTCAACCGGACGGTCAGGCGAATCCCGCTCGCCTCTTTCACTCCGGTCCTGGCAGCGAGGTTCACCAACAGGGCGGCCAGCCGCTGCTCGGCCAGGTCCAGGGCCATGACCTTGGCATTTTCTTGCGCCTCGTTCAGACGCTGGCCCAGGTACCGGATGACTTCAATGCCGGCTTCAGGATTCCGGCGGAGCACGTCGAAGTAGGCTTTTCTGCTCAGCCGGAGAACGCGCACATCCCCCAAAGGCTTGGCGCAGCCTGGGTGGGGTGCCCCGTCGAACACCGCAGCCTCGCAACAGAAGAGGTCGCCCGGCAGCAGCACCTTGAGCGTCACCTCTTTCCCGTCCGGGGAGGTCTTGACGCACTTGACGCTGCCTTCTTTGAGGATATGGAAATATTCCGCCGGATCTCCCTCCCGGAAGATGAACTGGTCCTTGTTGTAGGAAAACTCGACGATCTGGCCGGCGAGATTCCGACGGTCTCGGGCCGTCAGGACGTTGAGCAGTGGAATTTTCTTATGGAGAGGATCGGCGGCGCCCATTGCTTCAGCGATCTTCCAGGATGGTCACACAGGCTGCTCACCGAACAGCGCCCGGCGTGCGCGGTGGGGAACACGGGAATCATACCACAGCCACCCCACCGTCTTATTCGACATCCTGTCAGAGCATCTGCCTGGCCGCCTCGACGATCGAGCGCGCTCCGATGCCGAAGCGATCGATCAGCTCGTCCGGCTTGCCGCTGTGGGGGATTTCCAGGACCGCCAGCTTGCGCACGCGCACGCCCTCGCTCCCGACCGCCCCGAGCACCGCGTCGCCCAAGCCACCGTGGAGATAATGGTCCTCCACCGTGAGGATGCGGTTCTGCGTCGCCTTCGCGCAGGTGAGCAGGGTCGTCCGGTCGATCGGGGCGATACTGTAGAGGTCCACCACCCGCACCGCGATGCCAGCGGCCTTGAGTTGGTCGTGCGCCTTCAGGGCTTCGAAGAGCGTGACCCCGGCCGCCACGATGGTGAGCTTGTCGGACTGGCTCTGCCGCAAGACCTTGGAGCCCCCGATCGCAAAGGCCTCATCGTTGCCGTAGAGGATCGGCGCTTTGGGCCGGCCGGTCCGGATATAGACCGGTCCCTGGTGGGCGGCGGCCGCTTCGATCATCCGATAGGTGCAGACGGCGTCGGACGGGTAGAGCACCGCCACGCCCGGCTGCGCCGCCATCATGGCGATGTCCTCGAGGCCCATTTGCGAGGGACCGTCCTCGCCGATGCTCACCCCCGCATGGGTCCCGACCAGTTTGATGTTGGAATGGCTGATGGCGGCCACGCGGACGAAGTCATAGGCCCTGGTGAGAAAACAGGCGAAGGTAGCCGCAAAGGGGATCTTGCCGCAAGCGGCCAGGCCCATCGCGGCGCCCACCATGTTCTGCTCCGCGATGAAATTTTCGAAAAACCGGTCGGGGAACTGCTTGCCGAACTTATCCGTATAGGTGGAGTTCTTCACGTCCGCATCCAGGCCGACCACCAGCGGATTAGCTTCGCCGAGCGCCGCTAGGGCTACCCCGAAGGCCTCGCGGGTGGCCACTGAGTCGGTCGGCTTGTAGCTGGGCGACGCCATGGCTTTGGCCGGCTTGCTCCCGTTCACAGAGCCGGCAGGCTTCTTGATGGCCGGCTCCGGGACTCCGGGCTTGAGCTGTTTCGTCAATTCGTCGATGGCCTTCTGGCTCTCCTCGCCCTTCTTCAGCGCCTTGCCGTGCCAATCCATCTTGTCTTCGACGAAGGAGATGCCTTTGCCTTTGAACGTCTTGGCCAAGAGCACCGTGGGCTTTCCCGTCGTCCGGGCCGCCTCGTCAAAGGCGGCCAGCAGAGCGGGGATGTCATGGCCGTCCACCACGATGGCATGCCAGCCGAATCCGGACCACCGAGCCCGATAGGCCTCCATGTCGTGCTGCAACATGGTGGGATCGCTCTGGCCCAGCCGATTGACATCCACGATCGCGCAGAGATTGTCCAAGGCAAACTGCCGGCCCAGTTCGACCGACTCCCAGACCGATCCCTCGACCGATTCGCCGTCGCCCATGAGCACATAGATACGCGCGCCGGAACAATCAAGCCGTTTGGCGTTCAAGGCCATGCCAATCCCGGCGGACAGTCCCTGCCCGAGCGAGCCGGTCGCCACGTCCACAAAGGGGAGGCGCGGCGTCGGATGTCCTTCCAGATCGCTCGTCAGCGTGCGGAGCTTCAACAGGTCCTGTTTGTTGACTAGGCCGGCCTCGGCCCAGGCCGCGTAGAGGAGGGGGGCCGCATGCCCCTTGGAGAGCACGAAACGATCGTTGCTCAACTGCCGCGGCTGCTGCGGATCGTACCGCATCACGGAGAAGAAGAGGGTGGCGACGATGTCGGCCGCGGAGCAACAGCTGGACGGGTGCCCGCTCCCCGCTTCGGACGTGGCGCGGACGCTTTCAATGCGCAAGTGGGCCGCTTTATTCGAGATCGCAGCGACAAGAGTTTCCGGCATCGTGGTAGCCATGTGTAGACTCTCCTTCCCTAGAGATCAGTGGCAGGGCACTTGTAACAAAGTGACGCCCCCCAGTCAATTGCGCACATTCTTTGGATTTACTTACGATCCCGCATGCGACACAGGAACCCTCTCTTACCTTATCGGCGCCCGTGAGCACCGGCTTGAGGAATTTCTTCGAGATTGCCAGGGAACCAGTTCGGTGGGGGGCCCTAATGCGGAGCCCTCTGCCGGAAGAACCGGAGCAACAAATAGGCATTGAGCGCCACGACGGCGGCCAAGAGGCTGTGGGCGACTGCTGGAATCGTGAGCTTCAGCTCCACAAGCACCCGCGACAATCCAAACCCGACCACGACCGCATCGAAACTCATGCACAAGCGCCGGAAGGTTTCTGGGTCCATCCAGCGAATGAGATAGCTCCCGATGGGAATGCCGATCAGCACGCTCGGCACGATATACGGAATGATCTCCAGGCTGCCCATGCTGTACAGCCCGATGAAGTAATAGGCGACGGCTGTCATGCTGGACTCCGCCGTGCGGATGACGGCCAGTGCCGCGCGAAAATCCTGCTTGGCATAACCCTGGTTATTGAAGAGCAAGGCCAGCGGCGGGCCGGAAATGGTGGTCACGGAATAGAGCAATCCGACCCCCGCTCCAAACGGCACCGCGATGGCGTTTTCGGCCTGGATGGGCCTCCGGATGCCGGCGGCCTGCAGGAGGATCAGGGGCAGGAGCATGCAATAGGTGATGAACTTGGCCCAGCTTGGCTGAACCAGCGACAGCACGTAGGCGCCGCCCCCGACGCCGACGAGCAAGCCCAGGAGCATGGGCATCACGCGCTTCCAAATGTGCGGCACGCTGCGCCGGTTGATCAGCAAGACATAGCCGTTGATGACCAGCTCCACCAGAACCAACGCCGGGTTCAGAATCCGGTTGACATAAAACAGCAGGGCCACGGGGACGGTGATGGACGAGAAGCCATACCCGAGCCCCCCGTTGACGATCGCCGCCAGGAACGTAATCGCAATGAGGACGCTGTGATCCATGCCTATCCCTTATGCACTGAAGCTTTCCGGCATTCTTTCGCCGCACGGGCGCTGCTCAGGATTGCCCCCCCTTGTGGCGGCCCGAGGCAAAGTCCCGTAGCGTATAGTTGTCGAGGATGGCGGCGATCGCATTGCGGACATCCAGCATGACCTGTTGAATCGGGCAGGTGGCCGTGTCCGCATGGGGACAGTCCTGGCACTTCTGATAGGCGGTTTTGCTGACGCAGGCGATCGGGGCCAGGGGCCCATCTAAAAGCCGGATCACTTGGCCGAGCGTGATCTCTTCGGGCGCCTTCAGTAGACTGTATCCCCCGTTGATGCCTCGCTTGCTGGTCAGGAGGCCCGCGTTCTTGAGCGTCAACAGGATCTGCTCCAGGAACTCGATGGGGATATTTTGCCGTTCGGCAATCTCATGGCGCTGCAGGAGGATGGAGTCCCGTTGCGCCGTAAGTTCCAACAAGGCCCGAAGCGCATATTCGCCTTTTTTCGAAAATTTCATCTCAGGCTCGAAAGTAAAGTGATTCGCTCAATTTTTCAGACAATAGACGAACCGGGGACGTGAGTCAAGGCGCACAACGCAACCGACCACATACCTCATGGTCAAATCCTGACTCATCACGTCTCGCGACAGACTCATAAAAGCCCCTTGAGATCCCTGTCGTTACCTTGACAGGGAAAGAGGTTTCTTGTTATTTTGACGCCGCTTCCGGGGGAGATATGGCCCCAGGAGCGGCCACATGGGCATCGACCCATCCCGTTATCGACCAGGCAACAGCGGCAAGGGCGTTCTGTGACCCTCCAGGAGCTCATCCTCTCCCTCCATCGCTACTGGGCCGACCAAGGCTGCGTCATCCATCAACCCTACGACTTGGAGATGGGCGCGGGGACGTTCCACCCGGCAACCTTTCTGCGCGCCCTCGGGCCGGAGCCCTGGCGGGCTGCCTATCCTCAGCCCTGCCGCCGCCCCACGGACGGCCGCTATGGCGACAATCCGAACCGGATGCAACATTACTATCAGTACCAGGTGGCGCTGAAACCTTCGCCGGCGAACATTCAGGACCTGTATTTGGAGAGCCTGACCCGCCTCGGTATCAACCCCAAACACCACGATATCCGTTTTATGCAGGATGACTGGGAATCGCCCACACTCGGAGCCTGGGGTCTGGGCTGGGAAGTGCGGCTCGACGGTATGGAAATCACCCAGTTCACCTATTTTCAGGAAGTGGGAGGCATCGAGCTCAACCCCATCACCGTGGAGATCACCTACGGCACCGAACGCATCGCCATGTACCTCCAGCAAATCGATAACGTCTACGACCTGCGATGGAACGACCAGATCAGCTATGGGGACATCCATCACCAAACGGAAGTCCAATTTTCCACCTATAATTTCGAGGCCTCGGACGCAACGATGCTCACGGCGGCGTTTCAGACCTTCGAAGGCGAGTGCATGAAACTGATCGACCGAGGGCTGATCCTGCCGGCCTACGACTACTGCATCAAGTCCTCCCACGTGTTCAATCTGCTGGATGCGCGCGGCGCCATCGGGGTCGCCGAGCGAACCGGCTTTATCGCCCGCGTCCGGGCCTTGGCCTACAAATGCGCCGAAGGCTACCTAGCACAACGAGAGCAACTCGGGTATCCGCTGCTCGCGAAGAAGCCGGCGGGCAAGACGGTCATCACGTAACGGCGTCCGAATGATACCACGATCAAAGACAGGCCCGGCCAGGACCAAGGCCAAGAGTCAAACCGCCAAGCCGGCTGCCGGCGAACTCCTCCTTGAAATCGGGACGGAAGAGCTGCCGTATCACTTCATCCAACCGGCCCTCCGTTCGATCCACAGCCTGACCGAGCAACTATTGAACGAGCACCGGCTCACGCATGGGGCGGTGCAAACCTTCGGCACCCCCAGACGCCTCGCGCTGTCGGTCGCATCCGTGTGCGATCGCCAGACCGCCGTGACCAAGGAAACGATGGGGCCCTCGAAGGCAGTGGCGTACGACGCAGCCGGACAACCGACCAGGGCTGCGGTCGGGTTTGCCGCCGGGCAGGGAGTGCCGGTCGAAGCACTCGAAGTCCGCTCAACGCCCAAAGGCGAGTATCTGTTCGCCGTCAAACGCGAGACAGGACAGTGGACGGCCTCGGTCCTGACCGAGCTACTCCCGGCACTCATCGGCAAGCTGTCCTTTCCTAAATCCATGACATGGAACGACACGGGAGCCAGATTCGGGCGCCCTATCCGCTGGCTCCTGGCTCTCTATGCAGGAAAACCGGTCCCGTTCCAGATCGCCGGGGTTCGTGCGGGCGCCCGCACCTGGGGGCACAGGTTTCTCGGACCGGCAGGCCGCAAAACAGCCCAGGGCCTTCCGGTCACCGACCTCAAGTCGTACCTGCGTACGTTGGAGCAGCACGGCGTCATCCCGGATCAGGATCGCCGACGCGAGTTGATCCTGGCGCAAGTCGAGAAGCTCACCAAAGCGGCGGGCGGACGCCCGCACCGCGACGAGGCATTGCTGGATCAGGCGGTGTTCACGACGGAATGCCCGCACCCGCTTCTCGGCGGATTCAACCCCCAGTACCTGTCGCTCCCCAAAGAAATCCTCATGACCTCCATGAAAGAACACCAGGGCTTCTTCTCCGTTTTGCGCAACGACGGCACCTTGCTGCCTGCGTTCGTGTCCGTCACTAACATGAAGCTGGCCAACATGAAGTTGATTCAAGCCGGCAACGAACGGGTGCTGGCGGCGCGCCTGGCCGACGCCCGCTTCTTCTTCGACGAGGACCGCAAGGTCCGACTGGCCGACCGGGCCGACAAACTCAAGGGCATGACGTTCCACAAAAAACTCGGCACCGTATTCGAGAAGCAACAGCGGATCGGGCAGCTGGTAGAGCGCCTGGCGGGCATGTTCGCCCTCGACCGCGACTCCTGCCGAACCTGCACGAGGGCCGCTGAACTCTGCAAGGCCGACCTGACCACCGGCATCGTCGGCGAGTTCCCCGCGCTGCAGGGCATCATGGGGGGGAACTATGCCCAGCACGACGGAGAGACGGACCAGGTGAGTCGGGCCATTGCCGAACAGTATCTCCCCCCTTCGATGGAGGGGGCCATCCCCGAATCCATGACCGGCAAAGTTCTTTCCCTGGCCGATCGTCTCGACACGATCTTCACCTTTTTCCGTGTGGGCCTCGTCCCTTCCGGCTCCGAAGATCCTTTCGCCCTTCGGAGAAACGCTCTGGCGGTGGTGCGCATCGCCCTGGAAGGACGGCTCCCCCTAAACCTGGGGGAGGTCCATGCGCATATATCCGACCTTTTGGATGACAAAGGCTTCAAACCGGCCGCCCCCGCCAGCGATCCCGTCGACTTCATACTGGAGCGCCTTCGGTACTACGGGCGCACGGTTGACGGCCTGCGCGACGACGTGATGCTCGCCGTCCTGAAATCAACGCACCGCACTCAATGGAACTTACTGACTCTCTACGACAAGATGAACGCCTTGCAAGCCATTACCGGCAGACCGGAGTTCGATCCCTTGATCATCGGCTTCAAACGAGCGCACCGCATCGTGGACAAAGAAAAATGGGAAGCCGAAGAGATCAACCCCTCCCTGTTTCAGCACCAGTCGGAGACCGAGCTCTACCAGGCGCTCGAAGAGGCGAGGCTACACGTGCCGTTCGCCATCGAGAAGGGAAACTATGACACTGCCCTAGAGGGCCTCGTTCGGCTCAAGCCGGCCATCGACGCATTTTTTTCCGGTGTCATGGTGAATGCTGACGATCAGGGCATCCGGGCCAATCGGCTCTCGCTTCTCCGCATGATCGATCGCCTGTTTCTCTCGTTCGCCGACCTGTCCGAGATCCTCGTACCGGGCGCCTAACCATGGTGAGCCGCGATGCAGTCGGACCCACCGCAGCCGCATCCGTCGGAACCGGCCGTCGACGACGACAAAGCCGGGAAACTGCGGCGCTACTCGTATGGAGTGTCGGCGGCCCTGATCCTCGCCTGCAATGCGGTCTTCCTGGCCGGGCTCTGGGGAAGCGGGGTGGATCTGGATGCCATGATCCGCACGCCCGACGTTTTCGATGCCGCCCAGGACGTATGCCTGCGCTTTACCTGGCATCGCGTCATCGGCGCCGAGGAGCCGGTGCAACTCTGCCACGAATGGATCAACCTGTCCGATCCCTCGGGAGAGCCCCACATCTTTCAGAAAGAAACCAAGGTCGTGCGGGGAGGGGACGGGAAGCTCTACTTCGACCACGGGGCGCAAGTGGACTACCGGCTGTTCTTGTTGGCCGCGTTCGTGGCCGCGGTGATCGCGCTGGGCATCGCGACCAAGCGACGCCTGATCGCCCGGTATCGCACGAGGCTGGACATGCGGGGCACGACTCCGCCATGATTGTCATCCAAGGACGGGACGCATCATAAGAGGAGAGGCAGGCGTGAGCACGAAGAAATTCGTCTATTACTTCGGCGGCGGCAAGGCCGAAGGCGACGGGAACAGCAAGAATCTCCTGGGCGGCAAAGGCGCCGGCTTGGCCGAGATGACGAATCTGGGCATCTCCGTCCCCCCCGGCTTTACCATCTCAACCGATGCTTGCATCGAATACTACCGCCACAAGAAGACTTTCCCGCCGGGCATGTGGGATCAGGCCATCCAGAGCCTCAAGCGGGTGGAGCGGTCCATGGGCATGGGATTCGGCGACCCAACCAATCCGCTCCTCGTCTCGGTACGCTCGGGCGCCAGGGCCGCGATGCCGGGCTTGATGGACACGGTGCTGAACGTCGGCCTCAACGAACGGACCGTCGAGGGACTGACCGCCAAGACCAAAAACGAACGCTTCGCCAAGGACAGCTACCGACGCTTCATTACCATGTACGGCAACATCGTCATGGGCGTGGAACGGGAGCACTTCGAGCAGATCCTGAAAGAGAAGAAAGCCGAGCGCGGGCTCGTGCACGACACCGACCTGGACGCCAAGGCCCTGACCGACCTCGTGGTCCGGTTCAAAGCCCTGGTCAAGCGGGAGACCGGCCGTGAGTTCCCGGAAGACCCGTTGGACCAGCTCCGAATGGCGATCAACGCCGTCTTTTCCTCCTGGTACGGCGCCCGCGCTGTGACGTACCGGCGGCTCTACAACATTCCCGACAACTGGGGCACGGCCGTCAACGTCGTCGCCATGGTGTTCGGCAACATGGGGGACACGAGCGGCACCGGCGTGTCCTTCACCAGAAATCCGGCCACCGGCGAGCGGGCCTTCTTCGGCGAATGTCTGTTGAACGCCCAGGGAGAGGACGTGGTCGCCTGCATCCGCACGCCGCTGCCGGTCACGGCCCTGGCCAAGACCCTCCCCGGAGCCTACAAGGACCTGGTGAAGACCTACCGGACGCTCGAGAAGCATTACCGGGACATGCTGGACCTGGAATTTACGATCCAGGAAGGCACGCTCTATATGCTGCAAACCCGGGTGGGCAAACGCACCGGGATCGCCGCCGTCCGGATTGCCGTGGATATGGTCAAAGAAGGGCTGATCAGCAAACGCGAGGCGGTGCTCCGCGTCGGCCCAGAGCAGCTCTCGCAGTACCTCTATCCGGTGTTCGACGCCGCAGCAGAAGGCACGCACCCCTCATTGGGCAAAGGGCTGCCGGCCGGCCCAGGCGCCGCGGCGGGCAAAATCGCCCTGACCCCGGACAAGGCCGTGGACATGCAGGCCCGCGGTGAGCGGGTCATCCTGGTCCGCCAGGAGACCAGCCCCGACGACATCCACGGCATGAACGCCGCGCGCGGCTTCCTGACCGCGCGCGGCGGCATGACTTCCCACGCGGCCGTTGTCGCTAGACAGATGGGCAAGGTCTGCGTCGCCGGCTGCGAGTCCATCGAAGTCACCGACAGCGCGACCGTCAAGATCGGCGGCCGCCCCTTCACGGAAGGGGATTTCCTCTCGATCAACGGATTCACGGGACACGTCTACGGAGACGACATTCCGGTGGTCGAGTCGGAGGTCATCCAGGTAATCCAGGGGAAGCTCGACGCCCGTCAGTCCGAAAAGTACCGCTGTTTCGCCACACTCCTGGGCTGGGCCGATCAGGTCCGCCGGCTCAAAGTGAGGGCCAATGCGGACGTGCCCGACCAGGCCATGATCGCCAGGGGATTCGGGGCCGAAGGCATCGGGCTCTGCCGCACCGAACACATGTTCTTCGCCGAAGACCGCATCCCCATCATGCAGAAAATGATCCTGGCCAGGACCAGCAAGGAACGCGAACAGTACCTGGCGCAACTGCTGCCGCTCCAGAGAAAAGACTTCATCGGCCTGTATCGGGAGATGAAGGGGTTCCCCGTGACCATCCGCCTGCTGGATCCTCCGCTGCACGAGTTCCTGCCCAAGCGGGAAGACCTGATGGTCGAGATCGCGCGTCTGGAACTGACCGGCGCGGACCCGGCGCTGGTAGAGGAAAAACGCAAGCTGCTGGCGCGGGTCGAGGAACTCCACGAGTTCAACCCCATGCTGGGCCTCCGCGGCTGCCGGCTCGGCATCACCATGCCGGAAATCACCCGCATGCAAACCCAGGCCATCATCGAAGCCGCCTGCGAGCTGGCGCGCGAGGGCAAGAAGATCGTGCCGGAGATCATGATCCCCCTGGTCGGCATGGTCTCGGAGATGAAAGCCCAGAAAGACCTCATCCGGGAGGTGGCGGAGGAGACGCTCCAACAGCGCGGGGTCAAGCTTTCCTACCTGATCGGCACGATGATCGAACTGCCGCGGGCCGCCGTCACGGCGCGCCGCATCGCGGAGGAGGCCGAATTCTTCTCGTTCGGCACCAACGACCTGACCCAGACCACGTTCGGATTCTCGCGGGACGACGCGGCTAAGTTCATCGCCTTTTACATGCGCCGGCAGGACAGCTGTCCCCATTGCCTGAGCAGCGACGTGGACTGGAAAGACATGCGCTGCCGCGCCTGCGATGCAGCCATCGCCAAGAAAGCCGAGAACATTCTGGAGTCGGACCCGTTTGCCGTCTTGGACCGGGAGGGGGTCGGCGCCATGATGAAGATGGCCATCACCGAAGGCCGCGCCACCAGACCCGACATCAAGCTCGGCATCTGCGGCGAGCACGGAGGCGACCCCAGTTCCGTGGAATTCTGCCATCAGCTGGGGTTGGATTATGTCAGCTGTTCGCCCTATCGTGTCGCGCTCGCAAGGCTGGCGGCTGCGCAGGCGGCCTTGACCGGTGAAGCGGAGAAAAAGCCGGCATCTCGTTCTTCGAAGAAAAAGGCCAAGGCCGGCCGGACCAGCCGCGCTACCTCCACCAGCGCCAGAAAACGGTGAAAGACTCGGATCGCGACTGCCGGTACATGGCGCTGGCCCTCCGGCTGGCCGCCAAGGGACGGGGACGTACCAGCCCCAATCCGATGGTCGGAGCCATCGTCGTGGCAGGCAACCGGATCGTCGGGCAGGGGTATCATCGCCGGGCCGGCGGTCCCCATGCCGAAATCCTCGCCCTGCAGGCAGCAGGCTCCCGCGCACAGGGCGCCACCCTCTACGTCACCCTCGAACCCTGCTGTCATACCAAGAAGCGCACCCCTCCCTGCATGCCGCTCGTCGTTGCGGCCGGACTCCATCGCGTCGTTGTAGCCATGGCCGATCCCAATCCCAAGGTCGGCGGACGTGGGATCAGGGCGTTGCGCCGAGCCGGGCTCGACCTGTCGGTCGGATGTCTCCGTCATGAAGCCGAACGGCTGAACGAAGCCTACCGCCATTGGCTCAGAACAGGCTTACCCTTCGTCACCCTGAAAGCCGCGATGACCATGGACGGAAAAATCGCCACGGCCGGCGGCGAGTCCCAGTGGATCACCGGGGAACCGGCACGACGCCATGCCCACCAACTGCGCAGCCGGATGGACGCAATCCTGGTCGGGGCAGGAACGGTCCGGCGCGATGACCCTCGATTGACCGTGCGGTTGGGCAGGGGAGCGGCCGCGGCCAAACCGGCTCATCAACCTTTGCGCGTCATCCTAGACAGCCGGCTGCTCATTCCCCTCAAAGCGAAAGTCCTCGGCCCAGGAACGGTCATCGCCACCACCGCGCAAGCTCCGATCGGAAGGATAAAACAGGTCCAAGCCAAGGGCGCCCAGGTCTTGATCCTGCCGGCCCGGAACAGCCGGGTATCCCTGCGTGCCTGTTTGGCCGAGCTGGGGAAACAGGGCGTCACATCGGTGCTGATCGAAGGGGGTGGCGAAATCAACGCTTCCGCACTGCGGGCGGGACTGGTCAACCGGGTGGCCCTCTTCATCGCCCCCACCTTATTGGGAGGCCAAGACGCGCAAGGCCTCATCGGCGGGCTTGCGCCAAAACGGTTGGCGCAGGCGCTGCCGCTCGACGACATCCGCATCCAACCTATCGGGAGGGATGTCCTGCTGGAAGGGACCCTCTCGCCGAAGTAGCCGGTCAGGCACTCCGTTTTGACAAGCAGAACCTAAAGATGGTACGGTTTCTCGGTGCACATCGGCCCCCCTTGTAGACGCCTCGTCCGTTCTATCCCTCGCCACCTGCTCGCCGCCTACATCCTGATCTTCGCGCTGCGCGCCGCCGGCCCTGCGCAGGCGGATGAGGTCCCGTCCGAATCTCCGTCCGCTTCCCTCTCCACGTTGATCCGGACCTATCTGGCTACCACAGACCCGGACAAAGCCGAAGCCCTACAAGCTGAAATCCTGGAAAACCCTCGAGCCACGCTCGCCGTCGTGACGGAACTGCTCAGGCAGGGGCAGACGTACGGAGCAGCGCCGGTCGGGCTCCAGCCGGGATTGCCGGTCACGGTGCGCGAACGGACCTATCGCTATGGGCTCTACGTGCCGCCGACCTATGACCCGGCGAAGGAGTATGCGTTGGTGCTGTGTCTCCACGGGGCCGGCTTCAGCGGCGATGCCTATTTGGAACGGTGGCAGACCCGCCTCGGGGAGAACTATATCCTGGCTTGCCCCACCTACATGCAGGGCACTTGGTGGACCAGACACGGAGAAGAACTCGTTTTGGCCACGCTCCGGACCGTGCAATCGCGATATCATATCGATCCGGACCGGGTCTTCCTGACCGGCATGTCGAACGGCGGCATCGGGACTTATCTTGTCGGGACCCACGATGCGCCCCTCTTCGCCGGGCTCGCTCCGATGGCCAGCGGCCTGGATACCGTGCTCATGCCGTTTTTGGAGAATCTGAAGAACACGCCGCTCTATATGATCCATGGCCGTCAGGACGACGTCATGCCGGTTGAACTCAGCCGGGCGATCGCGCAAGAGTTGACCCGTCTCGGCTATGTCTTCCAGTATCAGGAACATGACCTAGTGCATCCCATGGCCGGCGGACATTTTTTCCCGCGCGAAGAGCTGCCCGCCTTGGTCCGCTGGTTCGACCGCCAGCGCCGCACCGCCGTGCCCAAGCGCCTGATCGTCGTCCGCGACGCCACGCACCTGACGCCCTTCGGATGGGCCAGGATCGACGCCACGGACCGGATTGCGGCCTTCACGGACCTCTTGACCGACAGCCGGGACGAAGCGATCGTGAACCGCCGCTACGCGCGCTTGCATGCAGAGATCGTCGGCCCCAATCGTATCGAGGTACGGACCGAACGGGTGAAGCGGTACAGCCTCTACCTGCACGAGGCCTTGGTGGACTTCTCCCAGCCGGTGACCATCACGACGAACGGTCGGATCGGTTTCCAAGGAGCGGTCGTCCCCCGCGTCGAGACCTTGCTGCGGGACGCGCGGCAGCGTCAGGACCGGCGGATGCTGTTCCCCGTCCTGCTCCACCTGACCGTTAAGGATACGCCATGACAGTGCGGCGAACCCACAGTGTCCGCATCGGTTCCAAGCCGGCCCGGATGACGCTGGCTTACCTGATGCTCGGCATGACCCTGGTCGGCACGGCGGCGCGGGCGGACACGTGCCGGGTCGCCTCGGAACAGGGCCAGATGACGTTTCCCGTCGACCGTTTGGGTTCCGCCTCCCGCTGCCTCGTCTTCTCCGTGGCGGACAACCAGACCACATCGCCCGATGGACATCAGGCCATGGACACCTCGCTGATCGCCTATACGAAGCTGACCGATCCGGTTCTTTCCGGTCTCGTCTTGGTCCTGCGCCCCCTGGTCGGGGATGCGGTGACGCGCAAGCTGCCGCGGAGCTTTGACGTCACCAACCAATTGGGGGCCGCTATCGCCCAAAACCAGGACCGCATCATCCAGGAACTGCCGGCACTGCCCTCCATCGCACCGCAGGAGCAGCAGACCCTGACCGCCTTGCTGCAAGCCCTCCTGTCGAGCAACCTATCCGTGCCCCGTCCGACACCATGACGCAGGCACGTTCGTTCCTCCTGCTGTGCTGGGTGGGGACCTGCTGCTTCCTCAGCTATAACCTCGTGCGCATACCAGTGTTGGCCCTGTTCGCCCAATCACTGGGAGCCGGCCCGGAACGGATCGGCCTCGTCGTCTCGGCCTCCACCCTCACCGGCGTGCTCCTCAAACTACCGGCCGGCGCCCTGTCCGACATTTACGGCCGGCGCCTGCTGATGCGGATCGGGGCCCTGGCCTTCGCGCTTCCGCCCTTCGCCTATCTGTTCATCGGCGATTTGGGCGCCCTCACCGGATTGCGTTTTGCGCACGGCCTGGCCACCGCCATCTTCGCGCCAGCCGCGTTGGCCACCGTGGCGGACCTCTATCGGGAAAAACGGGGCGCCGCCCTGGGCTGGTATACGGCCTCCACACAAGCCGGCGCCCTGTTCGGTCCCGTACTGGGCGGATGGCTGGTCTATGCCGCCGGGTTCCCGACAACCTTCCTGACGGCCGGGCTGTTCGGTTGTCTCGGCTTCCTGATTTTCTCCTGCTTGCGGCTGGCCGCGCCGACGCCTCGTCAGGGAGCGCAGGGATTCCGCCCGGTGCTGGCCGACATGTGGAACGGATTCCAAACCGTCTGGTCCAACAAACCGGTGCTCGTCACCAGCGTCACCGACGGGGCCAAGATGATCGCGAACGGAGCCCTCATGGCCTTTCTGCCGATCTACGGCCTGTCGGTCGGACTGAATGCCGGCGAAGTCGGGCTCCTGTTCGGCGCCCAAGGGATCACGTCGTTCCTCTCCAAACCGGTGATGGGCCGCACGTCCGACATGGTCGGCCGCCGGCCGCTGATCCTGGTCGGGTTGCTGATTTGCGCCGGCACCTTCATCCTGATCCCGCACAGCGCCTCGCTGCCGACCCTCCTGGTCCTCGCAGCCGGATTCGGATTCGGGGAGGCGGTCATCTCCTCCTCGACGACCGCCCTGGTCGCGGACCTCTCATACCTCAAGACCATGGGAGCCGGGATCGGCATGCAGGGCACGATCAACGATATCGGCCATGCGGCGGGACCGTTACTGGCCGGCATGCTGATCGCCGGCTTCAACTACCCATCAGCCTTCGCCGTGATCGCCGGCCTGCAGCTCGTCGCCGCCTGCTTGTTCTGGGTGGTCATCAAACCAACCGCGCCACGCGGATAGGGGCTACAAGACCGACCGCCGATGCTATAATGGCCCTGACATCATCACGGGGCGGGACAAAGCGGAAAGGGGCGTCGCATGCAAGCGGAGATGGGCACTGCGGACATTGTCGTCGGGGTATTGGCCGGCCTCGGCGTTCTCGTCTTGCTTGTCGTCTTGGTCTACGTGGTCAAAACCGTCTTGCTCAAGAAAGAAGAATAGGGAAGAGGAACCATCCATGTTCACAGGCATCGTCGAGGAAATGGGCGTCGTGAAGATGTTCGAGCCGACGCTGGCGGGGACCAGACTGAGCATCCTCGCTGAAACCGTCATGGGCGACTTGCCGATAGGGGCAAGCGTGAGCGTGAACGGAGCCTGCCTGACCGTGGTCGCGAAAGGGGAACGCGAGTTTACCGTGGATGTCTCGCCGGAAACCCTGACGGTCACCTCCTTGGGAAAACTGTCGGTCGGGGTCCCGGTGAATCTCGAACGGGCGATGAAGCTGAACGAACGGATCGGAGGCCATCTGGTGGCGGGCCATGTGGACGGGGTCGGCTGGATCAGGGAGAAACGTCAGGACGGCAATGCCCTCGTCGTGACGATCGAGGCCCCGCCGGAGATTCTCCGTTATTGCGTCCCGAAGGGCTCGATCACCATCGACGGCATCAGCATGACGCTCAACTCCGTCGCCGCCCATACTTTCAGCATTGCCGTCATCCCGCACACGGCGAAGGTCACCACATTGGGCCTCAAGAAGGTCGGGGACCCGGTCAACCTGGAATCCGACCTGATCGGAAAATTCGTCGAGCGGTTGCTGCAAGAGCGGGGACTCGCGCCCCAGAAGCCGGCCCCCGTCATCGACCGGGACTATCTCCAGAAACGTGGGCTGATTTAAACGCCGCCAACCGCGATCAGTGGTCGGTCATCAGGTCCCGAAGACACACTGATGACCGACCACTGAACACCGACGACCGAGCACTACCGCACGACGAACGCCTTCGTATCCTCACCCGACGCCGTCGTGACCGTCAGCAGGCGAAGGCCTTTGTGCCCATCCGGCACGGTCGCCGTCACCGTGGTGTCATTCACATGGGAAAACTTGGCTTCGCCGCTCGGGCCGAACGACACGGCTGTCAGGCAGCCGGCGGCCCCGAAACTCGCGCCCGTGATGATGACCGTGTCTCCGGCCTTGCCCTCGTCCGGCGCGACTTTCTCGATCTTGGGCGTATTACCGAAGCAAGCTTGCGACTTGGCGGCGATCCCGGCTCCGGAGGCCTTGGTGCTGGAGACATGCGCCGTGCCGCTCCGGTCGGCCTTCGCCACCACAGCCTTTTTTGCCGCCGCTTCTTTTTTCTTCTCGTCTTTCTTCCCCTCGGCCCCGTAGGCAGCAAAGGGCATGGCACCAGTCAAGAGCAACGCCACGATCCCGGCGGCGGCGACCGCCCCGAACACATTTGTCACATAGGTTGGCATATCCGGCCTCCTTATTTATTGATCCGCACGGTTTGAGCACTGCTGCCTGTGAGTCCTCTCCAATGATGCCTCTCCTCCTTCCGTTCGATCGTTGATAGGCCCTGAGCGCCAGCACATCGGTCACGAGGGTTCGTTTTTCGCCGAAGCCCGACAGGTGAAATAGAGCGCAATGCCTGCCAGGGCGGCGATGCCCAATCCGACGGCCAAACGGACGGCGAATCTCAACGGCCCCATGGAGAGCTCATAGAGGCCCAGCAGCGCGATCGGGGAGAGGATCGAGCCGGCGAGGCCGAGCATGTGCTTGCGGAGATAGATCGGCTCGCCCGGCTTGCGCATCTTACTCTTCAATCGTTGAAATGTCGCCCGGGTCCTGCCCCAACTCCTTGGCCTTGAGCACCCGGCGCATGATCTTCCCGGACCTGGTTTTGGGCAAAGCAGGGACGATGTCGATCTCCTGCGGCACGGCGATCTTGCCCAGTTCCTTCAGGACATGATCCTTCAAACCCTGAATCAACTCCTGGCTTTCCCGCTCGCCTTGTTTGAGAATCACGAACGCCTTGATCGCTTCCCCGACGGTCTTGTGCGGCTTCCCGATGACCGCCGATTCCGCGACGGACGGGTGGCTCACAAGCGCGCTCTCCACCTCGGCCGTGCCGATGCGGTTGCCCGCCACCTTGATCACGTCGTCGGCCCGCCCCATGAACCAGAGGTACCCGTCTTCATCCTTGCGGCAGACATCCCCGGCCGTATAGCAGTTGGGAATCGTATTCCAATAGACCAGATACCGGTCCGGGTCCTTGTAGATGGTCCGCATCATGGCCGGCCAGGGCTTCTTGATCACCGCAAATCCCCCGGCGTTGGCCGGGAGAGACCGGCCCGCCCGATCCACGACGTCCGCTTCGACGCCGAGGAAGGGTCTGGTCGCGGAGCCGGGCTTCAGCGGCACCGAGGGGAGGGGGGTGACCAGGATCATCCCCGTCTCCGTCTGCCACCAGGTGTCCATGATCGGCTTGGTCCCGCCCGTCACCCGGTGATACCACGCCCAGGCTTCGGGATTGATCGGTTCCCCGACGCTCCCCAGGACGCGCAACGACGACAGGTCGTACTTTTTGGGCCACTCCTCACCGTACTTCATCAACAACCGGACGGCGGTCGGCGTCGTGTAGAAGATCGACACTCCGTACCGTTCGATCAACTGCCACCAGCGGCCCGGATCGGGATAGTCCGGTTTGCCTTCCGCGGTCAGGATCGTGGCGCCGTTCAGCAACGGGCCATAGACGATGTAGCTGTGTCCCGTGACCCAACCGGGATCGGCTACGCAGAAATAAACATCGTCTTCTTTCAAATCGAAGACGTACTTGGTCGTGATATAGGTGCCGACCATGTAGCCGCCGTGCACATGCACCACGCCCTTCGGCTTCCCGGTCGTTCCGGAGGTGTACAGAATATACAGCGGCGCCTCGGCGTCCAGCGGCGCCGCCTCACAGACCGGCTTCTCGTTGGCCAGCCAGTCATTCCAATCCACCTCCTTGGGGGCCGCCAACGACACGCCGGGCTTCTCCCGCCGCACCACCACCACGGTCTCAACCGACCCGCAATTGGCCACGGCCTGATCCACCACCGGCTTGAGCTTGATGACCTTGCCCCGGTCATAGCCGACGTCGGCGGTGATCACCACGCGGGACTCCGCATCCTTGATCCGGCTCTCCAGGGCCGGCGCGCTGAAACCGGAGTAGACCACGCTGTGGATTACGCCGATCCTGGCGCAGGCCAGCATCGCCACGATCTGCTCGGGGATCTTGGGCAGGTAGATGGTCACCCGGTCGCCCTGCTTCAGACCCAAGGCTTTCAGGGCGTTGGCACAGCGGTTCACCTGCCGCGCGAGTTCACCGTAGGTAAAGATCCGCTCTTCCCCTTGCTCGCCGACCCAGATGACCGCGACCTTATTCTTGCGCCAGCCGGTGAGGTGCCGGTCCAGGCAATTGTAGGAAATGTTGCACGTCGCCCCCACGAACCACTTGGCCCAAGGATAGTTCCAGTCCAGGACCTTCTGCCATGGGGCAAACCAGTCCAATTCCTTCGCGATCCGGTCCCAAAACTTCTCCGGATCGGCGATGGAACGGCGGTAGTCGGCTTCGTAGTCCTTGATATAGGCCGCAGCCTTGGTGGCGGAGGTGGGGTGGACCACGCGGTCCCCCCGCATCAGGCTTTCCAGATGATGCTCATCGTTTCCCATACACTCGCTCCTCCATCGCGCACCTCGACCCGCCGCCGCTTCCTGCCGGAGGCGTCGAACCGCCGAGGCCTGCATTATGGGCAAGCGGCTGACGCGGTGCAAGCCCGCCCATCCTTGACAGCCAAAAGAGCCGCAGAGTAGCATCGGTCTGACCATGGCCCGATCCCTTCAACACAGCCTCCGCCTCTGTCGCGTCGGCCTGCTCACCGTAGCCTGCGTCTTATCGCTCATCCCGGCCGCAAACGCCCAACTGGGCCGTCCGGAAGGACTCTATTACAAGTCCTGGGCCGTCGTGATCGGCATCAACGATTATCTGGTGGCCCCGAAGCTGGACGGCGCCGTGGAGGAGGGGAAAGCGGTGGCCGACGCCTTCCGCAAACTCGGCTTTCACGAAGTCCTCGAAGTCTACAACAAGGACGCCAGTTCCAAACGCATGCACTTCATCCTGAACGAGCACCTGCCCCGCAAGGTCGGGCGGCAGGACCGGGTCGTGATTTTCTTTGTCGGCCATGCCGGCGCCAGCCAGGACATGCACAACAAGGACATCGGCTACCTGGTTCCCTGGGATGCCCAAGTGTCCAACGTGTCCAAGGCCGTGACGCTGGACCACTTGAAGGAATTCTCCCGCCGGGTCATGGCCAAACACGTGCTGTTCGTGTTGGACGCAGCCGTGTCCGGATGGGACATCACGCCGCCCCAATCGCTATCGTTGGAAGGCCGCCTCTCTCCTGAGGAAGACACGGACAAACGAGCCGTGCAAGTCTTGAGCGCCGCCACCCAAGGAGAAACACCGGTCCGCAAGGGCGGACAGGGGGCGTTCGTCACGACATTCCTCGCCGGATTGCAAGGCGCCGCGGATGACAACAAGAACGGCTGGATTATGGCCAGCGAGATCGGCACCTACGTGGCCAAGCAGGTGAGCCAACTCAGCGGCAACACCCAGCATCCTCAGTTCGCCCGCCTGGATGGGGACGGAGACACGGTGCTGGTGGAAGGGAAAATAAGCGCCTACCGGGCCGGTCCCGATCCCAAGACGGAGGCGGAACGGACCGCCGCCGCCAAGGAAGAATACGACAAGGCCTTCGGCCTTCTCCAACAGCAGAAGGAAAAATCGCTGGAAGAAGCGCTCGATCGGCTGGAGAAGGCCCTCCGCTACAGCCCCGCATTCGGCGACGCCTACATCCTGAAGAGCTACCTGTATCTCGAGCGCTTGAACAAGACGGACGAGGCCTTGACCGCCGGGGAGCTGGCTGTCAAGTATGCGCCGGCCAACCCGGACTCCCACTACACGCTCGGACTCGTGCTGCAGAAGAAAGGCCGGTTCACGGATGCGGAAAAAGCCTTCCTCCAAGCCCTCGTCGTCAACCCCGGCTACTCGGACGTCCACCTCTCGCTCGGAGATCTCTACTCCGAGGACGTGAAGGACCGGAAGAAGGCCGTCGAGTCCTATCAGCGGTACCTGGAAACGGGAGGGAACGAAAACCGAGTGAGGGACTACCTAAGCAAGGCCGGCTCAGCGGCAACGCCACTGAAGTAGTGATGAAGGAGGAACGATGAACGGCGGCGTCAGCCGTTCGGACATTCAGCGCTCAACATTCATCGTTCATCGTTAGTCCTGCGCTCCACCCTTCATATATCCGAGGCCGATCTTGAGCGCCCGCCGCGTAATTTCCGCCCAGCGCACTTCCGGATATTCGGCCAGTACCGCCGCCGCCTTGGGGTCCATCACATCCAGATCCTTGACCTTGATGATCCCGTCTTCGATTTTTACATCAGCCACAGGGCATCCTCCGCGAGGTTCGGAATAAAGCAAGTCGCCCCTGAGTGTAGTCGCCTCGCAGGACAAAGACAAGGCGTCATGACCAACCTGTCATGACCAGCCGGGAACCATCATCGACGGATATCGGGCTGCGGCCCTTTCGTTGACAGGGTGGGGGGTGCATGCTAGCATCCACGCGTCAAGGTTTTCGACGAGGCAGCCGATCACGATCTACCGGTCCATGATCTCCAGTTGACTCCGAACAACCAGTCACACAGTCACAGGCAGGAAGGAGGCGTTCCATGAGATTGAACAAGAATGTGTCGACGCAATGGCTCCGCAGCGGCCTTGCGCTGACCCTGTTGGTCGCCCTCTCGGCTTGCGGCGGCCCGCCCGCTTGGGTAAAGAAGGGCTCCGCAGCCTACAACGAGAAGGATTCCAAACAGATCTATGGGGTCGGCTCGGTCGTGGGCGTCCGCAACGAGCCCCTGGCCTGGGATGCGGCGGAAAACATGGCCCGCGCGGAGATCACCAAGCGGTTTCAGACCTATACCGCTTATCTGATGCGGAACTACGCCGCCTCCACCACCGCGGCGGATTTCAGCAAGTCCACGGAAGAACAGAACGTCGAGCGGGCCGTCAAGACCTTCTCCTCCGGCACCCTGTCCGGCGTCATGCCGGTGGACCGGTACAAAGACGAGGACAGCCTGACCTACTATGTGCTCGTCAAGGTGGACCTGAAGTCCATGCAGGAGGCGCTGGCTCAGAGCAAGGAGCTCTCCCCCCAAGTCCGCGACTATGTCCGCCAGAACGGGGAGAAGCTCTTCGAAAA
Source organism: Nitrospiraceae bacterium (assembly GCA_005799365.1). Classification (GTDB taxonomy): domain Bacteria; phylum Nitrospirota; class Nitrospiria; order Nitrospirales; family Nitrospiraceae; genus SYGV01. Next base: position 40,426 of record SYGV01000079.1, read on the forward strand.
GCTGGAAAAAGAAGAAACCAAGCGGGACAGCAAATAGCAACGCTGAACGAGGAACGATGAATGATGAATGAAGACATGAACGCCTCTCGATTCACCATTCACCAGTCACCAGTCAGCATGCGCACAGCTGTGGTCCTTGCCGTCCTTGTCGCCGCCGCAGCGACCGGCTGCGGCGAATCCACCAGGGTCACCCGCGTGGATACGGGCGTTGTCACCGACTTCAGCGGCCGCTGGAACGACACCGACTCCCGGCTCGTGGCCGAGTCCATGGTCAAGGAAGCCCTGGACAACCCCTGGCTCGGCAAGTACCGGAGCGCGAAGGGGCGGCAGCCCGTGGTCGTCGTCGGTGCCATCCTCAACCGGAGCAGCGAGCACATCAACGTCCAGACCTTCGTCTCCGACCTGGCGCGCGAGCTGACGAATTCGCAAAAAGTCACGTTCGTGGCCGGCAAGGCCGAACGGGAGGAACTCCGCGAGGAACGGCGCGCGCAAGCCGAGCAGGCCCGCGAGGACACGCAAAAATCGCCGGGCAAGGAGATCGGCGCCGACTTCATGCTGAAAGGCAACATCTCCACGATCGTGGACGAATCCGAGGGCGTTCGCGCGATTTTCTATCAGGTGGATTTGGAGATGATCGATCTGGAAAACAACGTGAAGTCCTGGTTCGGGCAGAAGAAGATCAAAAAAGTCGTCGAACGGAAACGCACGGTTTTTTAGGCCCGCCTGTTCGTGAGTCCGGCCATGTCATCCTCGGCCTCTCCGGCTTGGACAGTGTCCGGGCCGGTCTCGCGGTTTCGGCTCTTCGTCATCGCTTGTCTCCTCGGACTCCTGCTCTTGGCCGGCTGCAGCTCCCTCAGCACCCGCTACGCGCGGGTCGAGCACAGCCTCCTGGCCGGCAATCCCCAACAAGCCGACCGGATCATCGAACAAGCCGAAGACGAGTACGGCTCCGTCAGCCGGGTGTTGTACCGGATGGATCGGGGCATGACCCTCCATCTGGCGGGGCGCAATCGGGACAGCAGCACGTTGCTGGAACAGGCGGAATTCGAAGTCGAGGAACTCTACACCCGGCGGGTGCGCACGGAAACCAAAGCCTTTCTCGTCAACGATACATTGCTGCCCTATGAAGGCGAGCCCTACGAGCAAGTCATGCTCAACGTCCTCAAGGCGCTGAACTATGCCGTCATGGGCCAGTGGAACGATGCCCTGGTGGAAGCCCGACGGATCGATCAGCGGCTCAACCTGCTGGCCGATCAAGCCAGTGACAAAGACACGTACCGCGACGACGCCTTCGCCCGCTACCTGACCGGCATCCTCTACGAATCCACCGGCGACCTGAACAACGCCTTTATCGCCTACCGCAAAGCCTACGACCAGTATCAGGCGGCCCGGCCCTGGGCCCGCGTCCCGCCGCCGCCCATGCTTCGCGCGGACTTGTTGCGGACGAGCGAAGCCCTGGGCCTGACGCAAGAGCATGAGGAATACAAGCAGGCCTTCCCGGCCCAGTCCTGGGAGCCGGCCGAGAAGCTCCAGGAATTCGCCCAGATCGTGGTGATCGGCTATAATGGTCGGGCGCCGCACAAAGAAGACCAGTTCATCGACCTCCCGATCAGCCTCGACGCCTTGCGCTTGGTGCTGATGACCAAGGGGGCCTTGGGACGCAGCAATCAGGATACGCGGGGAGCGGAAACATTGCTGTATGGGTTGAGCGGCCACGTGGTGCGCGTCGCGCTGCCCAAACTGGTCCCACACAAGACGGCGATCGCCTACGAAGAGGTGACGGCGTCGGGCGCGAGCGGAGATTATGTCGCCAGGACCGAGTTGACGCAGGACATCGGCGCCCTGGCGGCCAAAAACTTGAACGACCGGTACGCGCAGATCGTGCGCAAGGCCGTGGCCCGAGGGGCGGTCAAATATGCGCTGGCTGAAGGGATGGGACGGGGAGCGCGCATGGCTGCGTCCGGCCAAGGCAATCAGAGCGTCGCCCCCCTGATCGGCCTGCTGGTCGGTGCGCTGGCCCATGCCCTGGCGATCGGCACGGAGGAATCGGACAAGCGGAGCTGGCGCACGCTGCCGGACGAAATTCAGATCGCCCGGCTCTGGGTGCCGCCCGGCTCCTACCAGGTGCGCGTCCGTCCGGTCAATCGCAGCGGAACGGCCGCCCGCAGCCTGGTTCAATCCCTCACCCTGCAAGCGGGAGAAACCCGGTTACTGACCGAGCAGGCATTGCCATAGCGGGGGGGCACGATGCATCAAAGACATCATCGCATGAAGCGCCCGTCCGCCATGGCCTGCTTGACGCTCGCCCTGCTGGCCCTGGGCGGATGCGCCTGGTTCGGCCAGAGCAAACCTCCGTCCTGGATCCTGGGTTCGAGCAAGGAGTATCCGCCGGACCAATACCTCACCGGCGTCGGCCAGGCCGACGCTCAGGACGCGGCGAACGACCGGGCCTACGGGGCCGTGGCCAGGATCTTCAAGGCCGAGGTCAATGCGCAGGCCAGGGACTGGGAGTCCTTCCTCCAATTTGAAAATCGCGGCACCACCAGCGTCGAACGGCGCCTCACACTGGACCATCTCACCCGTGTCTCCACCGACAAGGTTTTGGAGAACGTGCGGATCATGGCCGGCTGGTCGGACGAGAAGACCGGCCAGCATTATGCCCTCGCCGTCATGAGCCGAGCGCAGGCCGGAACCGCCATGCTGGGGCGCATCGGAGAGCTGGACGACCAGGTAGAGACCGAGCTGAAGGAGTTTCGCCAGGCCCAGGACAAGCTGGCCAAGCTGCGGCATCTCCGGCGGGCCATCAAGAGTCTGGTTTTGCGGGAAGCCCACAATGCGGACCTCCGCATCATCCGCCAAAGCGGGCAGGGCGCCTCCTCCAATTACAAGGTGGCTGCATTGACGGCGGAGATCGAACAGTTCCTCTCCTCCAATCTCGCCATCAGCGTGGAGGTGACCGGCGCCCAGGCCGAACCGGTCCGCAGAGCCGTCATGGAAGGATTGATCCGCGAGGGGTTACCCGTCACCGCCACACCGATCGTCCAGACCGGCGCGAACGGGCAGCTAGGCGGAGAGCCGGACAGCCGGCCGCTGGAACTCCTGACCAAAGGCACCGTCCGGCTCTGGAATGCCAATGTGCCCGACCCGCGGTTCCGTTACGTCCGTTGGTGCAGCGACTTTGTCATCGTGGAAGCCGGCTCCCAGCGGGTGGTCGGAGCCGTGTCCCGGTCGGGGAAGGAAGGGCATCTGACGGAGGGAGAAGCCAACGCCAAAGCCGTCCGGGTCATGCAACAGGAATTGACGTCCGAACTGGCCAAAACGCTGGCCGGCTACGTCTACGGCGAAACGGACCCGCCGACGGCCATTCCTCCGGCTGCCTGCCCGCGAGAAGAGGACCGGTAGGGGACTGCCGCCCACATGGGATCATCCATAAGGAAAAAACGTATGTCCACATCGGTGAAGCGCGCCTCGACCAAACGCAGCCAGGCCAAGGCGAACAAGCAGACGTCCGGCGGTCACCAGGCCGTCCAGCGCGACAGTCGGCAAAACCCCAGCCGTCAGGGCAAGACGCGCGTCATAGAGCGCATCAAGCAGGACACGGGCCAGATCCAGGCCGGCAGCCTCCTGAGCACTTTGCGCAAGCAGGGCTATGAAGAGTTGCCGCTGGAGGAGATTCAGGACCGGCTCTCCAAGCTCCGCACGTCGCTCGCGGAATTCATCGTGTCCAGGAGGGGATGAACGATGCCCGTCTACTATTTCGATACGTCAGCGCTCGTCAAACGCTACAGTCGCGAACGGGGCACGAAGACCGTGAACGCCCTCCTGGCCAAGCGCGGCCGACTCGCCATCCTCGGATCGGTGGCCATCCCGGAATTTTACGCGGCCCTGGCGTTGAAAGCCCGGCTCGGGGAATTGACCAGAGACGACTGGTATTCGGTCCTGTTCAAGTTCGAAGCGGAAGCGGACCGGGGGCTCTTTCAGTTCGTCACCCCGTCTAGCCTGACCTTCCTGGCGACCAAGCAGTTCATCCTGGACTATCCGTTCCTCCGCAGCAGCCAGGCCATCCATCTGATGCTGGCGCAGGAACTGCGCCCCTTGCGGCTCTCGTTCGTGAGTTCGGACCGGCAGGCGCTGGAACTCTGCCGCCCCTTCGGCATCACGCCGATCAATCCGGAGGACGATTGAAGAGAAGAGCTGATAGCCTATGGCGTATGGCGGGAAAAACCAAGCGCTGATGGCCGATGGCATATAGCCGGAGGAGTTTGGCAAGCGCGTCTACTTGTGACTATCAGCAATAGACTCTTGCTTGCTTCTGGCCATAAGCCATCTGCCATACGCTCCTAATCTTCACCTGCATTGGAAGTCTTTGGCCATCCCGTCGATCGTCTGCGCCCAATCGGTGGTCTGCCCACGCAGCCGCTCCCGTTCCGACCGATAGCCGGCCTCGATCGCCGACACTGGCTCCTCATTCAGTCTCTTAGTGGCGTCCGTCACCTTGAGCTCCGCCATCCTCAGCGTGCCGCACACCCCCGAAGAGGCAGGTAGCTGGCCGCCGGCTCGCTGAAAGAGGGCCTGGGCTCGATAGGCATATTCCTGTGCGCGAAACAGGGCCTCCGCGCCTCGATAGAGTTCGGCCACGGCCGGTTCATGGTGTTGCGCCGCCAGTTGCGCCGCCATCAGCGCGGCCTTTCCGCTATGCAGCGCGGCCCCATCCGCATCGCCGTTCGCCATCGCCTCCTCGGCGCGACTTTGCAACCGCTGCATCTCGGCCTCATCGCCCATAACCTGGGCGAAGAGGGGCAGGCTCGCGCCCCACAAGGTGACGGCCAAGCCGACAAAATAGAACAGCCTATAGCCCACAAGGATCTTCAAACAGGCCGCTTTCTCACCCGCCCGCCCCAGGCGCGCCGAGACGCGCCGTTCCCCGTGGGAGGCCACAGCGGGGGGTGTAGTTCTCGGTTGTCAGTGTTCAGTCGTCAGTTCCGGAAACTGAACACTGCATACTGATAACTGACAACTCATGGGAAATGACGCGAGAACAACGCTGGCGGCCTGTTTCGACATCCGATTATTGGATGTATTCCCATGTGTCGATCTGCTTGAGCGTGTAATTCACCGCGTCCTTCAACTTCTTCTGCTTGGGGTCCGGTTCGGTACTGTGCATCTTCTGGAGAGATTTGTAGAGGGCGAAGAGGGGCTCATAGGATCGCTTGTCTGGCAGCTTGCCAAGCGCCAGAACCACTTCGGTCTTCACGCCCACGTCATCGATCTTCAAGGCCTCAAGGAGCGGCGTGATCACCGTGAAGTCGCTGTGCAGAGAGCCCAGCACCCCCAGCCCTTTGGCCGCGGCCGCTCGCAGCTCCGGCTTCCCTGACTGTATGGCCTCGACGAGGGCCGGAATACTGTCCTTGTTCCCGATATTGCCCAACGCCACGGCCGAGACCTTGGCCACGTCGAGATCGGAGCCCTTCAGCTCCTTCAGCAAACTCGGGACGGCTTGCGTCGAGAACAGATCGCCCAACGCGACGACGATCTGCGCCTTGCGCCCCGACGTGGCGGACGGATCGTTCAGCATCTTGAGCAGCCGCTCTTCCTGCCCCCAATCCGCCGTTACCAGGACCGGGAAGTCATACTGCTCCAACCGCTCCTTCAATTTTGCCAACGCATATTGGCCCGGGTTCGCCGCCTTGGCCGAAGCCGCCGCCTGAGTCGAGTCCGGGAACTCCGTGCGGACCTCCTTCTGCCAGCCCATTTTCTTACCGCTCAGCAAATAGAGCAACTGGCAGGCCGGGCCTTTCCACACGCGGGACGGGGAGTCGGGCAAGTCCGCGTCGCTGCCCATCGTGGTGGTGCCTTCCCAGACTTTCCGCTGCTCGCACTTTACCTTGAACAGCACATCGGACGGCTGAGCTGGATCGATCACCACCTGGTAGCCGGCTTCCTTGAGCCGTTTGACTACGACCTCCTGGAGCGGACCAGGCTCCACCGGCCCCTGGTCCGTGATTGCGACCACCTCAACCAGAATCCGATCAACTTTTGCCAACAGGGCCTTTTGCTCCGGCTCCAAGATATCCCGGCGGGCCGACGCGTCGGCGCCGAACAATGCGAGCATGCCTATCAGGATCAAGACGGATAACCAGAGGGGTTGCTTCATCTGAGCCTCCTGCGCACGCAATAGAATGAAAAGGACACAACGTATGACAGAGATTCCGCTACCTAGCCGCACTGTACCCAAGCCCCCAGGGTCTTGCAAGTTGAAGGGATGGGAAGGCGTCGGTATAATCGCGCCATGGCGCTTCAGAAGAAGATCGCACTGATCGGGGCGGGGAACATGGCAGAGGCACTGGTGGCCGGCATGCTCAAGGCCGGCGTTGCCAAGGCCGGACAGCTCTACGCCACCGATATCCTGCCGGAACGCCGCACCCATCTCCAGGGCCGATACCAGATCAAGACCGGGTCGGACAACGGGGAAGCCGCAGCCTGGGGCGACGTGCTGATCCTGGCCGTCGAACCTCAGATTATTGATAAGGTCATACAGCTAACGGCTCAATCTATAAAGAAAGATGCCTTGATAGTTTCCGTGGCAGCCGGCTATCAGATCGGCAGCTTGGCCGCCCAACTTCCTCCTGGAACCAGGATCATCCGGGCCATGCCGAACACCCCCACGAGCGTAGGAGCAGGGGTGACGGCACTCGCGCCTGGGCCTGGCGTCACGCCAAAAGATTTAGAGACAGCCAGGACAATTTTTGAGTCGGTCGGCACGGTCGCCACCATAGAAGAGCGGTTGCTGGATGCGGTCACCGGCCTGAGCGGCAGTGGACCTGCCTATGCCTATCTGATCATCGAGGCCCTGGCCGATGGAGGGGTGAAGGCAGGGCTGCCCCGGCAGACGGCGCAACTCCTAGCGGCTCAGACCCTGCTAGGGGCGGCGCGGATGGTGATCGAAGGCGGGGAGCATCCGACCGTCTTAAAAGACCGGGTCGCCTCGCCAGGCGGGACGACCATCGCCGGCCTGCGCCGACTGGAAGAAGGCCGGCTGCGCGCCACGCTCATCAATGCCGTGGAGGCAGCGAGCAAGCGCTCGAAGGAGTTGGGCGCCGCCCCTCGGAGCTAGCCGGGCAAAGCAGCCAGGCAAAGCCGGGCAAAGAACGCTTGCCCGCCCCGCCGCAATCCAGTAGACTGCCGCGCCAACAGACGATGGCGCTCAGTGGTCGGTGATCGGTTTCCGGAACTGCCGACGGAGCACTGACCACCGACAACCCTGTTCCACATTTTCCGGCCTTCATAAGGAGCTGCCCGTGGTCTATTGGGTCAAAGTCGTGTTCACCGACAATCAGGAACTGCTGGTCAAGGATGCAATCCGGCACACGATCAGCGAAGACATGGAAGTGCTGGAAGTGGACTCGGCCAAGGAAGTCATCATCATCCCCATGAAGCAGATCAAGTACATCGCCTGCGACGCGACTGTGTTCGCGCAGAAATCAAAGACTTAGCGTTTCAGCCCCCCCCTGCTCTGTCACGGTTTCAGTCACGGTTGGGCTGGCAACTAAGGCAGGAGGGGAGTTCTGGTTAAGCCGATCCACAACTCTTGACGATATCTCCCCCCTGATACGTCTTCGCACAATCTTTTCGCATTTCTTGGTCGAAAAGCGCATACTTCTTCTCGCCCCATCCGTCCCCCTCTTTCCTGTCGGAGGTTCACGATGAATCTTCGCGACCGTCCTCTGGCCATGCTTCTCGCATGGCGCGTATTGCCTAGTACCGTGGAGCCTGCGTGGTGAACGTGGCACGAAAAACGTTGCGCATGCCGACGAGCCTGCGGCGCGGTCTGCCCCATTGCTGCTTATTGCAACTGGCCGCCGCAGTCCTTCCCGTAGTGATGTAGAACCTGCGCTCCACCGCCAGCAAGGCGAACAGCTACTTCCCAGGCGAGAGGCGTTTGGCGAGGCGTTTGGCCAACCGCACCATGGCGGGGGACCGGTCGGCCGGATCCAGCAGCACGTTCAGCACGTGCAGCTGCTTGTTGTCGCGCAGGGCCGTCTGAAGCGCCTGGACCAGCTCTCCATGTGTGGCCACCCGGTGGCCGACGCCGCCACCCACCAGATCGCAGATCTTGTCGTAGCGCCATTCGTTCACATCGTTGAAGGGTCCGTCCAGGATTTCCCGTTCCGTGCCGTAGCCTCGGTTGTTGAGCACGATCACGATCGGCGCCTGACCGTAGCGGAAGCAGGTGCTTAATTCCGTGCCGGTCATCTGGAAGGCCCCGTCGCCCACCAGCACGATGAGGCGAAGCGAGGGGTCAGCGAATCCGACCCCCACAGAGGCAGGCACCGCAAACCCCATGGACGTATAGTAGGCAGGGGAGAGGAACTCCGCGCTCTTGTGGACGCGCAGGTCGGCACCGGCAAAGAGCGCCTCGCCGATGTCGGCCACCACCAGCATCTTCTCATCCAGCATGCTCTCGAGCTGGTGAAACAATCCGCTGAGCGTGACCTGGCTCCCGGCGGCCGGCGCTTCCTGCCTGCCCGCATCGCGGGAGGGCAAGCGGCGCGCATGGAAGGTCGGCATGGGCGCGGCGATCAGGGCCTTCACGAAGTCCTCGAAGTAGACCCCCTCGTACCGATGGTGTTTGATCGTGATCGCGTCGGCGATGGCGTGGATCGCGCGGCCTTCCGCCAGGAACGGGGATTGGGCGCCCAGGTCTTCGATATCCGTCAGGATGGAGCCGAGCATCAGCAGGCAGTCGGACCCGTCCACGAACTCCTGCACCTCGTCGCGGCCGATGAGCCCGCCGTAGACGCCCACGAAGAGCGGATGGTCCTCACGGATCACGGACTTGCCCAGCAGGGTGGAGACGACCGGGATATTCATCCGTTCGACCAGACGCGACAGATCGTCCTGGAGCCGGAAGCGATGCACCTCCGCGCCGACCAGCAGCACCGGCTTTTCCACCGCAGCCAGCATTTCACGCACCTCGGCGACCGCTTCCGCCAGGGCCGCCTTGTCGCTCGCTTCGCCGGCCTTCGCCGGCGCGCGCGACGGCCCCTCGATGGGGGCGTGCACGAGGTCGCGGGGGATTTCGATGTAGATGGGACGTTTGTAGCGCACCAGGGCCGTCAGGGCTCGGTCGATCTCGCGCTCGGCCGTGAGCGGATCGTCCAGCACGACCGAGGCGACGGTCACTTTCTCGAACACTTCTTTTTGTGTGGAGAAGTCGCGGACCATGTGGTGCAAGTAGGGATTGCGCACCCGCTCCGCCAAGCCGGGCGAGCCGGTGAGCAGAATGACGGGGGACCGTTCTGCATAGGCGCAGGCGATGGCATTGACGACGTTCAAGCCCCCCACGCAGTAGGTGACACAGACCCCGCCGATGCCCTTGATCCGTGCATAGGCGTCGGCGGCAAAGCCGGCGCAGTCCTCCCGCGTCATTCCCACTTGCGTAATGGGCGACTCTTCGATCAGCTTGTAGAGGGTGAGCACATAGTCGCCGGGAACGCCGAAGATATGCTTCAGCCCAAGACCGTGCAGCCGCTCCAGCAACACAGACCCGATGGTCCTCGTCTCCGTCATGTCCCTCTCCTCGTTCTCTTGTACCCCTTGTACCCCGACTTCACCGTCAATGTCGAACCGATTGTACTATAATCACCCGGATGAAACCGATCGCGACCGGCCCGCCCACCCGGACAGACTCCCCGGATAGGCCCGTGGTTCATCCGGAAACGGAACTGCCGGAGATCACGATCAAAGGCATGCTCCTCTCGATTGTCCTGGCTACGGTGCTGGCCGGCGCCAACGCCTATCTAGGCCTCTTCGCCGGCATGACCGTGCCTGCCTCCATCCCGGCAGCCGTCCTGTCCATGGCCGTGCTGCGGTTCTTCCGCCATTCCAACATTCTCGAGAACAACATCGTGCAGACGGCCGCCTCGTCCGGCGAAGCACTGGCGGCGGGGGTCATCTTTACCATACCCTCCCTCATCCTGATCGGCTACTGGACCAGCTTCGACTATTGGCAGACCGCCTCCATTGCGCTGGTCGGTGGTCTCCTGGGCGTCCTCTTCACAATCCCGCTCCGCCATGCCCTCATCGTCCAGGCACGCCTGCGCTTCCCCGAAGGGGTGGCGACCGCCGAAGTGCTGAAAGTCGGGGCTGGCCCCTCGGCCGGTTCGTCGAACGCCGTGGCGCGACAGGGAGTGAAGACCCTGCTGACCGCCGCCTTGCTGGGCGGAGCCGTCAAGCTGGGGGAAAGCGGCCTGGGCCTTTGGGCCGAAGCCCTGGAAGGAGCGAGCAGGCTCGGGCGCTCCGTCGTCTATGCCGGCATCAACCTCTCGCCCGCACTCCTAGCCGTGGGCTTCATCATCGGCCTCAGGACCGCTGTCGTCGTCTGTTTCGGCGGCGTGTTAGGCTGGCTGGTCTTGATGCCCCTGTATGGGCTGGCGAACGGACTACCGGACGGGGCCGATGCGCTGGCTGCGGCGAAATCGATATGGAGCGGCCATATTCGCTATGTAGGCATCGGTTCCATGCTCGTCGGGGGGCTCTGGACCCTGGTGCAGTTGCGCCGACCGATCTACGAAAGCCTGCTGACCGTGAGGCAAGCCTACCGCGCGGTCGGCGCCGGCCCGGCCGCTCCCAGGACCGAACGGGATGCCTCCCTGCCCTGGATCGTCGCCCCCTTCCTCCTCGCGCTCCTCCCCATGACCGTCATCTATGCGCTGGTGGTCGGGCGCATCGGCGTGGCGATCGGCATGACGCTGGTGATGGTCGTCGCCGCCTTTCTCTTCTCCTCTGTCGCCGCCCACATGGCCGGCCTCGTCGGCAGCTCCAGCAACCCCGTGTCTGGGGTCACCATCGCCACGATCATGCTGGCGGCCTTGCTGCTCGTGCTGATCATGGGGCAGGGGAATCCGGCCGGCCCGGCCGCCACGCTCCTGATCGGCGCCGTCATCTGTTGCGCTGCGGCCATGGGCGGGGACAACTTGCAAGACCTCAAGACCGGCCACCTGGTCGGCGCCACGCCCTGGAAGCAACAGATCATGCAAGTGGTCGGCGTGGCCGTGGCCGTCTGCGTGATCGTGCCGGTCCTGGCGCTCCTGCAAGCCAAGTATGGAATCGGCGAGGTGACGGAATCCCATCCGCATCCGCTCAGCGCCCCGCAAGCTACTTTGATGGCCAGCCTGGCGCGCGGCGTCTTCGGGGAGGGGCTGCCCTGGCCCTTTGTCGGATTGGGCGCAGCCATCGGGACCGGGATCATCCTGTTCGACCGCTGTCAGGAACGGCACGGGGCCTCGTTTCGTGCGCCGGTGCTCGCCGTGGCGCTCGGGATTTACCTCCCGTTAAAACTGTCTGCCGCCATTCTCATCGGAGGGGTGATTGCGGAGTTGGCTCAACGGACCGCGCCCCAAGGGGAGAGATCGGGCAATGACGGGCTTCTGTTCGCGGCAGGACTGGTAACCGGCGAAGCTTTGATGGGCATCCTGCTGGCCCTGCCCATCGCCTTGAGCGGTCTCTGGCCTTCGCTCGGATCGGACCCGTTCAGGATCTTCGCAACGCCGCCGCTCGGCGCCTGGCCTGGGTTGCTTGCGGTCGCGGGGGTGGCCTGGATGCTGTACCGGATTGCTCGGCCGGAGGCCGTCACAAAATGATGAATGCTACGTGATGAATGATGAACGGAAGATTCCCTGGCCAACATTCATCATTCAGCATTGCTCGTTCATCGTTTAGTCAGAGGGCGGTTCAAAATGCCCCGGAGGACGAGATTGCCAGGGAACTGTAGCCTGCCGGGATTGCTTGACCAGACTGCGCAGACTGGCTTCCGCCGCCCGCACCAGCTTGGGCTCGCCGCCCTGGAGTAACGCGGTCAGCAGCACATAGAGTTCCCGCTCTTCCTTGCTGCCTTGCAAGACCCGTTCGGTGACCGGGTCCACTGAGGCCTCGGAAGGAACAAACAACGCTTCCCCATCCGGGTCCGTGGCGAGTAACGTCAACTGCTTGGGGTCTCCATAGAGCCAGGGGACGGGAATACCCAACGCTCTCGCCAGCGATTCCAGGGTCGAGGCTTGCGGGTCCAGCTCGCCGCTTTCGATCGCCTCCAGCGACGAGGAGGGGAGCCCGGCCTTGTTGGCCAACCCCGAGACAGACTGCCGCTTGGAGAGACGCCAAGCCTGAATGGTCGAGCCGATCGACATGGGCGGATGATAGCGAATCACGCCTCATCACGCAATGGCCCGATAACCGCTTGACAGGACTGCGCCGTCCCGGTACTGCTGGTCCGCAAAGGAGACACAGTGCCTGCTCATTCCCCCAAACCACTCACCGCCACCAAAGCCCAATTCATCCGCTCGCTCGCGAAGCAGAAGAAGGAACGGGATCGGGAGCGGGCCTTCGTGCTGGAAGGGGAGAAGCCGATCCTTGAGTTGCTCGCATCAGACGCGACGGCCTTGCTGGCCCTGGTGATCGGAGAAACCCGGCTCTCGCAAGCCGATGCGGGCCTGCGACAGATCCTGCGCCGCCAGTCCGTCCCGCTCCATGCCTGCCGCGACTCGGTCTTCGACAGTCTGTCGGAGGTAACGAGTCCGTCCGGCATCCTGGCGGTGGTGCGGCAGCCAGCCTGGGACCGGCAGGCGATACTCGGCCGCTCGCCGTGGCTGGGACTTTACGGCGAGAGGCTCCAGGACCCGGCCAACGTCGGAACAATCATCAGGACGGCGCTCGGCTTCGGGCTCGCTGCCCTGTGGCTCTCGGCCGACTCGGCCGACGTCTTCAACCCCAAGGTCGTGCGGGCGACGGCCGGAGGCATCCTGAAACTACCGGTGCTCTATATCAAGGATGTGGCCGAATTGACGGGGCAGGGCTGCGCGCTCCTGGCTTCCGTGCCGGCCGGCAAAGCCAGCCACCCCATCACGGACCTCACGGACCTGCCGGAGCGATCGGTGCTCGCCTTCGGGAACGAAAGCCGGGGCCTGTCGGACGCCACGCTGCGACGAGCCACAGTCCGTTTCCATATTCCCGTCAGCCCGGCGATCGAATCCCTGAACGTGGCCGCTTCGGCCGCCATCGCCGCCTTCTACTTTTTGACGACATACAAAAATCGCTGATTAAAAAAACAGGACAACAATAAGAAGCAGAGGTGAGGGCATCAGCAAAATCCTGGGCAACTGCACCTTGCTTTTTCTTCTCCGGCAGAGGCAGCATACTGCCTGCTGACCTTCCCCCCGAAAATTACACCATTGGCTTGGAAGCTCCGTGGTGCTCTAATGGGCCGAAAGGAGCCGCCCAATGGTCAGGAAACGACATACCGAGGAACAGATTATTGGGGTGTTGAAAGAGGCCCACGCCGGCCTCCTGGTCCCGGACCTGTGCCGCAAGCATGGGATCTCGGATGCCACCTTCTATAAGTGGCGAGCGAAATATGGCGGGCTGGAGGTGAGCGACGCGAAGAAGCTGCGCCAACTCGAAGACGAAAACCGCCGCTTGAAGCAGATGGTGGCTGATCAGGCGCTCGACATTCAGGCGCTGAAAGCGATCACCGCAAAAAACTGGTAGGGCCCAAGGCGAAGCGAGTGGCGGCCCAGTGTCTGGCCGCGCGCTTTGGGCTCAGTCAACGACGGGTGTGCCGTCTCGTGGCGCTGGATCGAAATACCTTGCGGTATCGGAGTCGGCGCCCCGATGATCCCCGGCTGCGCACCCGGATTCGAGAGATTGCCGAGACCAAACGACGATATGGGTGTCCGCGGATCTATGTGCGGCTGCGGCGGGACGGGTGGCGGGTGAATCACAAGAAGGTCGAACGAATCTATCGGGAAGAAGGGCTCTCCTTACGCCGACGGACGCGGAAGCAGGCGGCGGTCCCGCGCCTCGCGCTGCCCCGCCCCACGCACCCGGGATGCGGCTATGCCCTCGATTTTGTGCATGACCGGCTGACCGCCGGTCGCCGGTTCAAGTGTTTGACGATGACCGATCCCTGCTCCAAAGAGGTGCCGGTCATTGAGGTAGACTTCTCGATTGGGGGCCAGCGGGTGTGCCGGATTCTGGACCGGCTCTTTGCCGACCGGCCCTTGCCGGAGTTCTTGATCCTCGACAACGGCCCCGAATTCGCGGGGACGGCCTTGGATGCCTGGGCCGCGCACCACGGGGTGCAGCTCCACTTCATCCAGCCGGGGAAGCCGGTGCAGGACGCGTTTATCGAAAGCTTCAACGGGAAATTTCGGGATGAGTGTTTGAACGAGCACTGGCTTCTCACGTTACAGGAAGCCCAGGTCGTGATTGAGGCCTGGCGACGGGAATATAATGAGGAGCGGACACACAGCACCATCGGGGATGTGACTCCCAATGGAGTTCATCCACAACCAACAAAACCGGTCCCAGGCAGCATTGGAATCAACCCCTTTGGCCCTGGTGTAACAAAGGGGGGGAAGGTCAACGCGAGGTGCCACTTAAGAACGGCCATATTCTGTCCAACTAACCGGGGCCACCCCTACTAACTCTGGCACACATTCCAGCTAAGCAGAGAAGGGGAAAGTGTGGAAAATGATCGCCAATAGAGGGATTTTATGATGCATCTTAAAATGTAGGCAATCGTAACTGATTGAAATAATGTGGTGCCGAGGGACAGAATCGAACTGTCGACACCAGCCTTTTCAGGGCTGTGCTCTACCAACTGAGCTACCTCGGCACGGGCGCCACCATAACAAGCAGCCTTTCTCACTGTCAAGCCGACATCGCGCTCATTTTCGCTAAAATTTCACGTTTTACTCCCTCTTGGAGGATGGGGCAGATCGGCGACGGGACCAGTTCCATCACCTTGACGCCCTCCGCAACGACAGAGTATTCTCATGCCACATCAGCCGGCACAACCGTCATCACCGACTCAGTAAGGACAGCCCCGTTTATGGACACACAGGCTCCGCTCACGGATGCGTCGGACGCTTCACTTGAATCGGTCTCGCCCGAGGCCCTCGTTCCCGAAGCTCCGCCCAAGACGAACCAGGAATACATCGAAGACCTGGTGAAGCAGGCCCGCTCCGCCGCCGGGAAGCTGGCCTCGCTGTCGACCACCGTGAAGAACCAGGCGCTGCTCGCCATGGCCGACGGCCTCGAAACCAAGACAGACGAGATCCTGGCCGCGAACGAGGAGGACCTGAAGGCTTTCGAGGAAGGCGAGAAGGGCAAGGCCTTTGCGGACCGCCTGCGGCTCACGCCCGAGCGGATCGCCGAGATGGCCAAGGGCTTGCGGGAGGTGGCCAAGCTGCCCGATCCGGTCGGGGAATCGCTCAAGATGTGGCAGCGGCCCAACGGGATGCTGGTCGGCCGCGTGCGCGTGCCCATCGGCGTGATCGGGATCATCTACGAATCGCGCCCCAACGTCACCGCCGACTCGGCCGCGCTCTGCCTCAAGTCCGGCAACGTCTGCATCCTGCGGGGCGGGTCGGAAGCGATCCATTCCAACCGCGCCATTGCCGCCGTGCTGGCGGAGGCGGCGGAAAAGGCCGGGGTGTCGGCGGGAGCCATCTCGCTTGTGGAGCGGACGGACCGGGAGGTGGCGCTGGAGCTGCTCAAGCAGGACCGATACGTGGATTTGATCATCCCGCGGGGCGGGGAGTCCTTGATGAAAACCGTCACGGAAGAGTCCCGCATTCCAGTCATCAAGCACGACAAAGGCATCTGCCATACTTACGTGGATTTGGACGCGGACTTGGCCATGGCCAAAACCATCTGCATCAACGCCAAGGTGCAGCGCCCCTCCACCTGCAACGCGATGGAAGCGCTGCTGGTCCATGAGAAAGTCGCCAAAGTCTTCCTGCCTGAGTTGGTGAAGGAGCTGAGCGAGGCCGGCGTGGAAGTGCGCGGCTGCGCCAAGACCTGCCAGATCGCCTCAGAGGCCAAGCCTGCGTCGGAGGAGGACTACGGCCAGGAATTTCTGGCCCTCATTCTCGCCGTCAAGGTGGTCAAGAACATGGACGAAGCGATGGAGCACATCGACAGGTACGGCTCCCGCCACACGGAGGCCATCATCACCAACGACTATGGACGGGGCCTGCGCTTCCTCCGCGAGGTGGATGCCAGCGCCGTCATGATCAACGCCTCGACCAGGCTCAACGACGGCTACCAGTTCGGGCTCGGGGCGGAGATCGGCATCAGCACCACCCGCATCCATGCCCGAGGCCCGATGGGGCTGGAAGAGCTGACCTGCTCCAAATTCGTCGTGTATGGAAGCGGGCAAGTTCGAGAATGAGGACCTACTGAAAACGCCCGCCAACTTTGTTCTCAGTCGCTCGACCCCCTCAACGTACGTTCTCAGTACGCCTCGGGGTTCTCGCATCCTTGCGGCCCTGTTGGCTGACCGTTTTGAGCAGTCCTCGTCAGATTGAGAGGACCGTCAGTGGACCCTTCCGTTCTCTCTATCCTGACCCAACCAGGCAGCCTGAGCTTTCCTTCCAATCTCCCCTTCGCGAAGAACTTTGCGTCCGTTGGCGGCCAAGTTGTCCGCCAACCCAGCGGGCATCTGATCTTTTACGGACCGGACCGGCGACGCTTTCTCGCCACCGATCCAGAGGGCCACCCCCTGCACGAATGCGAATGGGGTCCGGCCCCCGGTGGCCGGACCTCGCTCCTCCGCGCCCGCCTGTGCCTGGACTGGAGCCAATGGGTGGGACTCAAGCCGGGCGGCCTCGTCAACTCGACCCAACTGGACCTGTCCAAAAAACCGGGGTGGCAGCGGTTGCGCGCCGACGACCTCCGGCAGATGGCGGCCCAGGCGATGCACGTTCCCTTCGAGGAAGTCAAATTCTTCTACGGCGACGAGGATCTAGTCATCGATGCGCGCGGGCAGGCCACTATCCGGCACAAGAAGGATTCCTTTTACGTTCTCACCGACAGGACCTTCGCTCAGGCCCGGTTCATGGCCTGCATGGGCGCGATGCATTGGAGCCGGATCGACTTCCTGCCGGTCGTGGAACTGTTCCAGTCGCTTCTGCCTGGCACCGGCTCGGCCGCCTTCGAGCTGATCCGGGGGCTCTATGACGACCAGAATGAAGGCCAGGCTCAGCCGCTGCCGCTCCGGTATCGCGGCATCCCGACCTATCCGTCCGACGCGGCCTACCGGTTGTTCAGCGCGTTTTTCACCCCGCACCTTCCCCGTGGCGGCGATCCGCTGCCGATCTTCATGGATCAGTCGCGTTCGCATGAAGTCCTGTGGCTGCCTGCGGCCGATCCGCCGCGGCGCTATTTCGAACAGGCACACCGGCTCTGCCTCACCATCAAAGGAGAGGCGGTCCAGAAAGTCACCACGGCCGACGATCCGACCGGGCTGCCCTTCGTGAAGCCGGCCCCGAACGGGTTTGCTCCCTGCGAGCGCCACGTCACGGTCACGGGGGGAGCCCTGTTGCTTCACGACAGCCATGAGACGGCGGGCATTCCGCTCAGCCCGGCATGGGGCAGGATCGAGGAGACGGCGCGCTCATCCGACGGAGCCACGCCGGCAGGGAAGGGATGGCGGTCGCTGTTCGGCGGGCACCCGCTATCCGTCGAGCCGGCCCAGGCCTTTTCGGCGGTCCTGATCTATCCGGACGACGACCGGGAGATCGGCGAACTCGAAAGCCAGCCCTTCGTCGCCGATTACCTGCAGGACATGATCGAACAAGTGCCTGAATTATCGTCGCGCGTCGGCCGCAGCGCGACCGTGTTGATCGACGGATTCGATGCGGCCATCACCACCTGCCTCAGACCGGATGGCCTTCGCAACCACACGATCCTCTACACCCATCGGGCCTTTGCTCAAAAACAGGCCCAAATCCTCTGGAACCAACTGGCGCAGACCAACCATCTGGACCAACTCCCGCGCTTCACATTTCTTCCGGCGGCCAGCCATAGCGAGTCCGTCTACCGGCAGCCGCATGATGTGCTCTTCGCCTGGACTCCCTTTCAGGACTCAGCCAGACCGGAAGCGCTCCAGCTGGCCTGCCGCCGGACAGCGGCAGCCTTGCGCCTAGGCGGCCTCGCTTTTCTGGTCGGGCCAGGCGCTGCGCAGCCCCACCTGGCCTCCTCGGGCCTGACCGTCCTTCAGCAGACCCCGGTGGAACAACTGCCGACCTTCGCCATGCACCGTACGATCCTGCCGACAGCCCGCCTTAAGCCAGACCTGATGCTGTGTCTCGCAACCAAGCGCTAACCGCCGGCGCACCATTCCGGCCCCCTTGAACCGTCCCGCTGCCCCGCTTCGTACTCAATCGCCTCGGCCGCCCTGCACGCGGCGAATGCAGCGGAAGAAGCCCAAGCCATGGACATGGGGGAGCCTGTCCACCTCATGGGCCTCGACTATCTCGCCGGTTGCGGCCTCGCCGACCAGCGCCAGCTCCGGCAGGCCCTCTGTCGCGGCGAGAGTGCGAGCAGAGCAGGGCATTGAGCCATCGCCTGTCCCGCTCCGATCTCCGTCGCACGCAAGTCGGTTCTTGACACTCCCGTATCCAACCCCGTACAATGTGCTGCCTTTAACGCTCATCCGGTGAGGTGAGCAAGGAGCGTGACCATGCGAAGCGGCCTGCCCTGCGCCGTCGCCGACAAGCGAACCTTCTTGCCGTTTTCCGGCGAGAGGGTTTTTTTGTTTCTACATCCGTTAAAAAGTCAAAAGTCCGAAAGTCATACAGTGTGCGACTTTCAGCCCTTCGGACTTTCAGGCGTTCCAACCTACCGCCCATGATGCAACACGAAAAGAAACACGAGAAGCTCATCATGGACGGCCACGAAGTGGCGCGGGCCCTGACGCGCATCGCCCATGAGATCCTGGAGCGAAACAAGGGGGTCAAGGGGCTGGCCCTGGTGGGGATCAGGACCGGCGGCGTCCACTTGGCCCACCGGCTGGCCAAACGGATCCAGAGCATCGAAGGCGGGACGGTCCCCATCGGCGACCTGGATATCACCCTCTATCGGGACGACCTAGCGCTCCGGAAAGACCAGCCGGTCATCCGCAAGACTGCCATCCCGTTCAATATCTCCGACTTGAAGGTCGTGCTGGTGGACGATGTGTTGTTCACCGGACGGACGATCCGGGCCGCCATGGACGGGCTCATCGATCTGGGCCGGCCGGCCGAGATCCAACTGGCCGTGCTGGTGGACCGGGGGCACAGGCAATTGCCGATCAAGGCCACCTACATCGGCAAGAACATCCCCACCTCGCGGGACGAAAACGTGCAAGTGTTCCTTGAAGAAGAAGGGGAAGAGGACCGGGTTGTCATTCTTAACGGAGGCGCGCCATGAGCCTCAAACAGAAAGACCTCACGACCATCGCCACGCTGACGCCCGACGAGATCATGCTGATTCTGGAGACCGCCGACTCGTTCAAGGAGGTCAGCGGCCGCGAAATCAAGAAAGTACCGGCCCTTCGCGGCAAGACCGTGGTGAACTTCTTCTTCGAGCCCAGCACGAGGACCCGCACCTCGTTTGAATTGGCCGCCAAACGGCTCAGCGCCGACGTCATCAACTTCTCCCCCTCCTCCAGCAGCGTGGTCAAAGGCGAGACGCTCCTGGACACGGCGCGCAATATCGAGGCGATGCAGGCCGACATCATCGTGCTGCGCCACCAGGCGGCGGGGGCGGCGGAGACCCTGGCCCGCGGCGTGAAGTCCTCAGTCATCAACGCCGGGGACGGGTGGCACGAACACCCGACCCAGGCCCTGCTGGACCTGTTCACGATGCGCGAGAAGCACCCGACGTTCAAAGGGCTTACGGTCGCCATCGTCGGGGACATCGCGCACAGCCGCGTGGCCCGGTCGAACATCTATGCCCTCACCAAGATGGGGGCGGAAGTCCGGGCCGTGGGCCCGCCCACCATGATTCCGGCCTTCCTCGACCGACTGGGTGCTACGGTCCACTACGACATGGACGAGGCCCTGCGCGGCGTGGATGTGATCATGATGCTGCGCTTGCAACTAGAACGACAGGGGCGGGCGCTGTTTCCGACGATCCGCGAATACTCCCGACTCTACGGGCTGACGGCGGACCGTGTCAGACTGGCCAATGCCGGCGCGATGATCATGCATCCGGGTCCCATCAACCGAGGCGTGGAGATCGCGCCGGACGTGGCGGACAGCTTCTCCTCCGTCATTCTGGATCAAGTCACCAACGGGGTGGCCGTCCGCATGGCGGTCCTCTATCTTCTGGCCGGAGCCAATTGATGGGCAAGAGTCGAAAAGTCAAAAAGTCGAAAAGGCCTTCAAGTCGCACGCTTAACATTTGGCATCCTGACTGTACGATCGGCCAACTTTCGAGACTTTTCAACTTGATAGACTTTCGGACGGAGCATAACCAATGACTATTCTGATCACAGGCGGACGGGTCATCGATCCGGGCCGGCTCGACGGCCCGGCTGAGGTCCTGATCGAAAACGGCAAGGTCGCCGCCGTCGGCCAGAACCTCCTGGCCGCCGCCAGCCGGGACAAGGGCTCCGTCACCGTCGTGGACGCAACCGGCAAGCTCGTCCTGCCCGGCTTCGTGGACCTCCACGTCCACTTCCGAGAGCCGGGCTTCGAGTACAAGGAGACGATCGCCACCGGCGGTGCCTCGGCCGTGGCCGGGGGCTTCACATCGGTCTGCTGCATGCCCAACACCAATCCCGTCAACGACAGCCAGTCCGTCACGGAATTCATGTTGGAAAAGGCCCGCGCCGCCGGCAATTGTTCCGTTTTCCCCGTCGGCGCCATTACCAAAGGTTCGGAAGGGAAAGAACTGGCGGAGATCGGGGACTTGCGGCGCGCCGGCTGCGTGGCGATTTCGGACGACGGACGGCCGGTGATGAACAGCATGGTCATGCGGCGGGCCATGGAGTACGCGCTGGCTTTCGACATGCCCGTGATCGACCATTGCGAAGACCTGCACCTCTCCGAAGGCGGCTGCATGAACGAAGGGCTGGTGTCCACGGAGTTGGGCCTCGCCGGCATCCCCGCCGCTGCGGAGGACGTCATGGTCGCCCGCAACATTGCGCTGGCCGAACTGACCGGCGCCCGGCTGCACCTGGCCCACGTCAGCACGGCCGGGTCAGTGCGGATGGTGCGCGAAGCCAAGGCTCGGGGCATCCGCGTCACAGCCGAGGCCTGCCCGCACCATTTTTCCCTGACCGAGGAGGCCGTCCGGGGTTTCAACACCCTGGCCAAGATGAACCCGCCACTCCGCGCCTGGCAGGACGTGCAGGCCATCAAGGAGGGACTGGCGGACGGAACCATCGACGTGATCGCCACGGACCATGCGCCCCATGCGGGCCAGGACAAGCAGCGCGAGTTCTCGGATGCGCCCTTCGGCATCGTCGGCCTGGAGACCGCGCTTCCGCTCACCCTGGCCCTGGTGGAGGAAGGCGTCCTCACGTTGGCGCAGGCCGTTGCCAAGCTGACGTCGGAGCCGGCCAAGGCCTTCAGCCTCGCCAAAGGCAGCCTAGCTCCCGGCGCGGATGCGGACCTGGTGATCGTAGACCAGCAGCAGGGCTGGGAAGTAGACCCGTCCCGGTTCCGTTCCAAGAGCAAGAACACGCCCTTTGCCGGCTGGAAAGTCAAAGGCCTCGTGCTCCGGACCTTCGTGGCCGGACGGGTGGTCTACGAGTCAGCCTGAGCATGCTCAATCGCGGCGGCCAGCGGGTGTTGATCGTCTGCCACACGCTGGAGCTGGTCGCGCTGGCGGTCTGGGTTGGGGGACTGGTCGTGATCATCGGCGCGGTCATTCCGGCCGTCTTCAACTCCTTCGGGATGGAGCCGGGCGGGCGCTTCCTCACCAGGGTCTTCGACGGGTATAATCGGCTGACCCTCGCCGCCATCGTGATCCTGGCCGGCACGACCGGCTGGCGGGTCCGGCAGAGCCGTGAAGGCGGGAACTCGACGCAGGCGGGGAGTCGGATGAGCCGAACGGAGGGCATGCTCTTGAGTCTGATGATCGCCATGGCCGCGCTCATTATCCTGGTGCTGGGGCCGATGTCCGTCACGCTCCAGGAACAGGCCTTTGCGGCGCAGGGGGAGGCGGCCAAGAAAGAAGCCTACGACGCCTTCTTTCGGACGCATATGATTGTCCGCGCCTTGTACGTGGTGAATCTTGGGTTTGGCATCGCGTTGCTGACGGTAAAGGCGAACACTAAGTTGAGAGTGGAGAATTGAAAACTAAACTCTCAATTGTCCATTCTCAACTCTAAATTAGTCACAGGCTGAACGGTAGACGATGAAAAAGGCAATTCTGGCATTGGCGGATGGGACGGTCTTCGAGGGCCGTGCGCTCGGCTTTGCTGGTGAAACCGTCGGCGAGTTGGTGTTCAATACGTCCATGACCGGGTATCAGGAAATCCTGACCGATCCTTCCTACAAAGGCCAGATCGTCACCATGACCTGCCCTCATATCGGCAATTACGGAGTGAATCAATCGGACGTCGAGTCCCGCCGCATCTGGGCCGACGGATTCGTGGTCAAAGAGTCCAGCCGCAAGCCGAGCAACTGGCGCGCCGAGCTGGCCCTAAACGAGTACCTGACAGAATCGCGCATCGTCGGCATCGAGGGGCTGGACACCAGAGCCCTCACCCGGCACTTGCGGGACCGGGGCTGCCAGCAAGCCGTCATCTCGCACGTGGATCTCGACCCCAAGCGGGCGACCGAAAAGGCGCGGACCGCTCCCTGCATCGTGGGCCGGGACCTGGCCGCCACCGTGACCTGCGCCGCACCCTACGAATGGACGGAAGGTTCCGGCGCCTGGCCGCCGGAGGCCTCGACGAACGGCGATCATGGCTGGCCAGGCCGGGCAGGGCAGCGGCCCTTCCGGGTGGTCGTCTATGACTTCGGCGTCAAGCAGAACATTCTTCGCCGGCTCGTGGACATCGGCTGTGCCGTCACCGTCGTGCCGGCCTCGACCAAGGCCGAGGCCGTGAAGGCGATGCATCCCGACGGGATCATGTTCTCCAACGGGCCCGGCGATCCTGAGGCCGTGCCCTATGCGGCGGAATCGCTCCGGCAGTTGATCGGCTGGCGCCCGCTCTTGTGCATCTGCCTGGGCCACCAGATTCTTGGGCTGGCGTTGGGGCTCAAGACCTACAAGTTGACCTTCGGCCACCACGCCGGCAACCACCCAGTGATGGACCTGCGCACCAGGAAAGTCGAGATCACCGCCCAAAACCACAACTTCGCGGTGCAACTGCCCCGGCCCTTCGATCCGGCCAAGCCCGAAGCCACGGTGGACACGAAGTTCGGACGGGTGACCGTCAGCCACCTCAGCCTGAACGACGGCTCGGTCGAGGGACTGGCCTGCCTGGACCATCCGGTCCTGTCGCTGCAGTATCATCCGGAAGCCTCGCCCGGGCCGCACGACTCGGCCTATTTATTCCGCCAATTTGCCCAGATGATGGAGACGCACCATGCCTGAGGGAATCACAAACGGTCGCGCCGGAGCGGCGCCCGGCCTGGCCATCGCCGCGGCCCTGCTGTTGCTGTCGGGCTGCATCACGATCAACCTGCTCCCCGGAACCGGACCGCTGAAGGAAGAAGAGGTGGGCGGGAGCGGCAAAGCCAAGGTGCTCCTCATCGAACTCTCCGGCCTGATCAGCGCTCAGGATAGCGACGGGCTCGTGGAGCAGCCCAACCTGGTCGCCCGCCTGAAGGAAGAACTGACTCACGCGAGCGAGGATCCGGCGGTCAGCGCCATCGTGCTGCGCATCAACAGCCCGGGCGGCACCGTCACGGCGTCGGACATCATGTACCATGAGCTGAAAGTCTTCCGCGAGAAACGCAAGGTCCCAATCATCGCCTCGATCATGGACATCGGCGCTTCGGGGGGCTACTACGTGGCAGCGGCGGCGGACAAGATCCTGGTCCATCCCTCGACCGTCACCGGGAGTATCGGCGTGATCATGCTTACCATGGACGCCCACGGACTGCTGGACAAGATCGGCCTGGAAGCCAGGGCCGTGACGTCCGGCCCGAAAAAAGACATGGGCTCTCCCTTCAGGGCCATGACGGCCGACGAGCGGGCGATCTTCCAGTCGGTAATCGATTCCTTCTACGAACGGTTCCTGAGCGTCGTGAAGGAAGGCCGGCCGAACCTGTCCGCCGAGCATATCCGCAAGCTGGCCGACGGGCGCATCTACTCGGGGGAACAGGCCAAAGCGCTCGGGCTTGTCGACGGCATCGGCTATCTGGATGACGCTGTGGATCTGGCCAAGCAGCAAGCCGGCGTGGCCGAGGCGAAAGTGGTGGTGTACCGCCGGGCCGGCGAATACCGCCCCAACATCTACGCGAAATTCATGGGGACAAGCGGGAGCGCCGGCTGGGGCCCCCTGTCGAGCTTCGATCTGATGGGACTGGTGCGCGGCGGCGCCCCCCAGTTCATGTATCTCTGGATGCCGTGACGGCCCGACAACGTTGAACGCCGAATGATGAACGCGGAACGACAGACAGGAGTCTCGCCCCACGCCGACACCTGGGATCGGTTGGCGGCCACGCCGATCGGACGGCGCGCGGCCTTATGCCTGGGTGCGCGCGGCGCGTTCGGCCTCTGGACGGCCCTGGGCGCCGGCGCCGCGTTCGGCTTGTTCGAATCCTTGGCCGGCTGTGTCCGCGCGCCGGGCACGGCCCGCGACCAGCTCATCTTCATCTCCGAGGAGCGCGAGATGGAAATGGGCGTCCAGGCCTTCCGCGGGGTTTTGCGGGGAACGCAGTTGAACGAAAACCCCGAGGTCAACGAAATGGTCCACCGGGTGGGGCAGCGTATCGCCGAGGCGGCCCGCAAGCCGGAGTACCAATGGGAATTCGCCGTGATCCAGGACGATCGCATGATCAATGCCTTTGCCTTGCCGGGCGGCAAAGTCGCCGTCTTCACGGGCATTCTCCGGTTGACGCGCGACGACGACGGGCTGGCGACGGTCATGGGGCACGAGGTCGCGCATGCGCTGCAACGTCACGGCGCGGAACGGATGAGCCGCGGCATCCTGGAGCAAATCGCGCAGATCGGCACCATGGCGGCCTCAGCGGCCGGAGCCATTGACCCAGCCGCTATGCAAGGTCTCCAGAGCGCCTACGGCGTCGGCGTGGCCTTGCCCTTCAATCGCAAGCAGGAATCGGAAGCGGACTTCGTGGGGCTTCGCCTGATGGCCCAGGCCGGCTACGATCCGAGAGCCGCGGTGCCCTTCTGGGAACGGATGAGCGGCTGTCCCAAGCAGATGATCGGCAAGCTCTGTTTCCGCACACAAAACGCGATCCCGGAGTTCCTGTCAACCCATCCGTCGGACGCCACCCGTATCAACCAGATCGAAGCTTGGTTGCCGGACGCCATGCGCTTCTATCGCCTGCCGGACGGGTCCGTCCCGGTTCAAGACGTGCCAGCTCCGAAGCCGATCTACAAACCGCAAATCGGGCCGATGCCGGGATGAGATGCAAGGAGTAATCCGTTCACCGTGTTCAGTTCTCAGTTCAGAACGAATCGTCCGCCCAGAACTGATGACTGACCACTGATCACTGAAAACTATTTTTCCATGCCCAAACGCACCGACATCAAGACCATTCTCCTGATCGGCTCCGGCCCCATCGTCATCGGGCAGGCCTGCGA
>SYGV01000005.1 GCA_005799365.1 Nitrospiraceae bacterium
CCACGATGCCCCGATCGAAGAAAGTGCCGATCCGGCGTTTCGTGAAGTCGATGAACTGATCCGGCAACAACACGTCGCCCGGCCGCACCGATTCCTTCATGCTGCCCACCGCGCTGACGGCGATCACCCGGGTGACCCCCAGCGATTTCATGGCATAGATGTTGGCGCGGTAGTTGATTTCGCTCGGACTGATGCGGTGCCCCCGTCCATGGCGGGAGAGAAAGGCCACGGAGCGCCCGTCGATCCGACCGAGGATGATGGCGTCGGACGGCTTGCCGAACGGCGTGTTGACCTTTACCTCGCGGACTTGCTCCAGCCCCTCCATGTCATAGAGGCCACTGCCTCCGATGATGCCGATGGTTGCTCTCGCTTGTGCTGCCTGCTTGCGTGCCACTCTTGTCTATCCTCCTAAGTTGCCACGACCCTATGCGACGCCTCTTTGTTCACCGCCTCGGCCTGGTCGGCCAGGAACCGATGGACCAACTCCACGATGCGGACCGTCACGTCCTCGACCGTGTCCCGTTCTTCGATCCTCAACCAGATCAGGCCCGGTTCTTTGCGGAACCAGGTCAGTTGCCGCTTGGCGAAATGGCGTGTGTCCCGCTTGAGCAGGCGCACCGCCTCCTCATAGGAATAGTCGCCGGCCAGATACCCGGCCATCTGCCGATAACCGAGCCCCTTCATGGACCCGAGCTGCCGGTCATACCCCTTGGCCAACAGGCGTCGCGTTTCCTCCAGCAATCCCTTGGCCAACTGCTCATCCACCCTGGCGTCAACCAGCCGGTAGAGCGCCGCCCGTTCACGCGTCAGCCCGATCACGAGCGACGAAAACGGCGATTCACCGAAGGCATGTTCGTGAATCGCGTCGGAGAGCGGACGGCCGGACAACCGGTAGACTTCCAGCGCCCGGATGATCTTCACCTGGTCGTGCGGATGCAGCCGCTGCGCCGAGGCCGGGTCCACGCGGGCCAGTTCCTGGTAGAGCGCGCCGATCCCCTGATCGAGCGCCTCGGCTTCCAGCTTCCGGCGCAAGGCCCAATCGGCCGCCGGCCCGTCCCACAGGCCCCGCAACAGCGCGCGCACATAGAGACCGGTCCCGCCGACCAGCAACGGAAGCTTCCCCGCTCCGTGGAGTCGCGCGATCTCTTCCAGCGCGTGCCGGCGGTAGAGCCCCACGTTGAACGGCTGGTCTGGCTCGACCAGATCGATCAACCGGTGCGGCACCCCCTGCCGCTCCGCCACCGTCGGTTTGTCCATGCCGATATCCATGCCGCGAAAGACCTGGCGCGAATCGGCCGTGAGGACCTCCGTGCCCAAGGCCTTGGCCAGCAGAATCCCGACCCGGCTCTTGCCCACAGCGGTGGGTCCCACGATCACAATCAGGGGCTTGCGCTCCCGAAAATGTTGAATTGTGAATTGTGAATTGTGAATGAGAGTCACGGCGACTGATTCAAATTAAACATTCAACATGCAAACTGGCTGAAGATCATGCGCGGCCAAAAATTTTTCCCAATTCCTCTGCGGGAAGCCGGAGCGCTACCCGCCGCCCGTGCGGGCAGGTCATCGGCAGTCCCTCGCGCACCCAGTCTTCGATCAACCGCTTGCTCTCGGACAGGGCCATCACCCGGCCGGCTCGCACCGCGCTGTGACAGGCCAGCGTCGCCAGGATGGGCCGCACCTTGGCCTCCAGCGACGAGGCGGCATTCCATTCCGACAGGTCCTCGATCAAGTCCTGCACGAGCGCCGCATGGTCCAGATGCGCCAGCTGGGCCGGCACCGCCCGCACTACGAAGGCGCTGGTCCCGAAGGGCTCGATGGAGAGCCCCAGCTTGTCCAGCTCCGGCAGGTGTCGCGTGAGCAGCATGGCGCCCTGAAGCGGCACCTCGATCGGCTCCGCAATGAGCAGAGGCTGGGACGCCACGCATTGTTCCAGCCAGGCCCGCCATAAACGCTCGAACAACACCCGCTCATGCGCCGTATGTTGATCGATCACCTGCAGCTCCGTACCGACCTGGGCGACCAAAAACGTCCGGCTGACCTGACCCAGCGGGATCACCTCGCTCGCCGCCTCGATCAAATAGCCGGGCGAGGCCTCTCCAATCCCCGGAACAACCAGCTGTTCGTCTCCCGGCAAGGGAGGTGCTACGTCCTGCCCGGTTGGGTTCGCCAGGCCTGTCGTCGCCTGCCGGACCTCCCTTCGCAGAAACATGGCCGGCTGAGTCTGCCAGCCGGTTGCCGCTCCAGTCCAACCGGTTGATCCTCCGGCGGCCCGGTCGGTCGGCTGCTGAGACTGCCCGTCAAGCTGGATGCCCTGCGGACTGCCGCCCAGGGCCGTCCGGACCGCACGCCGAACCGTTTGATGGACCAGGTCCTGATCGGCAAACCGCACCTCCCGTTTCGCCGGATGCACGTTCACATCCACCCGCGCCGGCTCCACCTCCAGGAACAAGACATATTGAGGATGTCGTCCCTTGACCAGGAAGGAGCCGTACCCGTCGGCGATCGCATGAGCCACGGTCGGACTCTTGACGGCGCGGCGATTGACGAAGAGTTCCTGCGGGGTCCGTCCGGCGCACGCCTGGGCTCCGTGCACGGTCACGCCGGTCACACACAGGCCGGGCCCCTCGCCCCGCACGTCCACCACCTGCTCCAGCCAGCGCGGACCGTAGAGTTGCAGCAGCCGGTCGCGCAGGGAGGCGGCGGCCGGATAGTCCAGCACCTCCTGCCCGTTGTGCAGCAACCGGAACCGAATCAACGGCCAGGCCAGCGCCGCCTGTTGCATCACCTGGCAGATGTGCGAAAACTCCGTTGGCGCGGCTTTCAAGAACTTTTTTCTCGCCGGCGTATTGAAGAACAGATCCGCCGCCTCGATCTGGGTGCCGGGGGCCGCGGCCACGTCCTCCCGCCGCTCCGTCACCCCGCCCGTGAGGACTAATTTAGTGCCCACCGGCTCATCCCGCCGGGCCGTCGTCAACGTCAGCCG
>SYGV01000080.1 GCA_005799365.1 Nitrospiraceae bacterium
CAGAAAGCTCATCTGGTTCGTGAAGCCGGTGGTGGCGAGCCCCGCTTCTTCCCCGACCGTGGCCAGGCTGGTGAAATCCACGTGGGCCGTCATGTCCTGCATGCCGACGCGCGTATAGGGATCTTCCGAGGCCATTTGATGATAGTAACAGAGCAGCGTGCCCTTGCGCCGGTCCGGTCCGTAGAGGTCCTGGGCCGTGTGTCCGTAGTCGATCGTCAGGACCAGCCCGCGCCCCAGCACTCGCGCGACGTCCTTCATCCAGGCCACGGCGGCGAGGTTGACCTCCGTGCGGTAGCCCTCGGGCAACGTGATGTCGATGGACGAGAGCCGCTGCAGATACCGTTGTAGGTCCTGGTTGGACAGGGGTTGCGCCAGCTCGACGAACCGGCCGTCTTCCCAGCCGACGAAGAGTTCCTTCGGCCGGCCCTGGTCGATCGTGATCCGGTGCACGGGAAAAGCATCCACCAGCTCGTTGGAGAGCAAGGCGCCCACCAGGCTGTTTGGTTCCAGTTGGGCCAGGTCGTCCAGCCAGGCCACGGTTGCCGGGGGGGTGAGCCAGGTGGTTAATTGGTGCCGTTGCGAGGCCTTCATGGCCTGGCTCCGCTCGATGATGACGTATCGGAGGCGGTGGAAGAAATCGCCGGGCAATTGTTTGCAGGCGGCCAGGAAGTCGCGGGCCAGGAACCCTTTGCCGGCGCCCATTTCGATGACGGTCAACGGATCGGGACGGCCGAGCGCCTCGTCCACTTGCTGCACTTGGCGGGCCAGGGCCTGGGCCATGACCGGATGGACGTCGCTGCTGGTATAGAAGTCGCCGTTCCATCCGATACGGTCTTCACAGGTTTGACCTTGGCCGGTGCGATCTTCGGAGCCTTGCTCAGAGTCGATCCGTTCGTCGCCGTTCCTGTCGGTTGTACGGGTGTAGTAGCCGAACTGCGGATGGTAGAGGGCCAGTTCCATGAACCGGGCAAACGGGATCGGGCCGGAGGCGCGGATCTCCTCCGTAATGGCGGCGACGAGGCCGGGATGTCCGATGGCAGCAGGCTGCGTCAAGACAAACTCCCCCGTATAGGTCCAAAGGGAGTGCTACATTAGCCGGTGGACGAAGGGCAAGTCAAGGGGGAAAGACCTTGTAACGCCAGTGGTTTGTAGGAGTTTTGAGTTCGGATTGCCCATGGTCAAAATAGGCCGAAAGGCCTATATCATGGAGAGCGCGGTTGACCGAACGGCCGAGCCTGTTCATCATAGGCAGCCGGAAATCATGCTGCGGTATTACGCGGGAGCGAGGTCAGGACGATGCGGGCAGCCTGGGTCACGGACATACACTTGAATTTTCTGAACGCCGCGCAGGTGCAGGATTTTTGCGCGGCTCTTTGCGTCGAGAGCCTGGACATCGTCCTGGTCGGCGGCGACATCGCCGAGGCGGATACGGTCGAGTGGTATCTCAAGACCATGGCGGCGGACATCCGGCGGCCCATCTACTTCGTCCTCGGCAACCATGATTTCTACCAGGGGTCCATCCCGACCGTGCGCAAGGTCATGGACGATCTCTGCCGCGCCGAAAACCGCTTGACCTATCTCTCGCAATGCGGCTGCGTGAAGCTGACCGACACCACCGGGTTGGTCGGCCATGACGGCTGGGGCGACGGACGGCTGGGCGACTATGCCAACTCGACGGTCCGGCTTAACGACCATCGGTTGATCCGCGAGCTGAGCGGCCTAGACCGGGACGAGCTGCTCGCGCGGCTCAATCGGCTCGGCGGCGAAGCAGCGGACCATCTGAGGGGCGTGCTGCTGCAGGCGCTGGATGCGCATGAGCGCGTGATCCTGCTCACTCACGTGCCGCCTTTCGTCGAGGCCTGCTGGCATGAAGGGAAAACCTCCGACGACAATTGGGCGCCGTTCTTCACTTGCAAGGCGGTCGGGGACGTTCTGTTGGAGATCATGTCCAAGCGGCAAGACCGGCAGCTCACCGTCCTCTGCGGCCATTGCCATGGGGCCGGCCGCGCGTGGTTGCTGCCGAATCTGGAGGTCTTGACCGGCCGGGCCGAATATGGCGCGCCGGAAATTCAGACGGTGATCGAGATCGGCTGACCTGTGCTACAGTGCGACACGAAGAGAGGTGCAAACGATGGCTGGGCTGAGATGGACCGAAGAGAAGCCGGCTGGGGTCGGCTGGTACTGGTATCGCGGCGAAGCGGGCGATATGGAGCCCTTCATCGTCGAAGTGGATTCGTCCGGCTGTTTTCAGTGGCCGGACGGAGGGTTTCAGGAAGTGAAGCTGGCCAAGGGCCAGTGGGCGGGG
The DNA here is from genome assembly GCA_005799365.1 of Nitrospiraceae bacterium. Lineage (GTDB taxonomy): Bacteria > Nitrospirota > Nitrospiria > Nitrospirales > Nitrospiraceae > SYGV01. The sequence goes on from SYGV01000080.1 coordinate 2,306, forward strand.
CCGATCCCGCCGCCGGAAGAGCTGTAACAGGATGTTGAAAAAGACCTCCAGCTTTGTTCTCAGTCGCTCGTTCCCCTCAACGTACTTCCCCGGTACGCCTCGGGGCCCTCACTCCCTGCGGCCTCGCTGGCGGCCTTTTTGAACATCCTGAAGAACAGGCTGTCGCTTTCCCGTTCGACGGCAGAACAGACTCCGCCCCCCTCCGCTTAACGCGTTCGCTTCCCCGTTTCCCGTCGATAGTGGGCGAGGAATTCTCCCGGCGAGAGGACGCGCATGCCCAGGCATTTTTTCGGAGGGAAGTGCTTCGCGTTCCCGGTAATCAGGCAGTCCGCTCGCCCTGCCAGCGCAACTTCCAAAAACGGCTGGTCGGTTGGGTCGGGGAGTTCGTCGGGGCTGGGGGCGCTGGCAACGGGATGCCCTTCCGCCTTGATCTGGTCCAGCAGGGCTTGGACCTGTTCCGCTCCGAACGGAAATTTGGGCTTGGTCAGCACGTCGTGATACTCGGTCAGGATGCGGGCATCGACACAGAGGGTCAGTGTTCCGGCCGCGACCATCCGGACGATCTCGCCCGGAGGGCCGAACGGCGAAAGCAGTCCGGCCACCGGGACATTGGTGTCGAGGACGATCTTCACTTCCGTCTGGCTTTGCGCGCGGCCCGAACTTCGGCGTCGATCTCGTCCTGCGGCAGCTTGTCCGTGCCCTGTTCCAGCGATCGCAACTGCATCTTCTCCACAGCAGACACGGCTCGCGCCCGTCTTACGGCAGCCAGCGATTCTTCCAGGGTCTCTTCGGACACCGCCGAGAGAATGGCAATGGGTTTGCCGTTGGACGTGAGCACCACATCCCGTTCGCGGGCCAGTTTGCTCCAGACTTGCCCCGGATGCCCGCGCAGATCCCGAACCGTAATGAACTTCATGGTGGCACCTCTTGAGTGACGATATGCTACAAGATTGTCACTCGGACGTCAACGTTGGTGCCCGGCCTCGGTCTTCGATCTGAGAAGGCTCGGGGTATGACGATGGGCGAGGAATTGCTTGGCCGAGCAGGATGCGGACTAAAACCGTGACTCGGCGAGCGTGACGTCGGCGCGGGTCCAGGCTTGCCGGAAGCGGTCCTCCACGGCCCTGGCCTCCTCCATCTTGTCTTGCGCGCGCAGGCTTTGGGCGAGGCCGAAGAGCGACCAGCCGTTCTCGGGATTCCGCTTCAAATCTTCCCGGTAGACCCCTTCCGCTTCGATCGGCCGGCCGACGGCCAGGAGGACTGCGCCCAGGTTCTGCCGTGCCGGGATGGTCCAGAGGGGGGGCTCGCTGTACCGGAGTTTGTCTTCCCAGACCACGGCTTCTTTGAGCGCCCGGATCGCTTCGGGGAACTGCCGGCGCTTGGCCGCCAGTTCTCCTTCGACGACCCGCGCCGCCACCTTGAGCACCTGCTGTTCCGTCTCCGCCTCGATCCCGCGCTGTTTGGAGAGGAGCTTGAGGCTCTCCAGGGTCCCGGCCTGCTCGGCCTCCGCTTCGCCGAACCGCTCCGTGGCGGCCAGTGCCAGGCCCCGCGCATAGTGCCAAAGCCCGACGGCGAGCCGCCATTCCGGCCTCGGGGCCGGCTCGCGCAGGAGATCGTCCCAGCGTCCGAAGCGGACGAGGGTCAACATGGGGGCGGCGGCAAAGAAATCCGGGCGGCCGACTCTGTCCGGGTCCTCCTCCCGCATCGTGGAGACCAGCCGGTGGGCCGCTCTCTTGGCCTCTGCGCTGCGGCCTTCCATGAGCAGGGCGGCCCAGAGAAAGTGAATGTTGTGCAAATAGTAGCCGTGGGGATAGTCGCCCGTGAGTCGGCGCCGATCCAGATAGGCTTGGTCCACGTCCGAGGCCTCGGCGTTGCGTTCGACGGCTTCCCGGTACCGGCCGAGCCGCATGTAGATGTGGGCGGGCATGTGGACTAGATGGCTGGCGCCGGGCATCTGACTCGGCAGTTGCTGCGCGCAGGGGAGGGCGCGCTCCGGCTGGGAAGAGGCCTCGACCGCATGAATATAGTAGTGGCAGGCGCCCGGATGGTCCGGATGTCGGGCGAGTATCTGTTCCAAAGTCGGGACGATCTCCTCCAGCCCCGGTTTGGGCTTACTGTCTGCCGTCCAGTAGTCCCAGGGGCTGCTGTCCATCAGCGCCTCCGCGAATAGGACGGCTGCGTCCGCATCGTCCGGGAGCCGGCGTGAGACCTGGCGCATGGCGTCGGCATAGGCCTGGTCCAGTTTTTTCCGGTTGGTCTTCTTGTCGGGGGAATAGCGTGTCGCGAGGGCGTCGATGTAGGCCCGTTCCTGCGGGGAGGCCTGGGCCAGTCTGGCCTTGGCCTGGCGAACAGCCTCCACCGCCCGACGTTCCTGCGTCTTGTCCATCTCGGCGTTGACGTTGGGGCCGAGCGCGAGCGCGATGCCCCAATGGGGCATCGCCGCCAGGGGGTCCTGCCGCGCCGCTTCCTGAAACGAGTTGATCGCCTCTTCGTGGTTAAACCCGTAGACGAGCCGGAGTCCCTGGTCGAAGTATTGCTGCGCCAGGTCGGACTGGGTCGTGATCGGATGGTGCAGGGTGCCGAGGTTGTTGAAGAGCGGAACGGTCGGTTGCGCTTGCGCGAAGACTGACGACGGGAGCAGGAGTAAGATCGCCAGGGCTGCTGCCCATAGGGTTGGCACTGCCCTGGACCTGCGCTTATCTGTACACGTCACGTCGCAGGCGCCCGAGTTCTTTCTGGGCTCGCCGGAGGATTTGAACGGAATAGGTCATCCCCTGCGCCGTTTGATCTGTTTGAGAGCGTGATCAAACGGGATGGGTTTTTCGCCGGAGGCCTTGGCCATGTCGTAAGCCCGTATCGCCGCCAGCTCTTCCAGCTCTGCGAGGATTTTCTTGTACTCGCCGACGCTCAGCAAGACTCCTTTGCGCTGTCCCCCTTGCATTGGTCACGTACTTGTGTGCCTGTGCAATCATCCGCGGCTCCTTTGTCACTGTCCGTGGCACTTCTTGTATTTTTTGCCGGAGCCGCAGGGGCCGGGATCGTTGCGGCCGACCTTGTCGGCGGCTCGGTGGGCGGTCTGGGGCGCGGCCGGTTCGTCGCCCCGGTTGAGGGTCAGTCGGACTGGCGGTGGCGGAGGCGGTGCCGCCTGCGGTTCGGGCATCTCGCCCTTGACCGCCTGGACGCGGAACAGCCGCTCCAGCGCGTCCGATTGAATGCGCTGCATCATGGCCGAGAACATGTCGAAGCCTTCGCGCTTGTACTCCAACAGCGGGTCCTTCTGCCCATAGCCGCGCAGGCCGATGCCGTCCCGGAGCTGATCCATGCCCAGCAGGTGGTCTTTCCAATGATGGTCGATCACTTGCAGCAGGAGCATCTTTTCCAGGTACCGGAGCAGGTCTGAGCCGAGCGCCTGTTCCTTGGCCTTGTAGGCCCGCTCCGCCCGCTCGCGCAGTTCGTCGAGCAGGGCTTCGCGGCCCAGCGTCTTGAGGTCCAGGGTGTCGCCGTTGCCCGCCGCGTCCGGGTGCTGATGGAACAAGTCCAGACCGAACTGGGCCTGCAGGGCCTCGGCGAGGCCGGCGAAGTCCCACTCCTCCGGATACTGCTCCGCCGGGCAGTAGACATCCACCAGCCCGCCGATCACCTCCGCCATCATCTGCGCGACCTCTTCGGAGAGGTTCTCGCCGGTGAGGATGGCGCGGCGGTGCTGGTAGATGACCTCGCGCTGCTTGTTCATCACGTCGTCGTATTCGAGGAGCTGTTTGCGGATTTCGAAGTTGTGCGCCTCGACTTTCTTCTGCGCGTTTTCGATGGCCTTGGTGACCATCCCATGCTCGATGGGCACCCCCTCCTCCATGCCGAGCTTGAGCATGAGGTTGGAGATGCGCTCGGAGGCGAAGATGCGCAGCAGGTCGTCTTGCAGCGAGAGATAGAAACGGGAGGAGCCCTGATCGCCCTGGCGGCCGGCGCGGCCGCGGAGC
>SYGV01000081.1 GCA_005799365.1 Nitrospiraceae bacterium
CGTTGCGGCTGGTTTCCGGATCTTGCTCAAGGACAAGAACGTCAAGGGCATCTTTATCAACATCTTCGGCTGCATCGTGCGCTGCGAGCGGATCGCCCACGGCGTCATCGAAGCGGCGAAAGAAGTGCAGATCGACGTGCCGTTGGTCATCCGGTTACAGGGGACCAACGCGGAGGAGGGCCGCAAGCTGCTCAAGGAGTCGGGGCTGAAGTTGGACGTGGCCAACGATTTGTGGGAAGCGGCGCAAAAGATCGTGGCGATGACGGGCAAGGCGCGCAAGAAACGGGCGGCTGCCGGGGAGGCGGGGCACTGACATGAGCATTCTCGTCAACAAGCATACGCGGGTGGTGGTGCAGGGGATTACCGGCAAGGAAGGGTCCTTCCACGCGACCCAGTGCAAGGCCTACGGAACCCAGGTGGTGGCGGGCGTCACGCCGGGCAAGGCCGGGCAGGAAGTCGAAGGCATTCCGGTGTTCAACACGGTGCGGGACGCGGTGAAGAAGACGGAGTGTGATACGTCCTTGATCTTCGTGCCCCCACCCTTCGCCGCCGATGCGATTCTCGAAGCCGCCGATGCGGGCATCAAGCTCATCATCTGCATCCCCGAGGGGATTCCGGTGAACGACATGGTGCGGGCCAAGCGGGCGCTGCGCGGCCGGGACACCAGGCTGATCGGGCCCAACTGCCCGGGCGTCATCACTGCGGACGAGTGCAAGATCGGCATCATGCCCGGATTCATCCATAAGAAGGGCCGCGTCGGCGTGGTTTCCCGCAGCGGCACCCTGACCTACGAAGCGGTCAACCAGCTCACCAACCTGGGATTGGGCGAGACCACCTGCGTCGGGATCGGCGGAGATCCGGTGAACGGGACGAACTTTGTGGACGTGCTGGCCCTCTTCGAGAAAGATCCGGAGACCGAGGCCATCGTGATGATCGGCGAAATCGGCGGCGATGCGGAGGAAAAGGCCGCCGACTTCATCAAGCAGCATGTGCGCAAGCCGGTGGTTAGTTTCATCGCCGGCATCACGGCGCCTCCGGGGCGTCGCATGGGCCATGCCGGGGCGATCATCAGCGGAGGCAAGGGCACCGCCTCGGAAAAAATGAAGACGCTCGAGGCGGCCGGGGTGCGTGTCTGCCGCAATCCAGCCGAAATCGGAGCCACGGTCCAGGCAGCCCTGGGACGATAATCCGCTGGCCCTTTGTCTGCGCGAACCTGCCCCAGATCCTGGCCGGATCGCTGTTCAGTGCGGATGTGTCCGCGTCTCACGGGATAGGCCGACGATCCACGGACAGTCCCTCGATCGCTCTGAATCCCTATTGGTGCCGTCAGTCGCACAGGGGCTTTGTGACCTGAGTGTCTGCACGATGGCGCAAGCATTCTTCTTTCATCCCCCTCATGACCGTGATACACTTCCAACGCCCATAGGAACGGTCCCTCCACTATCTGCCTTCCCGGGTCTGCGCAGGTAGGACCTTGTGGTCTTTTTTCCCTGGGCCCGTCGGCATCTTTCAAACCGACCGTCTGTAAAAAGGCCTCCATCCTGGCCCATCGTCCGCATACTTGCTTCTGCTCAGGAGAGGAGGCTTGATTTTCACCGCCGGGTCCCAGGCCCGGAAAGGATAGCCCTATGTTGGTATTCCTGATCCACGTCCGCGATCCCCAGTTCTACGCCTTGCCGGCTAAAACCCGCGCCAAGAACGGACGTATCCGGGTCATGGGGTTCCCCCCCATCGGCATCATGTCGCTGTCCTCGGTGCTCAAACGCGCCGGCCATGAATGCGTGATGTTCGACCAGGCCAATCCAGACACGCCGAACGACGTGATCCTCGAGGCCATCAAACAACGACAGCCGGCCCTCATCGGCCTGAGTTTTCTCAGCACGACCAGCTATCCCTATGCCAAGATCCTCGCGCGCCAGATTCGGGCGGCCAACCAACAGGTGAAGCTGGCCTTCGGCGGCGTGTTTGCCAGCCTCAACGCCTCGCTCGTCAAACTGCAATGTCCCGAAGTGGACTTCGTGTGCCGCGGCGACGGCGAGCAGCTCATCCTCGACCTCCTCGAACGCCTGGACGATCCGCAGGCCGTCGGCGGGCTCACCTGGGCCAAGGACGGCCGGGTCGTCAGCAACGCCAACCGGACCATGGAGCGGAACCTCGACCAATGGCCTTTTCCGGACCGGGATAGTCTGGAGCTGGACTTCGTCGAGTCCATGCCATTGGATGTCCCCGCGGTCCTGTCGATGGAGCGGTTCACGACCATGCAGACGTCGCGGGGCTGCCCCTGGCCCTGCGTGTTCTGCGACATTCCGATCTTCAACGAGGGCAAATGGCGCTCCCGGAGCCCGCAGCACGTCACGGAAGAATTCAAACATCTCCAGGAATCGGGCTACGGGTCGGTCTATTTCGTGGACGACCATTTCCTGTTGCAGCCCAAGCGCATCGAGGCGATCTGCAAAGGCGTGGTGGACAACGGCATTACCATTCAGTGGGGCTGCGAGGGCCGGGTGGATTCGGTGGCCCAGCACCTGTTCCCAGCCATGGCCAAGGCCCATTGCCGCACGCTCATGTTCGGCGTCGAGAGCGGGAGCCAGAAGATCCTGGATCGGCTGAAAAAGGAACAGACACTGAAAGAAGTGGAGACTGCGGTGGTTAACGCCAAACAGGCGGGCATCGAGATCGTGCACGGGTTCTTCACGGTCGGCAACCCGGACGAGACGGTGGAGGACATGCAGGCCACCTTCGACCTAGCGGCGAAGCTCCCCTTGGACACCTTCGGATTCAACCGGCTTTGCGTCTACCGCGGCACGCCGCTCTGGCAGGAATATGTGAAGCGGGGCCTAGTCAGCGAACAGACGGACTGGTACAAGTATTTCAAGTGTTCGGAGATCGATCCCACCTGCCTGCCCGGTCCGGTGATCAACGACGAGCGCCAGGCCGGGTTGCGCAAGCTGTTTGTCTACAAGGTGCTGCACTATCCGGTGCAAACCTTCCGGCTGCTCCGCCGGTTCCTCCGCTTTATGCCGGTGCTCGACGTGGCCTATCTCATCGTCAAGCCCTTCCTCGGGCAGAAGAAGGGCGCGACCAAGGCCGAGGTCTTGTCGCGCGCCGTCGAACATGGCGCCATGAAGGATCAGGCGGCCAGCTTCACGCAGCTTACCGACGAGGTGCTGGACAAGGTGCTGCAGGAATCGAGGGCCGAACGGCTCCGTATTCAGCAGGAGGCGGAAGGCTCGCGGGAACTGCCGATGGCGTCAGTGCGATAGATGGGAGGGTTGGGGCGCGAAGGCGGGAATGAGGCGTGTGGTGGCCGAGAGGGTGCCGGTTGCCTGGCTCTTCTATTCCGATGAGGCGACCGGCCAACAGTAGGATTTCAATAGCCGTGACGGTGTGGACGCATTATCGCGTCCCCTGAGCGACCCACCCTCCGCCAGCCCAGCCTCCCGCCGTAGCTCGTAAATGTGCATCGCTGATCTTATGACCGACGCTCGCTAACCCTTATCGAGTGCATCTGAGGTTCCGGCCAGGAAAAGGTTGCAGCCCATCTAATTAAAAAGGGCCGCTGAGCTTGTGACTCAGCGGCCCTTCAACTTGCAACCGATGCGATCGGCTGTTTACGTGCCCATCTCCCACGACGCCAAGTACTTCTCCTGTTCTTTGGTCAGCTTATCCACGTTGATGCCCATCCCCACCAGCTTCAACCGCGCGATCTCTTTATCGATCACCGGCGGCACCGGATAGACCTGCTTCTCCAGCATCTTGTGGTTCTTCACGATGTACTCAGCGCCCAGGGCCTGGTTCGCGAAGCTCATGTCCATCACGCTCGACGGGTGGCCCTCCGCCAGTGCCAGATTCACCAGCCGCCCCTCGCCCAGCAGGCTCACGCGCCGTCCGTTCCTGAGCGTGAATTGCTCGACCCCGGGCCGGACCATGAGGCGCTTCCGGCTCAGCTTTTCCAGCGCCGGGATGTCCAGCTCCACGTTGAAGTGGCCCGAGTTGCTCACGATGGCCCCGTCCTTCATGGCCGCGAAGTGCTCCCCGCGGATCACCTTCAGGTTGCCGGTGACGGTCACGAAGAAGTCGCCGATCTTGACCGCCTCGGCCATCGGCATGACCCGGAACCCGTCCATGACCGCTTCCAGCGCCTTGACCGAATCCACTTCGGTCACGACCACGTCGGCGCCCAGGCCCTTGGCCCTCATGGCCACGCCGCGCCCGCACCAGCCGTAGCCGGCTACGACGAAGACCGAGCCGCAGACTAGGCGGTTCGTCCCGCGGATGATGCCGTCGATGGTGGACTGGCCCGTGCCGTAACGGTTGTCGAAGAGGTGCTTGGTCTCGGCGTCGTTCACCGAGATGACCGGGAACTTGAGGACCTTGCGGTTTGCCATGGAGCGGAGGCGGATGACGCCGGTGGTGGTCTCCTCCGTGCCGCCGATGACGTACTTGAGCAGGTCCTTGCGCTTGCTGTGGATGAGCGAGACCACGTCGGCCCCGTCGTCCATCGTGACCTGCGGCCGGTGCTCGACGGCGGACTCGATGTGCTTGTAGTAGGTCGTGTTGTCCTCGCCCTTGATGGCGAAAGTCGGGATGTCTTCGTGCTGGACCAGCGCCGCCGCCACGTCGTCCTGCGTGCTGAGCGGGTTGGAGGCGCAGAGGCGCACGTCCGCGCCGCCGGCCTTGAGCGTGATGGCCAGGTTGGCCGTCTCCGTGGTGACGTGCAGGCAGGCGGTGACCCGCATGCCCTTGAGCGGTTTCTCCTTCTGGAACCGTTTCTTGATTAGCCGGAGCACGGGCATGGTGGCCTCGGCCCATTCGATCTTGAGTTTGCCCTGGTCCGCCAACTTGATGTCTTTCACGTCGTAATCCACGGTGCCTCCGGTGATGTGTGATGAGTGATCGGTGATGGGCGGTCAGCAAAAGGGGGACGGATTGGAGAACCCGTCCCCCTTCGTACGTTCGCTCGCGGGTCTGCTTACAGGCCCGCTTCCCGTTTCAGGATCGCGGCCTTGTCGGTCTTGTCCCAGGTGAAGCCCGGTTCGTTCCGGCCGAAGTGGCCGTAGGCTGCCGTCTGCCGGTAGATGGGGCGCCGCAACTTCAGGTGTTCGATGATGCCGCGCGGCGTCATCGGGAAGTGCCGGCGCACCAGCTTGTCGATGATCTCCAGGTCCACCTTCTCCGTGTCCTTGCCGTGGATCAGGATGGAGACGGGGTCGGCCACGCCGATCGCATAGGCGAGCTGCACTTCGCACTTGTCGGCCAGCCCAGCCGCCACGATGTTCTTGGCGATGTAGCGGGCCATGTAGGAGGCCGAGCGGTCCACCTTGCTCGGGTCCTTGCCGGAGAAGGCCCCGCCTCCGTGGGAGCCCACGCCGCCGTCGGTGCCCACGATGAACTCGCGGCCGGTGAGCCCCGTGTCGCCCATGGGGCCGCCGGTCACGAAGCGGCCGGTCGGGTTGATGTAGAACTTCACGCTGACCGGATCGAAGATCCGTTTGGGCATGACCGGCTTGATGACTTTTTCGATGATGTCCCGCTCGATCTGCTTGCTGGTGACGTTCGGGCTGTGCTGGGTGGAGACGACGATCGTGTCGATCCGGACTGGCTTGCCGTCCCGGTACTCGATAGTGACCTGGGATTTGCCGTCCGGCCGGACCCAGGGGAGGATGTTCTTCTTCCGCACCTCCGCCAGGCGGCGGGTGAGCTTGTGGGCCAGAACGATCGGCATGGGCATCAGTTCGGTCGTCTCGTTGGAAGCGTAGCCGAACATGAGGCCCTGGTCGCCGGCGCCGCCCGTGTCTACGCCCATGGCGATGTCGCCGGACTGCTGGTGGATCGAGGTCAACACCGAGCAGGTGTGGTAGTCGAATCCCCACGTGGCGTCCGTGTAGCCGACGTCCTTGATGACGTCCCGGATGATGTCCGGAATCTCGACGTAGGCCTTGGTGGAGATTTCGCCGGCCACGAAGGCGATGCCGGTGGTCAGGATCGTCTCACAGGCGACCCGGCAATGCTTGTCTTTCGCGATGATGGCATCCAGGATGCCGTCTGAAATCTGATCGGCGATCTTGTCCGGATGGCCTTCCGTGACCGATTCGGACGTGAACAAATAGTTGTTTCGGCTCATTGCTCCCTCGTGCTGTATGATGATGGATGTGCTCGCGAATACTGTGGCTGGCTCGGGGCCACGCGCAGCAGGCTGCGGGCAGGCACACGGATCACGAATCCCTTGATTCGAAGCCCAAATCTATAACCCAGAAGCTCGGCAATGTCAATGAAAACAACATGAGCACGCCATGCGGACTCGCAGCGCCGTCCGGTCGGAGCGCGCTGGCTGCTTGCTTGACAGGCTTCGAAAACGGCTTGTAAGATAGCCTGCCTTTCGCAGACTGGGCGAGAAGTTCGGGAGTGTTTCTGAGTCTTCTGGAGGCAGGGGGACGTCCCCTCCAACATCCATCCGTCGCCTCGAAATCCGCGAGGTTTCGTGCTGATTTAGCATGCGCCCGCAGTCCGAGCGATGGTACAATCATCCCCACGCCCGTGACGCAGACGCGATAGCCATCGAGGGGATTTATGAACGGGGAGCAACCCGCCGTCGTTGAGCAGGGGGCCACGCGAAAATCAAGCCCCGGTTTGGGATGGAACGAGCTGTCGGCCGAGCTGGTCGAGCTGTTCGCTTCGATCAAGCTGGCGATGTTCCTGTTCCTGGTGCTCGCCATGATGGCCACCATCGGCACGGTCATCCAGCAGAACGAGCGTCCCGAGGCCTACATTAAGGAATATGGAGAAGAGGCCTACCGCTGGTTCCTGCGCCTGGGTTTCACGGACGTCTATCATACCTGGTGGTTCACCGGTCTCCTGGGCCTCCTCTGCATCAATTCCCTGACCTGTTTCCACAAGCGCTTTCCCGCCGTCTGGCGGTCCATGCAGCAGGACAAGGTGAATGTGGCCCTGCCCTTCATCAAGGGGATGAAGCACCAGGCCGAGATTCCCGTCGCCGGCTCCAAGGAAGGGGTCGCCGAGGGGATCGTGCAGATGTTGGCGGAGAAGGGCTACCGCGTCCTGGCGAAAAATGATGCGAACGAGGCGACGCTCTACGGCACGAAGGGGGTCATGGGGCGCGTGGGCGCGCACATGGCGCACCTGAGCGCGACCGTGATCGTGCTGGGAGGCCTGATCGGCAGCTATTGGGGGTTCCAGGAGTTCGGCGTCTGTCTGGAAGGGCAGACCTATCACATCCCCAAAGGGAACTTCGACCTGAAGGTGGACAAGTTCTGGATCGACTACCACCCGAACGGTTCGGTGAAGTCCTACAACAGCACGCTGACGGTCTTGGAGGGCGGCACGGAGCAGCTGACCAAGACCATCTCGGTCAACGATCCCCTGGTCTACAAGGGCATCTGGTTCTACCAGTCCAGCTACGGCGATGCCTGGGACCGGGTGGAGGTGGCGCGCCTGAACATCAAGGGCAAGGACACGGATAAGGTCGTGGGCACCGTGGACCTGGAATGGAACAAGGAAAAGAGCGTGGACAATCTGGGCTTGAAGCTGGCGGTGACGGATTTCGTGGCGGACTTCGGGTTCAATTCGTCCGAGAAGAAGGTCTTCTCCAAGACGGTGGAACATGCGAACCCGGCGATCAAGTTGACCATCACCGAACAGCCGACCCCGAAGGCCGCCACGGTGCAGGCCACGCCCTGGATCTTCTACAACTACCCGGACCTGTTCGACATCAAGGACAGCAAGTACCGGTTCGAGCTGGCGGGCTACCAGCCGAAGAAGTTCACGGGCCTGCAGATTACCAAGGACCCGGGCGTGAACATCGTCTGGATCGGCTCGACGATGATCGTCGTCGGCATCACCCTTTCCTCCTTCATCTACCACCGGCGGCTCTGGGCGAAGGTGATTCCCCGCGAGGGAGGGGTGACGGTGCACATCGGCGGCAGCACCCACAAGAGCCAGATCGATTTTCAGAAGGAGTTTCGGAAGCTGACAGAGAAGATCAAGACGATAGAGACATGAGTTGGCAGGTGTCAGTATTCAGTAGGCAGTTTCAGAAAACTGAGCACTGAAAACAGATGACTGCTTGCTCGGGAGGTTCGATATGCTGCGCTCGTTATTTTTGTTCGACATGACCTTCTGGCTGTACCTGGCGGCCCTAGGGCTTTACGTGGGCTACGTGCTCGCGAAGCGTCCCGGGATGCAACTGGCCCCGGCCGGCCACCCCGGATTCGGGGAGGAGGACAGTCCCTGGGCCGTGCAGATCGGCCAGGTCGCCACGATCGTGACGATCTTCGGCTGGGTGGTGAACACGCTGGCGCTCGGCACCCGCGCCTACGAGCGGATGCAATTGTCCGGCACGTTTGCCCCCTGGTCCAACCAGTTCGAGGCCATGGCCTACGTGTCCTGGGCCATCATCCTGGGCTATGTGCTGCTGGAGTTCCGGTACCGCATCAAGGCAATCGGGGCCTTCGTGGTCGGGATCGGGTTCATCGCGATGGGCGCCGCCTCGCTGCTGCCCTATCGCTACCAAACGGCCGAGCCGTTGGTGCCGGCGCTGAACAGCTACTGGATCTATATCCACGTGTCGGTCACGCTCACCAGCTACGCCGCCTTCGCCATGGCGGGCGGCTTGGGGCTCATGTACCTGGTGAAGGAGCGGGCCGATCGGCGCGGCAGCCGGTCGAACTTCGTGGCGGCGCTGCCGGATCTGGAGACCATCGACGAGCTGGGCTACAAGGCCATCATGGTCGGGTTCCCTCTGCTAGCGTTCGGCATCATCCTCGGCGCCATGTGGGCGAACTACGCCTGGGGCGGGTACTGGAGCTGGGACCCGAAGGAAACTTGGTCGCTGATCGTCTGGCTGATCTACGGCGCCTACATTCATGCGCGGATGACGCATGGGTGGGAGGGGCATCGCGCCGCCGTCTATGCCGTGTTCGGGTTCCTGATGGTGATTTTCTGTTTCTGGGGCGTGAATTTTCTCTTGTCGGGATTGCACGCGTATGCGTAATGGGAGAGGAGCTGATAGCATATGGCAAGAACTGCAGGGGAGTCCGAGGCCTCTCCCGCTATATGCCATAAGCCATTAGCTCTTGAGTGAAACAATGGCTGAAGAGTCCCTGACAAGCACTGCTCCCCAGGCGCAACCCAAAGGCGTCTCGCGCCTGCTCATCGGCGTGGCGGCCATCGCCATCCTGGCGCTGGCCTTCGGCGTCGTCTGGATGCAGAGCGCCAAGTATGAGCCGCTGACCGTGGGGAAGGTGGCGCCGGACTTCGAACTACCAGGCCTGGACGAGAAGCCGGTCCGTTTGTCGGACTTCCGCGGGAAGGTGGTCTTCCTGAATTTCTGGGCCACCTGGTGCAAACCCTGCCGCGAAGAGATGCCCTCCATGGAAGTCCTCTACAAGAACTTCGAGAAGGACGGC
>SYGV01000082.1 GCA_005799365.1 Nitrospiraceae bacterium
GACATGGCTTCGCCCAACATCAATCTGCGGGACCCGGCCCTCTACCGCATCCGGCACGCAGCCCATCACCGGACCGGCGACCAATGGTGCCTCTACCCGAACTACGACTATGCCCATCCCCTCTCGGATGCCATCGAGGGGATCACCCATTCGATCTGCACCCTGGAATTCGAAGACCACCGTCCTCTCTACGATTGGGTGGTCGAGCAGGCCGGCGTGCCCTGCCATCCGCAGCAGATCGAGTTCGCCCGGTTGAACCTGAGCCATACGGTCATGAGCAAGCGCAAGCTGCTGGCGCTCGTCGAGAAACGGCTCGTGTCCGGCTGGGACGATCCGCGCCTGCCGACGCTCCAAGGTCTGCGCCGCCGCGGCTATACGCCGGAGGCGATCCGGGCCTTTTGCGAGCACATCGGGGTGGCGAAACGGGACGGCGTGGTGGAGATGGCGTTGCTGGAGCATTTCATCCGCGAGGACTTGAACCGGCGTGCGTCGCGCGTGATGGGCGTGCTGCGGCCGCTCAAAATCGTCATCGATAACTATCCGGAGGGGCAGGTCGAGCAGTTGGACGCGGTGAACAACCCGGAAGATCCGAGCGCGGGCGTCAGAACGGTGCCCTTCTCTCGGACCTTGTACATCGAGCAGGATGATTTTCGCGAAGTCCCTCCGCCCAAGTATTTCCGCCTCACGCCGGGCCGCGAAGTCCGCCTGCGGTACGGCTACATCATTCAATGCGTCGATGTCGTCAAAGACCCGACGAGCGGCGAGGTCGTGGAAGTGCACTGTACCTACGACCCGGAGACGCGCAGCGGCGGCCCCCAGGCGCAGCGTAAAGTGAAGAGCACGATCCACTGGGTCTCGGCTGTCCAGGCGCAGGAGGCCGAGGTCCGGCTGTACGAACACCTGCTCTCACAACCGACGGAGGGCGCCGGCGACTTCACGACACAGCTCAATCCCCATTCGTTGCAGGTCCTCACCGGTTGCAAGGTCGAGCCAAGCCTGGCCTCGGCCGCGCCGGGAAGCCGCTATCAATTCGAGCGGCAGGGCTACTTCTGCGTGGATACGGATTCCTCTCCGAGCAAGCTCATCTTCAACCGGACCGTCTCGCTCCGCGACTCCTGGGCCAAGATCGAGAAAGCCCAGCAGAAAACCTGACCTGGGGAGTTTTGCCCCAGAGGGCTAACCGGCCTTGTGGCAAAGCCAGCCGTATTGATCGCCTGCCGTTGATCTCGGTTTCCAGCGGCTTGATTCACAAGCTAATTCGTCCGGCTGCCAGGGGATATCGGTCGGCTGCCGTGGCACGGAACTTGTGCTGTTCCGGCAACATGACCCCTATCCGCTTCCAGGGCCGTGTGGCGGCAGGGGGCCAAACCGGCGGCGCGCATCCTCGGCACGGCCGCATCCCCGATAGATGTAGATGCCGCCTCCCGTGACAGGATGCATGCGGGTCGGTCGAGACAAAGCAGCCCGCGTCGCGGAGACGAAATGCCGTCACAAAAGCATAGATGCCTCTCTTTCGCCACGCGGCCGGCGGTGGTATAAGTGGTAGGAAAAGAGTGAAGACGGGCAATGGAAATGGAGAGGAGGCGCCGTGATGGGAATCCGGTTCTTGTCTTTTGTCGCGACCAAGCGTCTGCGCTGTCGCTTCCGCTACGGCTATCGGGCAGCCAATCACGGGAGCCGCCTGCTCCTGCAGGCCTCGGGCGTCGACGTCCTCTTGCGCCGGCTCGAAGCTCTGCCGCAGGACGGGGAGGTCCTCGCGTGAACGGGAGGAGCGGGTCTCCGGCAAGAGGGCGGTGGCCAGCTCTGGCGCTCGGCTTCTGCCTTGCCGGCTGTACGACGGTGGATGTCGTCCGCATGACGAACCAGCAGTTTCCGGCCAAGCGGTCCGTCCAGGAGGTGGAGGTGCTCCAATCCACGCCCAAATGCCCGCACCTCGACCTCGCCGAACTGAGCGTGGACGATTCCGATGCCGGCTTCTCGACCATGCAGGAGAAGATCTTGGAGAAGGGGGCGGCGTTGGGCGCGGATGCGGTGGTCTTCGGGCCGGCCAGGAAAGAGAGCAAGCACGAGGCGACCCATGGACCGACGATGAGGCCGCACCTTGGTCCGCCCGTGATGGCCGGACAGAGCGGCCGGAGAGCCGCGCCCCATGACGTCACGGTCAAATCGCTCACGGGCCTGGCCATCCGGTACCTGACCTCCACCGGACCGAAGTGCTGACGGGCCGCCAAGGCCAGCCGAATGCACGCCCTGATATGTGCCTAAGCCCTCACACACGACCCCGTTATTCCAACTATTTTTAGGCATCAACTGCGCTTCATCCCAATGGTCTGCCCCCTTTAAACCAGGTCAGGTCCGGAGTGAGGATTTCCGGTTGACGAAAAGATTGGGTATGGCACGGAAACAGTATACGGCCGAAGAGAGTATCGGCCATCTGCGTACGCTTGAGATTGAGACGGGTACGGGCCTCGGAATTGCCGAGGCCGGTCGCAAGCTCGGGGTCACGGGACAGATCGACTCTCGGTGGAAGGTAAGGAAACGGCGGGTTGCGGGTCGATCGGCCAAACGGTTGAAGAGACTGGACCAGACAAATGTCTGCCTGCAACGTTTGGTAGTGGATTGAAGAAGCTTTCAGCCATCAGCTCCTTGCTGACCGCTGAAGGCGGATGGCTCATTTTGTGAGAGACCGAATGTAGCGAATGAGCTGCCAGACCTGCTCGTCGGACAGGCCGGCGAACGACATCATTCCCGTGCCCGGCGAGCCGTTCTTGATGATCCAGAACAGTTGCCCGTCCGGAAGCTCCTTCATCGTCTTGCCGCAGGTGAAGTTGCGCGGCGGCGGCATCAGCGCCGCGCCCATGAACCCCTGCCCGTTCCCCTCGTTGCCGTGGCACATGGCGCAGGCAACCGGCTGCGCGGTTTGGAGGAACAGGATCTTTCCCGCGTTGATGGCGCCAGCGGAGGCGGGAAGCGGATTGGTTTTTTCCAGGAATTCCTCCGGCGCCTTGACGGTCTTGCGGGGTTGCGGGCAGACGCCGGACGGGCTTCCGCCCGGCGAAACCTGGGCCACCTCAGCCCCGCCCTTGAATGTCGCCTTCAGATAGGCCATCACGTCGGCCACGCCCTGCTGCCCGATGGTCAGCCCCCAGTAGGGCATATTCGGCGACTTGCCCATCGCCGCGCCCCCGTGGTTGATCACGTTGTACAAATAGTCGATCGGCACCTTGTCGAAGGGAATGTTGGCGTGGATCGCCGGTTTCGGTTCCAGACCGGAGGCAGCCGGCCCGTCGCCTTTTCCGGTCGCTCCGTGGCATTGCGAACAATATTCCTTGTAGATGACTTTGCCTCGGCCCACGCTGGCCGTCCCGAACTCCGGACTCGTCCAGGGCTCGTAGTATGGGAAGTCTTTCACGCCCTGCACCATGAGGAACCCGATCACCGCGCGCAGTTGGGGCTCGGTGGCGTCCGCCAGAAACTCCCCGCTGTGGGGCACGAAGTCTTGTGGGTTTTGCCCGAAGCGGAAGAGCCAGTCCTGGTTGTAGCGCTGGCCGGCCGAAACGAGCGAGGCGCTCTGCGGGCCGCCGATAATCTTCCCGTTCTCTTCGATCACGTGACAGCCGAGGCAGGCATGGGCTTTGTAGGCCATGCCGCCGAAGGAGGCCTCGAACGTGGTGACTTTCGAGACGTCGAACGCGCCGACTTTCACCCGGGGGTCTTTGTTGTGCTGGCCGAAGTAATCGGCGATCGCCTCCGCCTCGGCCGGCGTCACCGTCGGATGCTTGGCCGGCGTCTGGTCCTGGTCCCAACGATAGCCCTTGGCGTAGAGCGGCGCCTCCTTGCCGGTCAGCCATCGGATCAACCAGGGCCGTTGATACTTGCTGCCGGCCCAGATCAGGTCGGGCGCCTTCAGGTTGAAGCGTGAATCGGCTGTACCTTCGAGCCGGTGACATTGGACGCAGGTTTGCTGGATGAGTTCTTTCGCCCGCTCTTGATCGCCGCCGAACAGCGGTTTCGGAACAAGTCCCAGGATGCAGCCCACGAACAACACCAGGCTCAGGGCTATGACTCTGCTGGTCTTCATCATTCTCCCTCCCACAATAAAACGTGCATGGCTGTTAATCCCGAAGCGTATTCAACCACGCATGAATGTCCGCGATCTCTTGGGGCCGCAGCATGGCTCCCCATGGCGGCATGGCGCCGCGCCCCTGGCTGACCGTCGTTCGGAACCGGTCGGCCTGGGTCAGGATGGGATTGCGCGCCAGCTTGGGCCCTACGCCGCCGCTCCCTGCTTCTCCGTGGCAGGGCAGGCAGTTCTGCTTGTAAAGGGCGGCGCCCCTAGCCGCGGCCCAGCCGGGCGCTGGCGTGGTGCCCGATTCCTGGTCTGCTTGGACTGGTGGGGATGCGGCGGGCAGGACCACGACCGGCCCCGCCTCCGGATGAAAATAGGTTGCCAAAAAGTCGGTCAGCAGCGCTGCTTCTTCCTTGTCCAGTTGAGCCCCCCAATGGGCCATCTTGTCGACCGTGGCCTCCCAACGGTCGCGCGGGAGTCGCTGTTGTTGGATCAGATCGGTGCTGTGACAGACGGAACAGCGGGAAGCGAGCAGCCGCTGCGCCTGTTGATCCGCGGGCTGTGCGTCGGCTCGTCCCGTCGCGAGCCACGTCGGCCCCAGCAGGATGATGGGCAACAGGAAGAGCCGGCCCGCTCGTTGACCCCAACGCGTCCTCACCTCTATGTCTCCCTGACCTGCACCTGCACATGATCCCAGCCGTTCCAGAGAAAGCCGCCGGGATTCCAGGGGCTGGCCATCGGCTGGACCTGCCCGCGATCGTCCGTGGCGCGGCAGAGAATCGCCCGCCGGCCCGATCCCCTGGTCCGCCAGAGGAACCGCCACTGACGCCAGGCGTAGGGGGCCTCGTCGCCGACGAGTCTTGCTTGCTCCCAGGTCTTGCCATCGTCGGTCGAGACCTCCACGGTGACGATCCGTCCCTCTCCGGTCCAGGCCACTCCCTGGACCATTATGGCGCCGGGAGATAGGATGGCTCCCTGTTGCGGAAAGGCGATCACCGACTTGACCACCATGGCCTCCACCGGCTTCAGGTCTTGCGGCGCGATG
Source organism: Nitrospiraceae bacterium (assembly GCA_005799365.1). GTDB lineage: Bacteria > Nitrospirota > Nitrospiria > Nitrospirales > Nitrospiraceae > SYGV01. The sequence goes on from SYGV01000082.1 coordinate 5,115, forward strand.
ACCTCGCCCGGCTTGACGGGACGGCTCGGATAGCGATAGGCCGTTTGCATGTAGTAGCCCCCGGCCTCCTCTTCCTGCAGGGTCAGGTCCGTCAGCCATTTCACGCAGGAGTCCGCCATCCATCCCGGCGTGATCAAGCGCAAGGGTCCCCCGTGCAGCAGCGGCAGCGGGGCTCCGTTCATCCGCATGGCCAGGATCGTGTCGGGATGGAGCGCCTTCTTGAGGGGGATGCTGCGCGTGAAGAGCGGGACGGAAGCGACCACCGGCCGGTCGGCTCCCTGCAATTGGAGGTGCCGAGCCTGGGCTTTGAGCCCGGCTCGTTGCAACACATCGCGCAGACGGACGCCGGTCCAGTTGGCGTTGCCCACCGCTCCCTGTTCCCACTGTACGCCTGGCGCTTTGGGGCTGTGGAACGCTCTCCCGTTCCCGCTGCACTGCACCACGGCCGTGACGGTGATCTCGTCGAATGTCGAGAGGTCGTTCAGGCTCAGACTGAGCGGCCGTTCCACCAATCCGGCGACGCTCAGCCGCCAGACGGAAGGGGCCACCGATTCCAGAGCCGGAGGACCGAAGTGGCTGCGGACGAAGAACCGGTCGTTCGGCGTCAGATATTGGGTGAAGACCTGGCACGGAGTTTCTGCATCGAGGGGACGGGCCACATGCGTGATCAGCGGTTGATCGGCGGTTTGGTCGTCGGCCCCTGGCTCTGCCGCCTCGGCCGGAGACGGGAGGCGGCCTCCCGTCAAGGCCAGGGCCAGCCCCCCTGCCGCTCCGGCGAGCAGCGAACGCCTGGTGATGCCCGGACCCTCGTGGCTCGTCATGGCTGACCTGTCGTGAGCAAGGTGATCGCAACCTTGGGCGGGACCGCCAGCGATTGGTGGACTGTGCAGCCATGGGCGACCTTGAGCAGCCGTTCCTGCTGGGTCGGTGTGAGGGTCGCCGGGAGGTGCAGTCTCATGCCTACGGACCCGACCCGATGGGGCTGCTCGGCCATGGACCAATCCGTCTCGATGGTCAAACCATCGGAGGGAATGTCGTGTCGGGCACAGTACCGGGCGACGAAATAGCCGACACAGCCGGCCAGCGATCCGGCGAACAACTCCACCGGACTCATGCCCCCGTCGGTTCCGCCGTCCTCAATCGGCTGGTCGGTGACGATTCGATGTCGCCCGCTGACGATGTCGAACTTGGTTCCGCCTTTGAACGAAACGGTCAGACTCATGCCGGGGCCTCCTTGCTCGGCGGTGGTCGGGAACCTATGCCAGAACGATGCCGGAGCGACGAGGGGGGAAAGCCCTTCTCTTCCAAGGTTTGGAACGGGCCTATCCTCGTTACCGGCTTAGATGCAGAGAAAGAGGGCAAGGATTCAATTTTGTTGTGGCGCAGGATGCCACAGTGGGGGTGTGCCGTCCGGCTAGAAGGTGTACTGGGCGCCGACTGAGGTGATGGTGTCGTTGAAGCCAGACGAACTCGCGGTGGAGGTCCGCTGCGTCTGCTGGACGCTCAAGGACAAAGCCAGGGCCTTGGTGGCTGCATAGCGCAGCTCCGCCCGCCCTTGGTTCGTCACGTCCTGCCGCTGGCGGTGGCTGTCGCCGATGATCGTGCTGGTGAAGTCCGTGAGCCGAAAGACGTAGGTCAGATCAAGGAACAGGGGGTCGGCCAGGCGAAATTCCGTGTTAAACGAAATGAAATTCTGGATGTAGGACACGTCATCCTTGAGTTGCTGGTTCCCGCGCCCGTCGGCCAGACCTCGTTCATAGAGGTAGGCCAGCGTCAACTTGGCCCAAGGCGCGGCGAGATAGCCGACCTGTCCCCCCCCGGTGTAGAAGGTCGTGTCCCTCTCGGCAAAGGCTTGATTGTAGAGCCGCAACCCGTACCGGCCGATCAGGGCGACGGTCCAGTCCTCGGACAGTTTCCGCTCGACTTCGGCCCGCCAGCCGTTCGAGGTGACCCGTTCTTCCTGCAGCGAGCGGGGCGAGGTCTGAACCGAGAAATTCGGTCCGAGGAACAAATTCGGGACATACCGATACCGAAGCAACAAGGTAGTATCGCGGTCCAGTTCCTGCTTGGCCTGAAGCCGGTACTCGGCGTGGTTGAAGATGGAATGTTCGGTGTAGAGAAACCCGTGGGCCTTCACGGACAGCTCCGTTCTCCCCCAGTTCGTGGCGAGCGCCCGCTTCACCTCGATGGAAGGCTCGACGATGACGTCCGACGGTTTGTCGAGCGGCACGATGGTCGGCTGGCTCGGGTCTTCGCCCAGGGCCAACCGGCGCGCGGCGGAGTATTGAAACACGTCCGTCGTGTAGGAGGTCTTGGCTTCGACGACGGCGGACCAGCCGGAGTCGGCTGCCTCGGCGTGGGGCGTCAACAAGAGCGTTGCCGCCCAGGCGACAAGACAGGCCCGCCATCCTGCCCTTCCGATTCTCACACCGTCAGGGTTGGCCGAAGGACCTGACATAGAGCAGCACCTGCCAGGCTTCTTCTTCCGTCAGGACCAACGGAATGAACGACGCCATGTCCGTGCCCGGACTCCCGTTCTTGAGAATCCAGATGAGTTCGCCGTCCGACCGGGATTTTTGCCAGGCCTTGTCGGTGAAGTTTCGCGGAAGGGGGCCCTTGAGTTGGAGATCGGGCCCGAGGCCCTTGCCGTCGGCTCCGTGACAAGCTCGGCAGAAGGCCTTGCCGTTGAACAGGGCCTTGCCCTTCTCGATCATCTCGGGTGTGGCCGACAGGGGATTCGTGACGGAACGGGCTGCGGCGATCTGATCCGAGGGGACACGGGGGCGCAGGACTTCACGGTCCGCGCCCCAGGTCGGATCGAGTCCTTGGAGCAGGAAGGCGCCGGCGAGGAGAAGGAACCGGTAACGATGCACAGCTTCGCTGGCTCCTTTCACGGGAAGGATGCGGCGAGCATCCTCCCCGCGGAGATCCCAGTGGTCGGTTACTTGTCCGTCTTTTCCGGTTTTCTGTGCTTGTGCCCGACGGATTGCGGGTGGCCCACCACGCCGTTCGGCGCCTTGGCTCCATCCGGCCAGAGGTGGAAGATGATGCCGTCGGTTTGGGCCGCCGCTGCCGCCACTTCCTTGGCCTGGGCCTCGGGCATGTCCAGGACCTGCACCCGGCCCGTGGCGATCTCGACCTCATGGTCGTGGTAGTACTTGTTCCAGGTCTTCAGCGGCACGTGGGCGCGGGAGACCGGCTTGGCGATGAAGTACTCCACGTCGGTGAGCAGGGCGTTGGGATCGGTGGATTCGAAGAGGAGACATTGCAGGACTTCGGGCGAAATCCCCTTGCAGTAGTGGTGATAGGGGCCGTGCACGGTCCCGTCCTCGAACTTGTGCGGGGCCATGACGTGGATGTTGAACCCCTCCGCCGGGCTTGACTTCTTTTCTTCAGCCTGGGCCGCCCCGCCGGCGAGTAGGGTTATGACAAAGGCACCGATGACGGCAACGGATGTGGACATTACAGCCTCCTGTTGGTGAGTGGGTGAAAACCTCGGCGCTTGTGCTTGGCTCTAAGAGAGACAAGATCCGAAAAAAGGATTCATCGTGTTGCAAGAATCGTCCGGCCCGTTCATGTCGGGCGCCTCAAGATTCGCGTATAACCGGGCAAGTCGTTGATTTCTTGGTCGGTCAGAGGGCATTGCGGCATCAACGAGCGGGCGAGACCGACTGGGGGTCTCGGAAATGACGGCGCTGCTAGGTCGTTCTCGTGGAAGATCCCCGTGCGTACGTCCGCATGAACGACCTATGCCGCTCCCGCCCTTTCTCATTCCCGTGCCAGTATCGCAGCGCAGTAGAGAATGCTGAGGGCGATCAACAAGGACAGGCGTGGAATCCAGGGCGCCCATCGGAGCAGGGCTCGCTCCGACGCAGATCGGGTTTCTTCGGGGCGCTGCTGGATGGGCCCGAGCCTCGGGCCCATCCAGACATCGTGCAGCAGAGTCAGGAGCAGCAACAGACCAACCAGCGCCAGCTTGGCCTGCACGACCGGAGGCCAGGTCATCGGGGCTAGCGGGGAGGCCACGTGCCGGCTGAGCAGCAGCGGTCCGGTGACCAGCAAGAGCAGGATGCACATCCAGACGAGCCGGCGGAAGCGCAAGGCGACGGCTTTGAAGAAGGGGCGACAAGAGGAGGCGAACGAATCCTGCCGCAGCAGGGGGACCAGCGCGAGCGAGAGGAACAACATCCCCCCGATCCAGAGGACGGCGGCGACGAGATGGAGCCAGGCGAGCAGGAGCATGGGGACGCTCTCAGCGATCAGTGCTTGGCTGAGGGCTGCACGGTCGGCAGTCTGGTCGGGGTAATCAGCGGCGGCCGAGACGGTTGCCCGGCGGCTGCGGCCCGCGCCTCCATTTCCTCGAACATCAGGCAGCACTTGAGACGGCCGCAAATGCCGATGAGCCGGTTCTCGTTCATGCTCAGGTCCTGGCCATGGTGCCTCGCCTTCTTGACGCTAACGGGGCGGAAGTCTGTCATGAAGGCGGAGCAGCACAACGTAAGGCCGCAGGAGTCCACGCCGCCAATCCGCTTGGCTTCCTCGCGCGCACCGATGTGCCGCATTTCGATCCGGCCGCCGAACCGGCGGGCCAGTTCTCGCACCAGCTGGCGAAAATCAATCCGGTCCTCGGATGTATAGACGAACGTGAGTTCCCGCTTGATGAACGAGGCGTAGACCTCCACCATTTTTAACTCCAGCCCGAGCGCCCTGGCCCGCTCCCGGCAGAAGCTCATCCCCTCTTGGGCCATCCGCTCGTGGCGCGAGATCTGGGCCCGATCGGCCTCCGTGGCCGGACGCACGATGGATTGCATGACCCGCATGGGAGGGATGAAGGGTGTGGGCGAAGGTTCCGTGTGCACGATGCCGTACGTCGGCTCCCGGTCCGCGGCCAGGATCACGTGATCGCCCACGCGCAGCAAGGCGTCGCCGACGCCCATCTTCTTGACGTCGCCGCGTCCCCGCACCTTGATGCCGGCGATGCGGATCGTGGCCGGGTAGTTTTCCTGCAGTTCTTCCAACATGGGCATCCAATCTCGTCCAGGGCTTCGAACGCCAGTAGCATACACCATTTGCCCTGCTTTGTGAACGACTTGTCAGGTCGGCTCTTCGGGCTACGACATATATGGGTGCCGCGCGATTCTGGCCAGCCGATCCCGCTTCAGGAGCGTGATGGTCCGGCCGTCCAGGTGAACGAGCCCCTCGGTTCGAAACGCGCTCAACAGGCGGATGGCGGTTTCCACGGTGACGCCGAGCAGTTCCGCCAGTTCTTCTCGTTTGAGGGGCAGCCGAAGCTCCACGGCCTCTCCAGCCTCCCGCCCGAACCGATGGCTCAACTCGAGCAAGAGGGCGGCGAGCCGTTCCCTGGCGCTCTTGAACGTAAACGAGTCCGCTTCGTCACGCTGCCGCCCCAGTTCGCCACTGAGGAGCTGGATCAGGTTGATCGCGAGCAGGGGGTCGCGCCGGACGAGCGCCAGGTAGCCGTCGCGCTCGATCAGGCAGATTTGCGACGGTTCCAGCGTCTCGCAGGTCGCCAGATGAGTCGCGTCCTCCTGGAACACGTGCGTTTCGAGCAATTGGCCTGCCGTCAGAATGTGTACGATATGGCGTTGGCCGCGCACCGAGGAGCGGGTCAGCTTGACCTTGCCGACTGACAGTAGGTAGAGGCCGAGGCAGGCATGGCCTTCGTAGAAGATGGTCTCCCTCGGCCCGTAGCGAAACCGGTGTGTGATTTGCTCCAGCGACGCGAGACCGGCTGACGGCAGATCGCAGAGGACGGACCCGGTCCGTAACTCGCAAGTCTCGCATCCGGTGGTGACGCACGTGTGACGAGCCATCGTTCTCCCTGCGGGACGCCGACCCTGTTCGGTCGTCCGGCGTCCAGTCTCTCTGCAAGAGCGACACCAAACGCAGCGGGACCGGGAATGGCAATGGGCAACTTCGAGAAAGGCCTTATTTCAGAGGCGGCTCTTTATGTTGCAGCCTTTGAAGCGGGTTGGAATGCTGAGGGAAGATCCGTAGCCACAGACATGATTGTAGAGAAGTGCAACAGAGGCAGGGATAATTGTCCAAGACTTTGGGCGATCCACGCGGGAGATTATGTCCCAGGGGGGAAGGGAACGAGGTGGCTGGAGGTGGGCCACCTCGTCGGAGGACCCCGGCCTTCCCCCTGCGGACCGGCCGACGGGCGGGCACAACGGCCGCCGGCCGGTAGACAGGCCCGACTTAATACAGGAGGCCGAGATAGGCCCCGGCCGTGTAGTAGTTGTTGGTGGTCTGGGTCATGTTAGCCGCCAAATGATAGCGGGTGTCGATGCCCACGTTCAGGGGTCCCCAGATGTTGTATTCCACCCCTGCCCCCCATTGCAGGCCCATATCCAGGTAGGTTGTGGCGTTTGACGGGGGGCTGATGACGTGGAAATCCACGCCGAGCGGGATCACCCAGGGACGGAGCTTCTCGCCCTCTCGGAACTTGAGCTTCGGCGCCACGTCCACGGTCAACATCGTCACGGCCACCGTGCTGTTGCGGATCGAACAGTTGGTAATGCCAGCTGCCGCGCAGGTGGAGGGCACTGCTTGGGTGACCGTTTGGGAATCGAACCGTTTCAACTCGATGCCCAATTCCCCCACCAGCGACATCCCTTTGACCCCAAGGAAGTTCTTATGCATCCCGAGGTCCAGACCGGCTCCGACGTAGCTCCCGAGCGACGAATCGTTGCGCTGGTTGTTGCGGCCGTACACGTCGGTAAATACTTCATTGGCTCGATTGCTGTTCAGTCCGGCAAACCCGCCACGAAAAAAGACCTGATTCTCTTCCGCCCATGTTAAGTCCGGAAGACTCGCGCCGATGAGGGCCAGTGCCAGCCCTATCCTCACCCCCTGTTTTATGCGATCTGAAAGTATACCTCCCTCACTGCCCATCGCGCCCTCCTTTCCGTGTCTACAAAGGTGGTCTGTACGGGGGCACGATAGCGCCGGCTTCAACCGCGCGCACTGACCTGTGACACGTCTTCATATGATCTTGGTCAGGGGGTGAGCTAGGGCATTAGGCCTATTTCAAGAGTTGCCAGGTATCCGTATTCGGTGCTCAGTTTCCGGAACCGACACCGAGACACCGACAACCGAGCACGACTGCCTCTCGTGGCGGCCTCGCTGGACGCCCTTTTTGCCAAGCCGGCGGGTGTTTCTGGCGCGCCTCTCCGTGACCTCATTCCGTCCAGTATTGCTTGGCAATCCAAAGGCTTTTCAGCGATCGGCTAGAAGAGAGGGAACAGCTGTGGCGAGGGGAGCGCGAGGATGCGCCATGGTTGGGAGCGGCTGTGGCCTAACGGTGGACGGAGGTCGCGCCGTGGTGGGTGGGCCGGCGCGACCTCGGGGAGACGTGCACTAGGGGGTTGAACCGGGCAGGGCCAGGGAAACCTGTTGCCCTGGCTGGTTCTGCGCGCCACTGGCGCAACGGAAGCCCAGCCAGTTGATCTTCGTGTTCGGGTCGGTCCCGTTCCGCATCGCGGCCCGCATCGTCGTCGTGCTGTCCATCCAGCCTCCTCCGCGGAAGGCCCTCTGGGTGCCGCGGTCAGGGCCTGTTGGATTGCGGTCTGGCGCGGTCTTGTAATAGTCCTTGTCGTACCAGTCGGCCACCCACTCGGCGACGTTGCCGATCTGTTGGTGCAGGCCGTAGGGGCTCACGGCGTTCTCGTACTTGTCCACCGCGATGATCGGCGGATAGAGGAGGAGACGTTCGGGCCGGTCCCGTACCGGCCCGGAGAGCCCAGTTCGGCCGAAGTTGGCCCGGCTTAGCCCGGCCAGTTGGTTGCCCCAGGGAAACAATCTCCCGTCCTCGCCACGCGCGGCCTTCTCCCACTCGGCTTCGGTCGGAAGGCGTTTTCCGGCCCATCGACAGTAGGCGTCTGCGTCGTGCCAGCTCACGTGCATGACCGGGTGGTGGGCCATGCTTTCCTGGAAATTCCCGCCCTCGTACCGCCAGTCGATCTGCGGCGGCCGGTTCGTGGCCAGCACGAACTTGAGGTACTGGAGCGCCGTCACCTCGTACCGGTCGATTGCGAAGGCGTCCAGATAGACCGCCCGCTGCGGGCGTTCTGCGTCATAGGCGTTCCGATCCGCTTTCTTGTCGCTGCCCATGAGGAAGGCGCCGGCCGGGATCAAGACGAGATCATCCTTGGCGGGCCACGTCTTAACCCGCTCCATCGCGATATTTTTCCCCGCGTCGGTCCATTCCACGGTGATGTCCTGCGTGTCCAATCCCCAGGCCGCGTTGGCGAGGACTAGGGCGATGGCACCGACCAGCAGCGCATTGATCCACCGGTCGAGTCGCTTCCACTTTTCGGCAGAGCTCGCGTCCATACTCCGGCCTCCTTCCTCAAATAGTGCTCAGGGCTCAGCGGTTAGCATTCAGTTTCGGGCTGATGGCCGACAGCTGAGCGTTGACCGTTCTTGCGACGGATTGCGCGCATCGAAACCCGATCAGGTACGACCGGTGATCCGACGCATGGGCGCCGCGACCGGCCGAGCGGGCGACCTCCGGGTCCTCGTTCCATGACCCGCCGCGATACACATGCTCCTCTCCCCACTCGGGCCCGGTCGGATTGAAGCTCGTCCCATACCGGTAGTATTCCGGGTCGAACCAGTCCGAGACCCATTCGGCTACGTTGCCCGCCAGTTGATAAACCCCATATGGGCTGACGCCCCGATCGTACCGGTCGACGTTGGCCAGCGGGGGGTACTTGACGCCCCGCTTGGAGCCGGGGTGGGCGATATTGCTCTTCTTCCAGCCGGCCGGTTCATTGCCCCAGGGAAACTTGCGGGCATCCCCGCCCCTTGCAGCTTTCTCCCACTCGGCTTCGGTGGGCAGCCGCTTGCCCACCCACCGGCAGTAGGCGTTCGCGTCGTGCCAACTCACGCCGATGACCGGATGCCTCGCCATCTTCTCGGGGAAGGGATCGACGCGCCAGTAGGGCGGTCCAATCCGATCTGTCGCCAACACGAACCGGAGGTAGTGCGCGTTCGACACTTCGTACCGGTCGATCTCGAAGGCGTCCAGATAGACCCAGCGCTGCGGCTGTTCCTGCGGTCCCGCATCCTCGTCCGCTTTTGGGTCGCTGCCCATGGGAAACCAGCCGGCAGGGATCGGGAGCGCGCCGTCCGGCACGGGCAGGTTCGCCAGCCGCGCGGCCTCGGCGGCATCGCCGGCCGGTCGCCACTTCGGCTGGTCATGATCGGCGGTGGCCGGCAGGCTCCCCCAACAGAGGCAGGCAAGCGCAAGGATGGCCGTACGAGGCCAGCACCAGGTACCAGAATCTCGTCGAGTACCGGCACCGGCAGGTTCCTGCGCGGTCATCATCGTCCGGCCTTTCACGCTGATTCGCCTCCGCACGAGTCGTACGATCTGCGTCCATGCTATGCCGTGTCGCTTCTCCCGTGTCGGGAGGATCGCTTCAGCGATCCTGCTTTTCGACCATCGGATCGATGTCTTTCTTTGTGTCCTCGGTCACGTTGTAGCGCACATACGCATGGTCCAGCACCTCGTTGGCGTAGAGCCGCCCGATCGGGGCCGGGACCGCGATCGTGGCCGTCA
>SYGV01000083.1 GCA_005799365.1 Nitrospiraceae bacterium
CTTCGAAGGGAAGCTGCGGGCCGTTTCGAAGCTGCTGAAGGACAACGTGGCCGCGGCGCTGGCCGGCACAGGCGCGGTGGCGCCGATCTTCGCCGGCTACGACTTCGAGCAGGGCTCGGCCAAGATTTTCTTCTACGACATTCTGGGCGCCGAGTTCGAAGGGGTGGAATATGCCGTGTCCGGTTCCGGCTCGCCGACGATCCGCGGCATCCTGCATTACCTGAACACCTGGAACGGGCAACCCCTAGCGGCGCTGCCCGAGGAAGAGGCGACCATCCAGGCCCTGCGCCTCCTCACCTGCGCCGCCGAGTTCGATTCGGCCACCGGCGGAGTCAACCACGAGGCGAACCTCTATCCGGTCGTGAAACTCATCACCGAACGCGGTTTGCACACCGCCCCGGACACGACCTTGAAATCTCTCTTTGAGTCACGCGTGACACGAAAAGGCTAAGGATGTTCAAAACGGCAAATTTCTCCCCCGCCAGCCCCAGGCGCGGCCGCAGTGAGAGGCTTTAGTTCTCGGTTGTCAGTGTGCAGTCGTCAGTTCCGGAAGCTGAGAACCGATTACTGATAACTGACAGCTCTTGGAAAATGACGCGAGCACACAGCGAAGAACCGGTTTCAGCATCCAGAGAAAGGTGACCTGCCATGTATGAAGAACCCTATCGCTGGGTCGAGGCGGTCGGCAACCGCCGCCAGTATCTCGACGAGCAGTTCAAGCAGGGGAGCCCGGTCGTCGCCCTCTCCTACGCCGACGGGATTCTCCTCCTGACGGTCAGCCGCGGCACGCCCAAACTCTACGAAATCTACGACCGGATCGGACTGGGCGGCGTTGGCCACCCGGCCGACCTGGAAAAGCTCCGCTTCAGCTTGCTCGAAATGGCCCATCTGGAAGGTTTCAACCGCTCGCCCTCGGACGTGACCGGCGCGCGCATGATGAAACTCGGCTTGGCGCCGATCATCAAGCAAGCCTTCGAAGAGATCTTCAAGGCGCCCTTCATTGTCAAGATTCTCCTGGCTGAGTTGAGCGTGAAACCGGGGAAAGATACGTTCCTGACCATCGACTACGACGGGACGTTCGACGAGACCTCCGGCTGCGCCGTGCTGGCCGCCGCCAAGACCATTCAGTTGCGCATGGTCGCCTATCTGAAGCAGGCCGGGCATGCGCCGCCCCTGTCGTTGGACGCAGCGCTGGCGCTGGCAGCCAAGGCCTGGGCCGTTGGGTCCCTGGCGCAAGCGGCTGAAACGGAGACCGATCGTAAGGACGAGAAAGAGTCCGACACACCGGTCGCGCAGGAGCCGGACGACGTAGCGCTGCTGGCGCACTTGCGGGAAACGCTCGCCGACAAGACCCTCGAAGGCGCCGTCCTGGAACGACAAGCTCCCGGCTCGTCGAAATATCGCGCGCTCACGAGAGAGGAACTGGCCGCCCTGGTTCCGAAGTCCGCCCAGGCATCTGCCTGACACCGGAGCCGCCCCATGCTCAATCGCATTTTTGGCCTCGAAACCGAGTATGGGCTGCTGATCAACAAAGACCGGCCCGACCATTCCCCCTCCTGGGTCGCCCATCAAATTCGCGATCACCTGTTCCATCGACAGCAGCTCGGAGTGCTGGACCGGCATCACCGAGGGCATGACGAACCGCCCGGCAACGGGGGCTTCCTCACCAATGCCGGCCGCATCTATCTGGACATGGGACATTTGGAATATGCTTCGCCGGAATGCGGATCCCTGACCGATCTCGTCGCCTCCGACCGGGCCGGCGATCAACTCATCCAGCAGGCCATCGAAGCCATGGGGCTCGCCGATCAGGTCTCGTTGATCAAGAACAACATCGACCACGAAACGGATGCCACCTTCGGCTCGCATGAAAACTACCTGGTCACCCGCCGGTTTCCCTTTTCGCGCCGTGGTCTCGGCCTCCTGGTGCCGTTTCTGATCACCCGCCAGATCTTCACCGGGGCGGGACGGATCGGCTCCGCCGATACGCCGGATGGCTGGATTCCGGTGGAACAACTGCTCGTCCGCCGGCCCGGGCTGCGCAACGCGGGGGACCGGCCGTCGCTACCCTTCCAGATTTCCCAGCGGGCCGACCATATCGTCAACGACTTCTTTGAATGGGTGCAGCAGAACCGCGCCATCGTGAACACGCGCAACGAGCCGCTCGCCGACCCGCATCAATTCCGCCGCATCCATCTCTTGCTGGGCGATTCCAACCTGGCCGAAACGGCAACCGCTCTGAAGCTGGGGACGACCGGGCTCGTGTTGCAACTGATCGAAGAGGGCCATGCGCCGACCGGGTTCGACTTTGAGGACCCGGTGGAGACGCTGAAAGAGATTTCCCGGGACCAGGACTTCATCTGGCTGGTCACGCTACGTTCTGGCAACACCATCTCGGCGATCGACATCCAGGAGCAATTCCTCGAGGCAGCCGGGAAACAGTACCGGGGGCAGGACGAGGAGACCGACTGGGTGCTGGACCAGTGGGAAACGGTCCTGGCTGACTTGCGCAGCGACCACCGCAAGCTGGTCGGCCGCGTGGACTGGGCCTCCAAGCTCTGGCTTCTGGATTCGTTCCGGGAGGCAGAGCAGGTGGAGTGGAACGATCCCTGGCTGAAGAGCCTGGACTTGGAGTACCACAATCTTCATCCGGACAAGGGGCTCTACTTCGGCCTGCTGGAGGAAGGCAAAGTCCCGCGCGTGACCACCGACAAGGCGGTGGAGCTGGCCCAGACGCAGCCCCCACGGAACACGAGGGCCTTCGGACGGGGAGAATTGGTCCGGCACCTGCTGGACCATGGCGTGCCGGAGCCGGAAGCGCGAGAGGACAACGCGCAGAGCCCGGTTCGGTTTTCCCCGGACTATGTGATCAACTGGTCTATCTTTCAAGTGCGCGGCCGCCCGCCTTTTCCGATGCCGGACCCCTTCAAAACCTATGCGCAGGAAGTCCGCAGCCACCTCGCTGGCAGCTGACAGGGCCTGCACTGCTGTTCGCACACGCCTCTACCATAGGCCGGCCCTGCCCTCACTTGACTCTGGTCCGGCGACTCAGTAGCGTGGGGGCCACGAGGACATGATGGCATCTACAGCCGGCCCAGCCCCAAGCGAATACCGAACCAAAGAACGCTATGTCCGGAACGGATTCTTGGCCAGTTTTTCGACGTTCACGCTCAAGCTCACCGCCGCCCTGCTCAGCAATTCCCTGACGATTTTCACCGACCTTCTGCGTAACGCCGGGGAAACGATCGCCTGCTACTTTGCCTGGCGGACCATGCGGCGGATCGCACAGGGCAAAGCGGTCGCCTACGAATACGGATACGGCAAGTTGGAAAACATGTCCGGCTTGCTGGTGGCTGGGGTCATGGTTCTGTCGCTGTGCATCGCCCTGGCAGGCTCCGTCGAACGCTTCCGCCATCCCGTAGAGACGCACCGGGTGGAGTTGGGATTTTTCGTGGCGGTCTACGCCACGGGGCTAAATACGCTCCTGTGGCGGAAGAAATACCGAATCTCCCGCGCCGCCCCCTCGCCGATCATGGAATCCCAGTGGCACCTCTTCCGGAACAAGGCCATGGCCAACGGCTGCGTGGTCGGAGGTCTCGGACTGGACCAGGCGTTCGACGGCATGCCCTGGGCCCTCTATATCGACCCAGCCGCCTCGCTCGTCGTCTGCGGATTCCTGGCCTATTCGATCTATAACATCGCCACCAAGAACACCGCCGACCTGCTGGACCGGGCGCTGGACGAGTCGCTGCAGTTGCTAATCCTGCGCACGCTGGCCGGACACTTCGACGAGTACGTGGCCTTTCACGGCCTGCGGTCCCGCCGCTCCGGTACGACCGTCTTCATTGAGCTCTTCCTGGAGTTCGAAGGCAGCCAGACCATGGCCGAGGCGCAGAAAACGATCGATTCGCTGAAGGCCGAGCTGGAGCGCCAGATTCCCGGCAGCCGGATCGTCATCGCTCCGGCCACGGCCAAAGCGGTCTAATGCCTCGCAACCCTTCGCGCTCCATGAGCCGCTTCTAATCCCCCCTTAATCGTCTCCTCATCTTGCAATGCTACCGTTCCGCCCAGGGGCAACGGATCCCGCCATGGACGGAACGGAGGCGGCATCATGGAATGTCGCAAGTGCAGAGGCTTGATGGTGCAGGAATGGCTGCCGGACTTTTTCGAGGAGGCGCCGGCCTAGCGATGCCTGAATTGCGGTTCGGTCCTGGATCGGATGATCCTGCGCAATCGGGGTTCCGTGGTGGCGCTGAAGAAGGAGCCGCGCGGGCCGAGGGCGACCGCCGGCCTCGGCGTCAGGGGGCTCGAACCGACGATCCGGTGACGCGCCTTCGCGCCTGAGATCGGCAGGGCCGGCGGCGGACGTCCGGTTCGTTGAGGTCCGGGGGCTGGACTCCGCCCTCAGAAATCGCTACAAGAGGAGTCGCCCCTGGCCCGGCTCCCGCATCCGGCACGGCGGCACCACCACACGGGCCTATCCATGCCGATTCCAGAGCTGACAATCCGCCAGCGGCTGGCCGAGCTGCTCACGGGCACCGTTCGTTCCTCACGGCAACTGGCCGAACTGGTCGGGGTCCCAGAGCGCCAGGTCGAAGACCATCTCGGCCACCTGATCAAATCACTGGCGCGGGACCGGGCCAGACGGTTCGTCATGGAGCCGCCCGTCTGCCAGGACTGTTCGTTCGTCTTTCGGGAGCGCAGACGGCTGACCAAGCCGAGCCGATGCCCCCGCTGCCGGAGCGAAGCCGTCTCGCCGCCCCGGTTCGGCATCATTCCTCTCTGCTCGATCAGCGGCAGTGATAATTCCGCAACCGACGCTCGCAGCCTAGATCGCAGGTCGTGACCACCTAGGCCGGGAAGTGGATGAAGCCCATCCATTGCTACCCCGGACCGGCGGGAACGAAGAGGTATGGGCAGCATCCCCATTCCATGCTAAAACTGCGGGAATGGAATCAGTCACCTTTCAAGATATTCAGCGGGCCGCGGAGCGGCTCCGCGGGATCGCGCACGTGACCCCGGTCGTCACCGGCCGCCAATTAGACGAGGCCTCCGGCGCGACGGGCTTCCTCAAGTGCGAGAACTTTCAGCGCGTCGGGGCCTTCAAGTTTCGCGGCGCCTACCATGCCATCCTCATGGTGCCTCCGGAGGAACGGGGCCGGCCGATCGTCACCATTTCATCCGGCAACCATGCCCAGGGAGTCGCCCTGGCCTGCCGGCTGCTGGGACGGGAGGCCCACATTCTGATGGGCGGCTTGAGCAACCCCATCAAGCGCCAGGCCGTGCTCGGCTATGGGGCGACGATTCACGAAGCCACCGACCATCTGGATGCGGAGCGGAAACTGCCGGCCCTGCTGAAGCGACTCAACGGCGTGTATATTCACCCCTTCAATGACCCGCTGGTCCATTGCCGGCCAGGGCACCGTCATGCTGGAATTCCTCTCCACGGTCCCGGATTTGGACGTGGTGCTGGCGCCGATCGGCGGAGGCGGACTCCTCTCCGGCACCTGTGTGGCGGCGCACGGGGTCAACCCCACGCTGCAGGTCTACGCCTGCGAACCGGCGGGAGCGCTGGATGCGATACACTCGGTGCGGGAAAACCGGGTCGTGCCGATGCCCGATCCGCGCACGCTGGCCGAAGGCCTCAAGACCAGCCTAGGCGACGTGACCTTGCCGGTGCTCCGGCAGCATATGGCTGGCTTCTTCGTGGTGGAGGAGGAAGAAATTCCCCGCGCCATGCGGTTCGCCTTCGAGCGGCTCAAACTGGTGATCGAGCCTTCCAGCGCCGTCGCCCTTGCGCCGCTGCTGCGCCGCGAGCCGGCCCTGGTCGGCAAACGGGTAGGGGTGATCCTCACCGGCGGCAACGTGGACCTGACGGCGTTCTTCGAGCAGTTGCAAGTCGACAAGTCTTAAAGTTTCTAACGTCGCAAGGTCTTCGGACTGTATGGCTTTACGACTTGAGAGACTTGCTAGTCTTGACAGACCGGCCGACGGCAGACTAGGTCTGGCGGCGGCCGTAGAGGAGGGTGATATTGACCCGCCGACTCTCATAGTCGTCCTTGAACGTCATCTGGTCGGATTCGTGAAAGAGGTCTGAATTGAACACCAGGGCACGGTTCTGCCTGTAGGGAACCGTGATCGCCTTGGCCCCGCTGTTCCGCAGGAATTCCCGCACCATCGGCTCGTGAGCCGAGCTGTTGTACGCTTTGAAGTGCCACTCCTTCGGCGCCTCCTTGTCCCAGACGATGAGCCCCCCGTGCTCCCGGTCCAGATTGGCCTGGTCTGGCGTGATCCAGAAGTTCACGTTCACGGCCGCCGCGTCCGCATGGAGGTTGAGCGCCTTCCTCTCGCTGTCGCACTTGAAGGACCAGGCCTGCATCAGCCGGTGCTGCTTGAAAATGCCCGGGAACCGGAGCCGCAGATCCTCGGACAGTTGGAGAAAGAGCGGGCAAGAGAAACCCTCGCCGATGAAAGCTCCCACGTAGCCGTTCACATATTCCTTCTTCCAGATCGTCGAATCCAGACAGAACCGGCGCAATGATTCGAGCGCATCTTTCGTCAGGAGGTCATCGATATAGACGATCCCCGGCCTGGCAGCCTCGTAGAGGGCTTCGATGGCCGTCACGTCGAGGGCCGGATTTAACGCGCCTCCGGGCAAGGCGGGACAGTCGGCATAATGGAGGATGCGGTTGAAGGAGGAACTGATCTCCGTCAGCGCGTCCTTGGGCACCGGCACCGAAAGCCGGTCGGCCGGCAGTTCGTGAGCCAGCTGTTGCAAACGCTTCCACCCGTTCACACAGGAGACGGAAGACACAGGGATCAGTCCCAGCGCGAGCAATCGCTCCAGCTGCTCCACTTCATGCTTGATGCGCGACCGATGCACCGCCGCCGGAGCGACCGGCTTGCCGTGACTCTGTTTCACATCCGCCGCCCGGCGAAACCATCGCAGCGCCTCGTCGCGCTTCCCTTGCCACAAACAGGCGAAGCCCAAGTTGGTCTGCGCCTTCACATGGTCCTGGCTCAGACCCAGGACCTTCTGATAGGCGTCGCTCGCTTCCTCCAGCTTCCCTTGTTCCATCAGCACAATGCCGAGATTGCACCGGGCTTCCAGGTGATTCGGCTTGAGGTCCAGCGCACGCCGGTAGCAGGAAGCCGCTTCCTCCAACCTGCCTTGCTCCTTGAGCGCCACCCCCAGATTGTTGTGCGCTTCGACATAGGAGGGGTTGGCCTCCAGGGCCTTGCGGTAGGCGAGGACTGCCTCCTCCGGCTTGCCTTGCTCCAAGCGGATATTGCCCAGGTTGCTCAGCGCTTCCGCATGGGCGGGGAACAGCTTCACGGCCTTCTCATAGGCCACCGCCGCCTCATCCAGCTTGCCTTGCTTCTGGAGAACGACGCCCAGGTTGAACCGATAGGGGGCCTGGCTCGAATCGTTCCGGATCGCTTGGGTCAGAAGCGCGACGGCCTGGTCCAATGTGCCGACTTGGTAGGCCAGCAAGCCAAGCAGGTGGAGCGCTTCGGCATGGTTCGGGTCGAGGGCAAGGATCTGGCGGTAGAAGGGCTCGGCCTGGGCCAACCGGCCGGCCTTGTGATGGGCTGACCCCTCTCTCAGCAACGGCTGAATCTCGGCTTGGGCCGGGCCGCGCTTGTGGGTTTTCTCCTGACGTCGCCGATCGGCTCGATTCATGCGGGCAGGCTAGACTGGTCCCGGAAGCCTGTCAAGCGTCGGTTCTCCGTGAACATGCGAACCAGCGGGCGCGGCCGGACTTACAGAGAAAACTCCGCCCAGAGAAAGGTATGGTCGGACGGGTCTTTGGCGCGGCGTGGTTCGACGTCCACCGCCACCTCGGTGCAGCGGTCGGCCAGCGGCTTGGTCGCGAGGATATGATCGATGCGCCACCCCCTGTTGGCGTCCAGCGAGCTGGGCTGGCGATAGTCCCAGAACGTGTATTGCTGCCGGTCCGGGTAGAGTTTCAGAAGCACGTCCTGGAACCCCCAGGCGAGGGTCTGCTCGTAGGCCTTGCGCGCATCCTCATGGTAGCAGACGTGCTTGAGGTGCTTCTCCGGACTGTGCAGATCCATCGGGCGAGGCGCCACGTTCATGTCGCCGCACCAGATCGCCGGCTTGTCGGGAGACAAATGCTTGGCGAAGTAGCCGCGGAGCCGCTTGTACCAGTCCAGCTTGTAGGCGTATTTGGGGGAGTCGATTTCGAAGCCCTGGGGCACGTAGGTATTGATGATGGGAATGCCCCGGTACAGGATGCGCAGCAGCCGCGCCTCGTCCGGCTCTCCCCCATCGTCGAATCCATACCAGATTTGCTCGGGTTGCTGCTTGGTCAGGATCGCGACCCCGTTGTAGGCCTTCATCCCCCTGAAGGTCACCTGGTAGCCGGACGGGTGGAGGTCCATCAGCGGGAACTCCATATCCTGAACTTTCGTCTCCTGCAAGCAAAGCACGTCCGGCTGATGCGTGGCCAGCCAGTCGAGCACGATCGGGAACCGTTTGCGGAGCGAGTTGACGTTGAAGGTCGCGATCTTGATCGACGAGGCGCCGCTCATTCGATACACTCCTGTTTGAGCCAATAAGCCAGCACTTGCCGGTCATCAAACGTCAAGATGTACTCCTGGCAGTCCGGTTCGAAGGGGTGCCCCTTGTAGGCATAATTGAACAACGAGTCGGGGAAATAGTGATAGACCCACTCGGTCCCGCCGCCTTGCAAGGGCTTGGTTTCAGTCGGTTTGCCCAAGCGGGCCGCCACTTCCTCCTGCGAAGCCTTGTGCATGCGCTCGGTCAGATAGTCGGCCTGCCAGGAGGTGCAGGCCGACAACGCAACGGGCAGCAGCGCAACCAGCAACCGGACGACGCCCCTCATCGCTGCTCGCCCGGAGCCGGCGGCAAGACCAGCGTCATGACGCGATGGGGAATCCCGGCATCGTCGAACATCTCCCCCGTCACCTGAAACCCCTCCCGTTCGTAAAACCCGATGGCGGGAACCTGGGCCGCCAGGTAGGCGCTCGTCATCCCGCGCGTCTGCGCCAAGCCGAGCAACGCGCGGAGCAGGGCCAGCCCGACGCCCTGCTTGCGGTACTCCGCCAACACCGCCATCCGGCCAAGCCTTGCCCGCTTCCCCTCCTGGTGTAGGCGGCCCGTGCCGATGGGATCTCCGTGATCGTTCCACGCCAACACATGCCAGCAGGTCTGGTCCAACCCATCCCATTCGAGCTCAAGGGGCACGCCTTGCTCGCGCACGAAGACCGTTTCACGGATAAGGCGGATCGCCGGCTCACCCCGCCCCCATTCGACCAGCTCCACGCGCATCATCGCAGTCTGCATAGGATCACGGCTCCTGCGCCGGGGTTTGCGCCCGACAGGCCGGTCAGGCCCTGCCGCTCCGGGACGCCTCTGACTCTGGCTCGCGAAAAAACTCGTCGCGCCGCGCATCTTCGCGGGCTGCGCGCAGAAACTTGTGCCCGATCCCACGGGAACCCATCTACTCGCGCCCCGCTCGCATCGGCCCAGGCCAGCGAACCGTTATTTCCGGAGATGGTTCTGCTCTCGCATGCGCCGCAAGGTGCAGTACAGGGCGTACCCCTGCGCCAGCATTCCGGTCGCGATCAGCCCCAACGAGGTACGCAACCAAACGGACTCCGGATAATCCAATCCGTGCATGCCGGCCACGAAGCCCAGCGCGATACAGACGACCCCGGCCGACCGGGCGATCATGGCCCCGACCCGATGGTTGCCCATGTCGCGTTTCTCTTCCACGCCCAGCGCCCCCGTGCCCTTGCAGAACAAAAGCACAGTACACCGGATGCCGAACTCGACGCAACGGGAGTTACTGCCGCTTGCGGAGCTTGGCCAGAAGCCACATGGGCACCGCTTCCCCCGTCCGGCCATGACTTCTCCTTGCTTGCGGGATCGGCCTCCGCTAGTGTGGCGTGGCGACGGAGGCCTCCACGGTCGCCGCCTCCCGGTCCCGTTGCATCTTGCGCAGCAGCGCCGCATAGTCGCGGCGGCTCTTGGCTGTGTCTGCATGCGCAGGCCCTAGGGCCTGCGTGCGGATCGCCAAGGCCCTCCGGTACAGGGGTTCCGCCTGGTCATACCGGCCCTGGGTATCGTAGACCATCGCCAGGTTGTTGAGGCTCAGGGCCACGTCCGGGTGCCCGGCGCCCAGCGCCTGCTCCTTGATCGCCAGCGCCCGCTTCAGGAGCGGTTCCGCCTCGGCATATTGGCCGTGGAGACGATGGAGCACACCCAGATTATTCAAGACGGCGGCCACCTCCGGATGGGTCTCCCCCTTGACCTGCTGCAAGTGCGTCAGGGCTTGGCCGTAATGCAACTCAGCCTGGTCGAACTTCCGCTGGGCCTGTTCGGCTTGCGCCAACTGATACAAGGCAACGGCAGGCCGCGCATCGTCCGCGCCAAACCGCTCGGACTTGGCGACGGCCGCCAGAAACAGCCGCTCGGCCTCGGCCGGGTCGCCGCGCTCCAGCGCCTGCCGGCCGGCCGCCATCGTCTCCT
Organism: Nitrospiraceae bacterium; assembly: GCA_005799365.1. Classification (GTDB taxonomy): domain Bacteria; phylum Nitrospirota; class Nitrospiria; order Nitrospirales; family Nitrospiraceae; genus SYGV01. The sequence goes on from SYGV01000083.1 coordinate 10,520, forward strand.
CCCACCCGGCGGGCCGGCTGCAGCTGGCCAAGATCCATCCGATCAGCAGACACAGGGCGAGCGCCCGCATGGAGTCTTTCCCCACAACACCTTCCTCGTCGGACGACTGTGCCCGTCCACAAGCCGTGCGAACATCCACGTCGGGACAATCACACGCCTCTGCGCAGAGGGGCCGCCGATCATCCCACTCCCGCGGCTTCGGAGGCAAGTGCAACGACACAGGCGTCCTGCGTCCAATCGCTCAGTCGCCTCGCCTAGAGCCGCCGCAACATGCTCCGAAGTGCGCGATGATGCAGGAGTTTCACGCTCAACTTGACCGTTGTGCGAAAAAGTCCTACAACCGTCCTATCAGGCCGCAGGTCATATACATCCATCATCCGATTCGGGGAGGTGCCGTCATGGTCGAACCTGTTCCGAAGGGGAAGCCGTTGTTGGTTGGAGTGATCGTGTGTTTAGTGCTGGCGATCTTTATTCTGGATCTCTTCACCCCGGCCGGCATTATCATTCCCTTGCTCTATGCAATCCCGCTCTTGTTCGCCCTCTTGATTCCCGATCGCCTTTTTTTTCTGTCGGCGGCGGCCGCCGCCGCAATCCTGACGCCCCGGGGCTTTTACCTCTCTCCGCCCGGCGGCGTCGTCTGGATGGGCATCATCAACCGTATCATGGCTGTGCTGGCATTGGGCGTCACCGCGGGATTTTATTGGCGGCTCAAGTCCTTGCAGGCGTTGCTGCCTTTTTGTTCCGCCTGCCAGAAGGTCCGCGACGACAGGGGATACTGGAAGCAACTGGGACTCTACCTGGAAGAGCATTCGGGCACACAGTTCAGCCGGGGCCTCTGCCCGACCTGTGTGAGCAAGGAGGCCAAGGCCCTCTCGGCCTGATAAGACTTGCCCATCATCCGGCTGCATCTCTAGGCTGATCAAAAAGGCCAACCAACAAGGCCGCAGGACGTGAGGACCCCGAGGCATACTGAAGAAGTATGTTGAGGGGTTCGAGCGTCCGAGAACAAAGTTGGGGGCCTTTTTCAGCAGCCTGCTAACCCAATTGGGCTGCCAGGGCCTCGGCCGGATAAGTGAAGATTTCCGCCAGCGTCGGATGGTAGTGCGGGATACGGAGCAGGTCCTGCACCGTGCCGTGGTAGTACAGGACCGCGATCAGCTCGTGAATGAGTTCGCCTGCCTCCGGACCGACGATGTGGGCTCCGAGCAGCTCGCCGGTCTTCGGCCGGCAGAGCAGCTTCACATGGCCGTGCCGTTCCCCCAGACACAGGGCCTTGCCATGGTCGTCGAAGGGATGAGCCGCGGCCAGGTACGAAACGTCCTGCTTCCGACATGCCTTCTCGGTCAAGCCCACCGTGGCCACTTGCGGATCGGTGAAGATGACTTCACAGACCAGCCGGTTGTCCAGCCGCCGCGAGGGCCGCTGCGGATGGACCGCGTTGTAGGCCGCGATCTCGCCTTGCAGGATGGCTTCGTGCACCACATTGTGCACATCGGCTGCGTCCCCGACCGCAAAGATATGGGGCTGACTCGTCCGCATCTCGCCGTTGACGAGGAGGCGACCGTTCTGAACCTGGACCTGAGCTGCCTCCAGATTCAGTCCGTCGATATTCGGACGGCGGCCCAAGGCCTGCAAAACCACCTCGGCTGACGCCTGCTGCTCGCGCCCCCCTTGCTCACAGTGCGCGGTTCTCAGAGCCCCGGCTTTGGTAAACCGCTGCAACTTCGCCCCCGTGCAGACCGCCATGCCTTCCTCGCGGAACCGCGTTTCCACAGGTCCGGCCAGGTCCTCATCCAGATGCGAATGGACGTGGGTGGCCCGCTGGATGAGCGTCACCGCCGTGCCGATCCGTTGATAGAACTGCGCCAGCTCGGTCGCCACCGGGCCGCCGCCCAACACCAGCAGCGAGGCCGGCTGGTCTTTGAGGTCCAGCAGCTCGTCGCTGGTCAGGTACCCGGCCTCTTCCAAACCGGGAATGGGGATGCGGGATGGAACCGACCCGGTCGCGATGATAAACGCCTTGGCGCTCAGCACGTGTCGGCCGACCTGCAGTTCCTGCGGCGAGCGAAACGTCGCCCGTTCTTCATAGAGGGTGAAGCGGGGATCGTGCAGCGCCTTGATCCGGTCTTCGGCAAACTCCCGGACCAGCCGGTCTTTGCGGGCGATGATGGCGGCCAGGTCGGCCTTGGCCGGGATGGACGCCAGCCCGAACTCGCCGGCGCGCCGGATCAGCGAACTGATCTCCGAGGAGCGCAGGATCGTCTTCGTGGGCATGCAGCCCCGGAGGATGCAGAGTCCGCCCAAGGGGCCGCGATCCACGATCGCCACATCCGCACCGGCCTCCTGCGCCATGCGCGCCGCCGCGTAGCCGGCCGAGCCGCCACCGATCACGATGACATCGTGCATAGTCATAGAATCTTCTTCATAGGCTTGTCAGCACATGTCCCATTTTTAGAGGATGCTCAAAAGGGCCATCCAACGAGGCCGCAGGGCGTGAGGGCCCCGAGGAGGTACATACCAAGCTTCGCTTGAACCGCTCGCTTCGATCACCTGCGATCGGATAGTTACTTTGCCTCTTGCTTTGCCGCACGTTGAGGGGTTCGAGCGCCCGAGAACAAAGTTGGGGGCCATTTTCAGCGTCCGATTACGAGGAACAGCTCACGATGATGGACTTGGCGCTCTCCGGCGGCGGCGCCGCATAGGCCTCCATGCCCGGACGTTCGGCAAAGGGATCGCGCAGCAGCTCGCGCAGCCGGTCGATCTCCGCATAGTCCTTGTGTTGGGTCGCCCGTTCAATCGCGGCCTGCGCCAAATAGTTGCGCAAGACATACTTGGGATTCACCCGGTCCATGCGC
>SYGV01000084.1 GCA_005799365.1 Nitrospiraceae bacterium
GGACGCACCGATGCCGCCGGTGGTGAGGCGGCCCGCGAGCAACTGCTGCGGGATTTATCGGCCTATCGGCAGCGCAAGGGGCACCCGATCACGGTGGTCTTCGACGGGTGGCAGCAGGGAGGAGAAACGGAGCGCCGGGAGCACCGGGCCGGACTGCTCGTCATCTATTCCCGGCGCGGAGAGCGGGCCGATCAGGTCATCCAACGTCTGGCGGAGGAGTATGGGCGGGATTGCGCCGTCGTGTCCTCGGATCGGGAGGTCGCGGACTTCGCCAGGGCCTGCGGGGCCTTCGTGATCGCGGCCGCGGAGTTTGAGTCCAGGCTCCGGGTCCGGCCCGCCGTGACGGCCCAGAGCGGTCCCTATCAGAAAGATGGACCCGAGGACGACCGGCCGCGACGGAATTCTGAAAAGAAGGGCAATCCGAGAAAATTGCCTAAGGCGCTTCGCAAGCGGAGCCGACAGCTCAGGGGATTTTAAACAGGCGACGGGCGTTGTCGGACGTGACCCGGCCTATTTCTTCCACGCCAGCTACCGCTGCCGTCCCTTTCACTTCCGCGATCTTCTCGGCCACCAGTGTGACGAATGCCGGCTCATTCCGCTTGCCCCGGTGGGGGGCCGGCGTCAGGTAGGGGCAATCCGTTTCCACCAGGATGTGGTCCAGGGGGACGGTCTTGACGATGTCGCGCAACAGGGTTGCGTTCTGGAACGTGATCATGCCGGAAAAGGACAGATAAAACCCCAGCTCCAATGCGTCTTTGGCCAACCAGGCGTCGCCGGAGAAACAGTGAAAGACGCCGCCGACGTCGCCGGCCTTCTCTTCTTTGAGAATCGCAATCGTGTCCTCCTGGGCTTCGCGTGTGTGGATGACCAGGGGGAGGCGTAGCTCCTTCGCCAGGCCCACCTGCTCGCGAAAGCGTTCACGCTGGAGCTTGGGTGGGGAGTGGTTGTAGTGGTAATCCAGCCCGATCTCGCCGTAGGCGACAACCTTTTCACGGCCGGCCAGCCGGCGGAATTCGCCGTACCAGCCGTCTTCGATGTGTTTCACTTCGTGGGGATGTACGCCCACGGCTGCGTAAACGAAGGGATAACGGGTGGCCAGGTCCACGGCGGCCTTGCTGGTCGCCAGGTCGCATCCGATGGTCACGAAGGTTTCGACCCCGGCGTCGCGCGCGCGCGCAATGACGGCTTCCCGATCGCCGTCGTAGCGGGTATCGTCCAGATGGGCGTGGGTGTCGATCAACATGGACGAGAGGGGCTCCTTGGCTGGAAGGTCCGGATCGGCGGCATCCTAGCACGGGAGCGGTGGCGGTGAGAAGCGGCCTGGTAGTGTTGACAGGGTCCGGTCAGCCGTGATACGTGCAAACAAGTTGCAATTGAGAGTAGAGCGGCATGATGACCAACCTGATCGCCGGATTGCGCGCCGAGGGACGCCGGTTGACGCGTTCCCGTAAGGCCATTCTCGATGTCCTGGAGAAATCGAAATATCCCCTGAGCGCGGCCGATGTCCATGCGCGGCTCAAGCGGGAGCAGGTGGCCGTGGATCTGGTCACCGTCTATCGGACCCTGGCCGTCTTGAAGAAGCTCGGTCTGATTGCGCAGGTGGAGTTGGGGGAGGGGCAGTTCCGCTATGAAACCCGCCACGGCCGGGAGCATCACCATCACATCCGTTGTCGCGGATGCGGACGCATCGCCGATCTCATGCTCTGCCCGCTCAAGAAATTGACTGCGTTGGTGGAGCGGGAGACCCGCTTCACGGTCGAGGAACATTCACTCGAGTTTTTCGGATGGTGTCCGAAGTGCCGGTAGCGGGGCTAGGACGACACGGCTTCCGACGCAGCGTTGCGCGCCGGCACGTCGGCGAGTTCGAGAAGCAGGGACTCGGTTTCGTCCCATCCCAGGCAGGCGTCGGTGATGGACACGCCGTAGGCCAGTTGCGCCCCCTCTTGCCAGGTTTGCTTGCCGGGGTGGAGGTTGCTTTCCAGCATCAGGCCCATGATCGCCCGCTGTCCGTCGGTGAACTGCCGGGCGACGGATCGGGCCACCTCGCTTTGCCGCCGATGATCCTTGCTGGAGTTGTCATGCGAACAGTCCACCATGATCGGGCGGGCGATCTGTTCCCCGGCCACCAGCGCCGCGGCGCGCGCCACGTCCTCCGGCCCGTAGTTGGTCTTGCCGCCGCCGCCGCGCAGGACGATGTGCCGGTCCGGGTTGCCAAGGGTCTTGATGATCGAGGTGACGCCGTTCGCGTTGATGCCGACGAAGCTGTGGGGCTGGCGGGCGGTAGTCATGGCGTTGACCGCCACTTGCAGGCCTCCGTCCGTGCCGTTCTTGAATCCCACCGGCATGGAGAGGCCGCTGGCCATCTCGCGGGGGATCGGGCTCTCGGTCGTGCGCGCACCGATGGCGACCCAGCTCAGCAGGTCGGCGATGTACTGGGGGGTGACCGGGTCCAGCAGTTCGCAGGCGCAGGGCATGCCGCGCTCGGTGATCTTCAGCAGCACCTTCCTAGCCAGTTCGAAGCCGGCCGTGATATCGCAAGAGCCGTCCAGGTGCGGGTCGTTGATCAGCCCCTTCCA
>SYGV01000085.1 GCA_005799365.1 Nitrospiraceae bacterium
CCCGGCTGCCCGCCGCGGCCCGAGGCGCTACTGGACGGGTTGCTCAAGCTGCAGGAAAAAATTCAACGGGAAAAGGTGTTCGTGAAGTAGTGATGATCGATGAATGCTGAGCGATGAATTAAACCCTCCGCCGTTCATCATTCAGCGTTTCTCGTTCAGCGTTGAACTATGCATCCTTTGCTCGACACGATAAAGAGCCGGTTCCCCGAGGTGGTCCTGGCCGTCCAGGAGGACAAACAGCGGGGGGACCTCTCCGTCCGCGTGGCCGCCCCGCGCCTGCTGGAGGTCGCCCGGTTTCTGCACGATGACCCGGCCGCGGCCTTCGACCACATCACCGACATCTGCTCGGCCGACTATCCGGACGATCCGGAGCGGTTCGAGGTCATCTATCATTTCCTGTCGCTGCCGCACGGGATCCGAATTCGCGTCAAGGCCCGCGTGACCGAAGAGCATCCGGTGGTGCCGTCGGTCACCGGCATCTGGAAGGGCGCCGACTTCATGGAGCGGGAGGTCTACGACCTCATGGGCATCAAGTTCAACGGCCACCCGGACTTGCGCCGCATCCTGATGCCGGAGGACTACGACGAGGGCCATCCCTTGCGCAAGGACTTCCCCGCCGAGGGCCGGGGCTGGCGCAGCCGGTTCGACTTTCTGCCTCGCCTCGACGAAGCGCCGCTGGCGGAAACCAGGGGGGACATCCCGGAAGCGGAGAAGCGCGTCTTCCGGACCGATGCTCATCAATCCCCCTCCGCGTCGCGCCGGACCGAAGAACTCCTCCTGAACATGGGGCCGCAGCATCCGGCGACCCACGGCGTATTGCGGGTCGTCCTGGAACTGGACGGGGAACGCATCACTAAGGCCACGGCCGACCTGGGCTATCTGCACCGGGGCGTGGAGAAGCTGGCCGAAGGGCTGGCCTACATGCAGATCATCCCCCACACGGACCGGCTGGACTATGTCTGCTCGATGACCAACAACTATGCCTACGTGCGGACCGTGGAAAAACTGCTGATGATGAAGGTCCCCGAGCGGGCCGAATACATCCGGACCATCGTATCCGAGATGCAGCGGATCATCGGTCACCTCTTCTGGCTCGGCACCCAGGCCCTGGACATCGGAGCCATGACCGTCTTCTTTTGGACGTTCCGCGAGCGGGAAGTTTTGCTGGACCTGTTCGAGAAGCTCTGCGGCGCCAGGCTGACGCTGAACTATTTCCGCATCGGCGGGGTGGACAGCGACTTTACGCCGGATCTCGTGGAACGGCTGCGCGCCTTCCTGAAGGATTTCCCCGCGCACATCGAGGAGTACGAGACCCTGCTCCAGACGAACCGGATTTGGGTGGGCCGCACGAAAGACGTGGCGGTCATTTCCGCCGAAGATGCGATCAACTTCGGGCTCACCGGCCCGGTGCTCCGCGCGTCCGGCGTGGCCTACGACGTGCGGAAGCTGGAGCCATACGGAGCTTACGACAAGGTCGAGTGGGAGGTGCCGATCGGCAAAAACGGCGACACCTACGACCGGTACTGGGTGCGGATGGAAGAGCTGCGCCAGAGCTCCCGCATCATCGCCCAATGTCTGGATCAGCTGCCGGAGGGGCCGATCGTGGCCGACGCGCCCAAGATCATCCCCCCGCCCAAGGCCCACGTGATGCGGGACATGGAGAGTTTGATCCACCACTTCATCATCTTCACCCAGGGCTTCAAGCCGCCCCAAGGGGAGACCTATTGTGCGACCGAGGCGCCGAAGGGCGAACTGGGCTTCTTCATCATCAGCGACGGGAGCCCGCGACCCTATCGGATGAAAATCCGCGCCCCCTCCTTCGTGCACATGGGCGCCTTCGACCATATGGCGCGCGGCTATCTGATCTCGGACATCATCACAATCTTCGGGACGTACGACATCGTCATGGGGGAGTGCGACAGATAACGATGAAGTTTAAGTGATGAACGATGAATGGCCGAACAGACCGATCCCCATTCAGCATTCATCATTTATCGTTCAGGCACGTAGGTAGGTCGCGATGCTGCAAGAAAAGCACAGAACTGAGATCGACGAGATACTGAGCCGCTACCCGGTCAAGCGCTCGGCCTTGCTGCCCTTGCTTTACTTGGCGCAGCGGGAGGCCGGCTACATCAGCGAAGAAGCGATGCGGGAGATTGCCGGGCTTCTGCGGCTCACGCCGCCGCAGGTCTATGAGACGGCGACCTTTTACACGATGCTGAACCTGAAGCCGGTCGGAAAATTCCACCTCCAGGTCTGCAAGTCGCTCATGTGCGCTCTGGTGGGCTCCGACACTCTGATCGGCTGGCTGGAAAAGAAATTGGGCATCAAGGTCGGCGAAACGAGCAAGGACGGCCTCTTCACGCTGAGCAAAGTGGAATGTCTGGGCGCCTGCGGGACCGGCCCGATGATGCAGATCAACGACGACTATTACGAGCGGTTGACCGAAGAGAAGGTGGACCGGATCCTAGCCGACCTCAAACGGGACGGCGCCAGCGCCTTGAAGACCGGCCCCTTCATGTGGCCCGAGCCCAATGGAGCAAAACAATAGGAGCATATGGCGCATGGCCTATGGCTCGGACAGACAGAACTTTCTTGCCATAAGCTATATGCCATAAGCTCTTAGTACAAACCATGCCCAAACACGAGATCATACTGCTGAAAAACATGATGGAGCCCGGCTACACCGGCTCGCTTAAGGACTACGAGAAGGCCGGCGGGTACCAAGCTTTGCAGAAAGTCCTGGGCAAGGTCGCGCCCGCGGATGTGACGACCATGGTCATCAAGTCCGGTCTCCGCGGCCGCGGCGGCGCCGGCGTTGCGACCGGCGGGGAGTGGACTTTCCTGCCGAAGGACTATCAGGGCCCCAAGTACCTCTGTTGCAACGCGGACGAGAGCGAACCCGGCACGTTCAAGGATCGGCAGTTGATGGAGCGCGATCCGCACCAGGTCCTGGAAGGTATCGCCCTCGCCTGTTACGCAATCGGCGCGGAGACCGCCTACATCTATATCCGCGGCGAGTTTGTGCTGGGGTCCCGGATTCTGGACAAGGCCGTCGCGGAAGCGCGCGCGGCCGGCTATCTCGGGAAGAATGTGCTGGGCTCCGGGGCGACCATTCAGATTCACGTCCACCGCGGCGCCGGCGCCTACAACTTCGGCGAGGAAACGGCTTTGCTGGAATCGCAGGAAGGCAAGCGCGGCCAACCCCGCGGCAAGCCCCCCTTCCCGGCCACGAGCGGCCTCTACGGCAAACCGACCGTGATCAACAATGTGGAAACCCTGGCGAATCTCCCGCACATCGTCAACCGGGGGCCCGAATGGTTCGCCTCGATCGGTTCGCCGCCCAAGAGCGCGGGCACCCGCATCTTCTGCGTCAGCGGACACGTGAAGCGGCCCGGCAACTATGAAATCCCGATGGGCACCACCCTGCGGGAGCTGATTTTCGAGCAGGCCGGAGGGATGCGCTCGGACAAACCGCTGAAGGCGATCATTCCGGGCGGCGCTTCCGCCGCGTTCCTCACGCCGAACCATCTGGATGTGAAACTGGACTTCGAATCCGTGGCCCAGGCCGGCTCCATGCTGGGCTCCGGCGGGGTCACGGTGATGGAAGAGGGCACGGACATGGTCTGGGCCGCATTGCGGCTCATGGAGTTCTTCCACCACGAGTCCTGCGGCAAGTGCAGTCCCTGCCGGGAAGGCAGCTCCTGGCTGGTGCAGACCCTGCGCCGCATCCTGGCCAAGCGTGGCCGGATGGAAGACCTTGAAACCCTCGTGCAGTTGTGCAACAACATCGCAGGCCGCACGGTCTGCGCCTTCGGGGACGCAGAGGTGGCCCCGATCCTGAGCACCTTGAAATACTGGCGGCCCGAATACGAGGCCCTGATCCGCGAAGCCGAGGCGCATCGCGCGCACGAGCTGCCGATGGCGGCAATGCGCCATTAGGCGCGCCTGGAAAGTCTGGCCGTCGGCAAGTCACCACGGCGTCGGCGTTCGAACTCTCGGACTGTGTGACTTGCAAGACTTTTAGATTTTATCGACTGACGTATGGCTACGACAGCGGTTGAGACAGTCAAGTTGACGATCGACGGGCAGAGCCTCGTCGTGCCCAAAGGCACGCTCGTCATCGAGGCGGCGCGCCAGGTCGGCGTGATGGTCCCGCACTTCTGCTACCATCCGAAGCTCAAGCCGGACGCCAACTGCCGCATGTGCCTGGTGGAGATCGAGAAGATCCCCAAGTTGCAGACCGCCTGCAGCACGCCGGTGGCGGACGGGATGGTCGTGCGCACCGCCACCACGGTGGTCAACGAGGCCCACAAGTCGGTGCTGGAATTCATCCTGGCCAACCACCCGCTGGACTGTCCGGTCTGCGACCAGGGCGGCCGCTGCGATTTGCAGGACTTCTCCCACGAATACACACCCACGACCAGCCGTTTCGTCGAGGTCAAGCGGGTATTCGAAAAGGAACACTTCAGCCCGTTGATTGAAAAGCAGATGAACCGCTGCGTGCAGTGCCTGCGCTGCGTGCGCTACTGCGACGAGGTCATGGACGTGAAGGCCCTGGCGCCGGTGAACCGCGGCACGATGACCGAGATCAAGCATTTCGGCGCCCACGAGCTGGACTGCGAGTTCTGCGGCGGCTGCGCCCAGATTTGCCCGGTGGGCGCCATCACCAGCCGCCTCTCGATGTACGAGTTCCGCCCCTGGATGCTGAAGCGCGCGGACACGATCTGCACCTACTGCGGGGACGGCTGCCAGATCACGATCCAGACCAAAGACAACCAGCTCATCGAGGTCAACTCCTCGCTCGGGGCCGGGCGCAACAACGGCGACCTCTGCGCCAAGGGCTATTTCGGCTACCACGCCGCCACCAACCCGGAGCGGCTGACCCAGCCCCTCATCCGGCGCGACGGCAAGCTGGCGCCGGCCACCTGGGACGAGGCGCTGGAATATGTGGCCGAGACCTTCGTCCGGCTCAAGCTCACGCACGGGGCCCAGGCTTTCGCCGGCCTGATCACCGCCCGCTGCACGAACGAAGACCTGTATGTATTCCAGAAGTTCATGCGGCTGGTGCTCGGCACGAACAAGCTCGACAGCAGCGCCCGCTACGGGCAGGTCAACGCCGTGGGAGCCCTGCGCCGCCTCCAGGGCGCCCACCGCTGGCCGGTCACGTTCGAAGACATTGCCGCCGCCGAGGCCTTGCTGCTGGTCGGCACCAACATCACCGAGGCCAACCCGATCACAGGCCTCCGGGTCAAGGAGGCGGTGAAAAAACACGGGGCCGCCCTGCTGACGGTCGAGTCGCTGGAACCGACGGTAGGCGCCATCAGCAACATCGCCAACCTGGCCGCCCACCATTTTACGGCGCACCCGGACCAGTACAAACCGGTGGTGCTCGGATTAATCAAGGCGATGATCGAAGAAGACCTGGCGGACCGGACCCTGTCGCAGAAGGCCCCCGCTTACCTCCAGGCGATCGGCGGCGCGGTGCAAAAACTATCCTGGCCGGCGATCGAAGCGGCCACCGGCAGCGCCTCGGCATCGTTCAAAGAAGCAGCCCGGGTCTTTGCGAAGACCGCACGCGCCGTGATCATCGTCGGCGCCGGCGTGTTGCGGGCGCCGGGCGCGAGCAGTCTTGCCGCCACCTTGCAGGACCTCCTGTTGCTCACCGGCCACCACGGCCGTCCCGGCTGCGGCCTGGCGCCACTGGCCGAGCAGAACAACGACCAGGGCGCGGTGGAAATGGGCGCCGTCGCGGAGTGTCTGCCCGGCCCCTGCGACCTCGGCGACCAGGAGGCCCGCGCGCAGGTATCGGCGCTCTGGCGGGAGGAGCTGCCCCAGGGCCCCGGACGGACGATCCCGGAAATCCTGGAGGAAGCGCGCAGCAAGACCATCAAGGCTTTGTACCTCGTCGGCGAAGACCCGGCCGGCTCCCTGCCTGATTCGGCCCGCGCCAAGGACGCGCTCGCAGGCCTGGAGTTCCTGGTCTGCCAGGAGCTGTTCCTGACCGACACGGCGCAACTGGCCCACGTGGTGCTGCCCGCCTGCTCCTACGCCGAGAAGGACGGGACCTTCACGAACACCGAGGGCCATGTCCAGCAAGTCCGGCACGCGATCGAGCCGGTCGGCGAGAGCCGCCCGGATTGGGAAGTCTTCTCGTCCCTGTCGGGGTTGATGGGCTATCCGCTGGAATACGGCGACGCCAAGGAAATCCTGAAAGAGATCCGGGCCCTGATTCCCGGCTACGGGCTGCCGGGACCGGCGCCCAAACCGTCTCGCCCGGACAACGCGGCGGTCGCCCGCTACTTGCAACAGGGCTATGCGGAGGATCTGGTGGAGCGATACGGTTACGCCCCTCCGGTGAAGGCGGTGGGCCGGTTGACCCTGCTGGTGGACCAGTCCTTGTTCCACTCGGGCAAGTTCTCCACCAGGGCGAAGGGCTTGGTGCACCTGCAAGCTGGCGGCGCGCTGAGCCTCAACCCGGCCGACGCGGCCCGGCTCGGGATCGCCGAGGGGGACTCGGTCCTGATCTCGAACGAACTGGGGCACTGTCGCACGACGGCCAAGTTGTGGGACCGGGTGCCGG
>SYGV01000006.1 GCA_005799365.1 Nitrospiraceae bacterium
CCTGGGGCTCGACGACCATGTCCGACCCCTGGCCGGTCACGTCCACGGCCGGCTGGGTCGGGTCTTCCATCAGGGCCAGCCGGCGGGAGGCGGAGAAGAGGGACACGTCGTCCGTGTAGAAGAGGTTGGCCTCCGTGTCGATGGCCCATTGCGCGCCGGCCTGATCGGCCGACGCGAAGAAGGTGGCGCAGAAGAAGAGCCGGGCGAGACGGGAGGGCATCACCGCAAGAACCGGGTCCCGCGCAGGTCGGTGCGGCGCCGGCGGAGGACCATCGGCATCAGGCTTGGCCGGCCGTCACCACTTCCCCGGCCAGCCCCGGTAACCGGCAGAGTGGGAGCGGCCGGCGCCGCACAGAAAGATCCCCGCATGGATGAGGTGTTCGCCCATGGCCCCCGATCAGAAGATCCAGTGCCAAATGGTCGAGAGCCAGTGCTTGATCGTGGCGAGCAGGCCCAGCTCTTCCTGGGTGGGTGCTGGCTCGGCCGTTTTCCCCGGAGCGGCTTGCGGGCCTCCCTGGGCCTCCTGCGTCTTGGCCGTTTGGGGCGCGGCCGGAGCGGCTCCACCCGGTGGCGGCGCCTGGCCCGGCGCGGCGCCGGGCTGCTTGGCTTGGGAGCTCCCCTGGGGCCCGGGGGCTGGGCCGCCGGGGCGGCCGATTGAGGCGGGGCCGCCCATCGCGGATGCGACTCGCTGCTGCTCCTTCAGGCTGGCTTGCGACTTGGCGACCATGACGTCGAGCGACGCGTTGCGCTTCTTGAGCTCCTGCGTCTGGCCCTGCAGCCCCTTGTTCTGCGCCGCCAGCTCCTTGAGGTTGTGATCGAGTTCCGTGATGCGCCCGTCGATGCCGGACCGTTCCTTGCCGCCGCTCTCGCGCAGCCGCTGTACTTCCGCCTGGGCCAGCTTGGCTTCGTCACGCAGCTGGTTGGTCTGCTCTTCCATGCTTTTGATCTGCTGCTCCAGGGCCTTCATCTGGGCCTGCTCACGGTCCAGGTCCACACGGACTTGCTCGGACTCCTGCAGCGCAAGCTCGTACTTTTCCTTGGCGACGCACCCGGCGGTGGCCACGGCGAGCGTCAGGGCTACCGACAGCGCCTGCCCATGTCTCATCATCTTCCTCCTTGCCGCATGAATGACGCGATTGCTCCGTGCCCGGCCGTACGGCCGGCAGCCCTCGATCGGCGGGCTAGAAACAGCCAGCCATCGGGCCCAGCATAGTGCAGGGGTTGCTTTTTTTCGGAGCCTGCTCGGCCGGCTTCCTGACCCGCAGGCTGAGCAGCGACGGCCAGCCCACCCCCGTGAGCACATCGTCCGTAAAAATGTATGGCGTAAAGTTGTCGTCCGGCGGCAACCCCCTGGCGTCGGGCGCCTCGTCCGCGTGGCGCGCCGACCGGAAGAAGTGTACGATGACCACGCGGTCACCCGTTGTGCCGATGTCGCCCTCCAGGGCCACCGGGGCCTTGATCTCGTTGCTTTCCAATTCGAACTGCGTGGGCTCCAGCAGTGCCAGGACCTTGTCCCGCGAATCGCCGAGTTTGACCTTGGCGGACTCGGCCTTGTACCGGGCGATGGCTTCGTCGATCCGGCTGATCGTGTAGTTCTTCGAGGCCTCTTCCAACGCGCAACCGGCGAGCAGGCCGGCCGCCAACCAGCAGGCGAGCGGGGCCTGCGTCCTTCCTCGCCTCATCGGTGCCTCACGATCTTGGGGACCTCATGACGGATCTGGGACCTTGCGTAGAATTCAGGCTGTAGGCTAGGCTTTCCGAACTTGCCTGTCAAGCCTTTGCCCTGATTCTTTGCCCCGACTCGAGACGGCTTCTGCTGCGACCGCCGAGACGCAACGGCGACAGACCTGCCGGTGAGGAGCGGCAACAAACCTCTCCGCCCCCGTGTGACCGACGGGAGCGGTTCAGCGTACGATACTTCGCAAACGAGCCGCCGGTTCAACCGCAGGCCTGTATGGTGGTAGGATGGATCCGGTTTGGAGCGGGACCGTTGCAGGAGTGACTCATATGGCGCAGGACGCGAACCGGCTCACATCTTTCCTGCTGGTCTGCATGCAGTTCGGGTGCCTGGGCCTTCTCCTCGTTACGGGCCCCCTGCTGCCGGCCGGCAGCGCGGGGCGGGCGGTGGCGGCGCTGGGTCTTGGACTGGGGGGCTGGGCCGTTGCGACCATGCCGCTCCGCACGCTCAACGCCTTTCCGGATGTCCGAGCCGGCGCCTCGCTGGTGACAGAGGGACCCTACCGGTACGTCCGGCATCCCATGTATACGGCGCTGTTGCTGCTCACATTGGGCCTTGTGCTGGGGTACGCGTCTCCATTGCGCCTGATCGTCTGGCTGGTCCTGGCCGTGAACCTCTGGGTCAAGCTGACCTACGAGGAAGCACTCCTCGCCCGACGTTTCGCCGACTATCCCGCCTACCAGGCCGTCACCGCTAGGCTGATTCCCTTCTTGTTGTGAAGCCATGAAACAAGCGATCTGTGGATTCCATCAGGACGAACAGGGGGATTGGGTGGCCGATCTTGCCTGCGGCCACGGGCAGCACGTGCGGCACAATCCGCCCTGGATCAAACGGCCCTGGGTGCTGACGCAAGAGGGCCGGGCCGGGCGCCTCGGGGCCGAGTTGAACTGTACGCGCTGCGACGAGCCGGCTTGGTCCGGTCAAGGAGCTGGCTAAAGCGGACATTCTTCGGTAGACTACCGAGGCTCGGAAGGCGACAGCGGTGCCTCAGCGAGAGGAGATGACAGATGAACGGCCACCGGTTGAGTCTCGGTTTATGCTGGCTGCTGCTGGGCGGCTGCGTCTCGTTCGGCAACGCGGTCCTGGCCGACCGGGAGGCGATGACCCAGATCAAGGCGGGGGAGACGACCAGGGAGCAAGTGGCGGCCCTGCTGGGCGAGCCGGACAGCAAACGAGTGATCGACCTGTCCGGCGCGACCTTTGAGCGCTGGTCCTACCGCCGCTCCTCCTCGATCATCAATATCTGGGAATACATTCCGGTCCCCTTCTACGGGCTCTTCTTCCACGGACTCGGCACGCCCGA
>SYGV01000086.1 GCA_005799365.1 Nitrospiraceae bacterium
CGCGTGCGGATCGGATTCTGGTCAACGCCTCCAAATCCTTGATCGGACATACCCTCGGTGCCGCCGGCGCCATGGGCGCCATTGCCTCTTCCTTGGCGTTGGAAACGGGGCAGGTGCATCCGACCGCGAATTACGAGCACCAAGATCCTGCCTGCGCCTTGGCTGGCATCTCGCGGGACACGCAAGAGCGACCGCTCAAGGTGGCCCTGCTCAATGCATTCGGGTTCGGCAGCAACAACGCCGCGCTGGTCTTGAAACGCTTCGCCTGAGCGGCGCGGGCCGGACCCTCGGGCTTCACTCTTTCGCCAAAGGATTCAGCATGGGAGCCTCTTCCGCGATTGCGCCCCGCATTCACCAAGCACTGGCCGACTATTTGAAGCGGGACGTGCAGACGATCAAACCAGACCAGGCCTTGCGCGAGGACCTGGGCTTGGATTCCATGGCCACCATCGAACTCTTGTTTCGGATCGAAGAAGCGTTTGACCTGCAGATTCCGGACGGAGACCTGCAGAAACTCGTAACGGTCGCCGATGTCACCGCCTATGTCGAAGGCAGGCTCACGCCTGCGGCTCCCGCTACGCCCCGCAAGCCGTCCCCCAAACAAGCAGCAGCCAAGCCGGCAAAAAAGAAAAAACGCTGACCGGAAAGGATGCGTTCCATGGCGATCTCCCCCTTACAGCGGCTTCGTTTGGATGCGATCAGCGAAGCGGTCGGCGGCCGGCTGACCGGCCAGCCGGAGCTGCTCATCACCGGCGCCTCCAGCTTGGAGCAGGCAGGCCCAGGCGAGCTGACCTACGTGGAGGGAGACAAGCATCTCAAGGCTGCGCTGGCCTCGCGGGCCGCCGCCTTCGTCGTGGTCCGCCATTTTCCGGAGCTGGCCCGTCCCCAGATCGTTGTCCCCAGTCCGAAATACGCCTTTGCCCTCATCCTCCAGCGGTTTTTTGTCGCCCCCTACCAACCCCGCGGCATCGCCGAACAGGTTTACCGAGGCCAGGACGTCCGGATCGGCTCCGACGCATCGATCTGGCCCTTTGTGACGTTGGGCCACCGAGCGAAAATCGGCTCCCGTGTCACGCTCTATCCGGGCGTGTTCGTGGGAGACGATTCGGTCGTGGGGGATGACTCCATCCTCTACCCCAATGTGACCGTGCGGGAAGGCTGCGTCATCGGCAAACGGGTCATCGTTCACAGCGGTACGGTGATCGGCAGCGACGGGTTCGGGTATGTGTTGCACGAAAGCCGCCACTGCAAGATCCCCCAACTCGGCGGCGTCACGATCGAAGACGACGTGGAGTTGGGCGCCAACGTGACGGTGGATCGGGCCACCTTCGGCCACACCATAGTCAAACGCGGCGCCAAAGTAGACAATCTCGTGCAAATCGCCCACAACGTCACGATCGGAGAGGACACGCTCCTGGTTGCGCAGGTCGGCATCGCCGGCAGCACGACCTTGGGGCATCACGTGATCGTCGGAGGACAGGCAGGGCTGGCAGACCACATCGCAATCGGAGATCAGGTGCTCATCGCCGCCCGCTCGGGGGTCAACCGCAGCCTCACCTCGAACCAGATCGTCTCCGGCGCCCCCGTCATGCCGCACGAAACGGCAATCAAGGCCCAGGCAGTCATTCCACGCCTGCCGGAACTTCGTCAGCAGGTGCGCGACCTGGAGCAACGGGTCCGGTCCTTGGAAGCTGCCAAGCCGGCGATGAAAAATGGGAAGCGGAGAAAGAAAAAATAAAACCTGTCCGCACGTTTGCCGTTTACGTTTTCATGTCCCCCTGAGGGATCACTCCCTGCCAACCATACATCTTCGCCCAAAAGAACCCGGCCCAGGGCAGCAGCAGCGCCGCCATATAGTAGACATGGCCGAAGATTGAGCTGACCGCCGCGGTGCCGACCAACAGTCCCACCCCGCCCAAGTACAGCCAGGGTACATAGCGCTGCCCTGGGTGTTCAGGCGGTTGTGCGGCTGACTCTTTCTTGGGTCGCTTGGGTCCGGTCTTCGAAAATGTCTTCAGTCGGCCAGCAAAATACCCGGGATGTTCCCGGAGCAGGTAGCGGTGATATCTCGTCTGCCCCCATCCGACCGATCCGCCCAGCAGCAGCAAACCGGTGCTCTCAAGAAAGGTCTGCCAGCCATAGGTCTCCACCATAAACTGATAGATGAGCGAGGCACTCCCGGCCAGCAGCATGATGAAGCCTAGGAGCACCGACGGAAAAAGAATATGGGTCTTGACGTACTGCCTCGCCAGTTCAGTTTCGTTCTCGACACGTCTGGATGAAATAAGTTTTGGCATGATTCTGGCTTGAGCTCCAACGGTTATTGCGCCTCGGCATCAATCAATACAACGACGCATCGTGAGCCAGCCCCCACCAATCGGCTGGTTAGGCACAGGACGTGGGGATGGAGACACATTTTAGCAAGCAGGACGCGGAAGAGATGCCTGCTCGCGTCGCGCACCAGCGTCAGTTGAGCCGATCCCCTCCCTGTTCTCGCAAAATCTCACGCCTGCAAGGCCTCGCAAGCTCAACGGCGGCAAGCACCGCATCTGCTCTGTTCTTCGGGGGCCTCATCGCTGAATCCACGCATCGTCATTGAGGACCGGACACCGACGCCGTCGTACCCCCTGTTTCCCTGTCCACAAAAATTGTGGACAACATGGGGGCCGTCTTGTGAATCAAGTGAGCGCCTTGCGGTTGCCACGCAGGGCCAGCAGTCTGCACAAATTTTAGGCTGCCACTCACATTTATTATCATATGGTTAGGTGTCTTGTTGGCCCTTTATTGATATCCCCAAGATATGGGGTCCAGCCTACAATTTTGACGATGCCTGAGTAAGGTCCGCAGCCTGTGGGTGAACGGCCAGGTAGATAGGCTATCAGCCTATCGTTTTCGGAATGGCGAGAGCGTTCGCACCAACCAATTTCAACCAGGCGTGCGCCCCAAACCCAACATGGTCAAGAAATACGCAGGCGCCTCGTCCCCTCGATCATGCAGATCCAGGCCATGTCAGAATCTTACCTCGACGCGGGGCGAATCCCCGCCGGATCAACGGCATGCAGCGTCGGAATCTCGGCATCGAGGATGTCAGCGCTGCAGTCGTTGCGCAGAAGCACGAGATCATTCCGGAAAACTTTGCCGCTCACGCAGTGCGAACATGAGGCCTTATGCTACAAGGATTCACCCTGTGCCGCAAGCGGGAACGATCTTTCACAGCGGCCTATCGGTCGTCTCGGCACACTTCCGCTTCGACCACCGCTCCGATCGTTTCAACCCCTCGGTCACGCCCCGCATGACCAGCCGGCCGATCAGCTCTCCCACCTTGGTATGGGTCCCGCTGTAACGGAGCTGCGGCCCATCCCGTCCGGCTCCGCAGGCAACGACCACCGCGTCGGTGCCGGTCCCGGTGGCTCCCCGGCGGCCGGTCCAACTGGGGACGCCGGCGGCCAGCAACACAGCCGCCTTGCTTTCCGTCACCACTTGCACCGCCCCCACCATCGCCGACTCCCCCAGACGCGCGTTGGTGACCAAGATCACGTTGATCGTGCCAGGCGACGCGCGCCGGCGCCCCTCAGCCGACCGCACCGGCTCCCCGGCCCGCACGGCATTGGTCACGCCGACGGTGATAAACCCTTCGACCCACAGATTGTCCGCTGCTGCACGCAACGTCACGAGTTGTTTCATCGGGACTGCGGTCATAAGCGCCACTGCCTCGCCGGTCACTCCCATTTCACCGGCCACTTGTTTCAAATACTTCGCCGGATCAGTCCACCGGCGCGTAGGAAGCGTGGCGGACGCCGCGACAGGGTTGGCCGGAACTTGATGGTTCATGATGTACCGGGCCTTGACCAGCCCGCCGTGACAGGCGGCGGAAGACAAGACCTTCAGCCGTTTCTCCAGGTCGATCAGGAGTGTCCGGCCCTCCACCAGGAAGCGGGTATCGAGGGACGATCGCCGGTTCACGCTTGCCCTCCGAGCCACTGGCGCAGGGCGGCCGTCAGGCGTCGATTCTGAACCAGCCGGCGCACCGCCACTCGGACCGTCCGCCGGTTCAATCCCGGCACCGAAGAACAGTCCCGAATCAACAGCCCTTGCCGCGCCAGCGTCGCGGCGCAGACGCGAGCGGAACGCGATGCCGGCAGTTCCAGCAAGAGGAAGTTGGCCTCCGAAGGATAGACCCTCACTCCGGGCAGGGCCATCAGGTTCATGACGAAGCTGGTTCGCTCCCGCTGCATATAGGCCAGACTGCGGCCGACATAGCGTCGATCCCCCAGGGCGGCCACGGCATATGCCTGAGCCGGCATATTCACCGACCAGGGAGGCTGGAGTGAACGGATCAGCTGAATGAGCGGCGCAGCCCCGACCAGATAGCCGAGGCGCAGGGCCGGCATGGCGTAGAACTTCGTGAAGCTGCGCAGCACCAGCAGATTGGCCGAGCGCCGGGCGTCGCACAGCACCGACCGGTCCGCGCAATACTCGACGAAGGTTTCATCCACGACGACCCGCAGGCGGCGCCGCGCCGCCGCCTGCACCAGTTTACGCACCGACTCAGCAGGGACGGCCTGGCCCGTCGGGCTGTTGGGATTGCAGAGGAAGATGGTATCCACGGGCCGCCGGCTGCGACGGACCGCTTGCAGCACCAGCTCAAGCGGCGGGCGATAGTCCTCGCTCCGCCTGGCATGCAGATAGCTGACCTTCCCTCCCGCCAACGCCACCGCGCGCGCATATTCCGAAAAGGTCGGACCGATGAGCAATGCATGACGAATCCCCAAGGCGCGCGGGAGGAGATGGATCAATTCGCTCGACCCGTTCCCGACCACAATCTGGTCGGACGCCAGGCGCCAACGCTCGGCCAGGGCCAGCCGGAGCGTCACACAATCGGGATCGGGATAATGGATGAGCTGCGGCAACGAATGCCGCAAGGCGCGGACGGCAACCGGCGATGGGCCCAACGGATTGATACTCGCGCTGAAATCCACAAACCGATTGCTCGCACGCCCGCTCGTGCGAGCGGCCTCGTACACATTGCCGCCATGGACAAAATCAGCCGTCATGCGAATCGCACCCAGGCCGCCAGCGCGGTAGCCAGGACCGAAGCCGCCACCATCAGGACCAAGGCCTGTCGGATGTGGTCCGCCTGCAATGCCTGACCTGGATTCCCGAGGCTGGGTCGCTTGATCACCATCCCCTCGTAGACGTTCCAGCCGCCGAGCTGGACATGTAGCACCCCTGCCATAGCCGACTCAGGCCAGCCGCTGTTGGGACTCTCATGCTTGCTCGCGTCGCGCATGACAATGGACCAGGCTCGCGCGAGTAGGTCGGCGCTGAATTGCATAAGCCCTCCGGCCAGAACCAGCAAGCAGGCCGCGAGGCGTGCCGGGATCCAATTGGCCGCGTCGTCCAGGCGGGCTGAGCCCCAACCGAAATCACGATACCGTTCATCGCGGTGGCCGACCATGGAGTCCAGGGTGCTGATGGCCTTAAAGGCCAGCGCCAACGGCGCCCCGCCCAACGCCAGATAAAAAAGCGGCGCGACAACCCCGTCCGCCGTGCTTTCGGCGATGGTCTCCACCGTGGCCCGGACAATTTCCCCTTCCGGCAACGCCTCCGTATCCCGCCCGACAATATGGGAGAGCGCCGCCCTCGCTCGGTCCAGCCGGCCGGCGTTCAACGCGCGCAAGACCGAGGCCCCATGGTCGGCCAAGTCCCTAGCCGCCAACGTCGTATAGGCCAGCAGGATTTCCGCGCCGGTCGCCGCCAGCGGATGAACCAGCCAGGCCAGTCGGATCAGGCCCCACCCGGCAGCCCAAGCGCCGATCGGCAAACCGATCACCAGCGCCAGACCGGCCATGCGAAGTCCAGCCGGTCCCTGCGTGACCCGCCGGACCGTCCGCTCATACCAGGCGGCGCACTGGCCCATGAGCCGAACCGGATGGGGCAACCAACGGGGATCGCCCACCAACGTATCCAGCAGGCACGCGAGCAGCAGCGCCGACGCGGTCACGGCAAGCCGAGGAACAGGGGAGCCGCCAGCAGAAATAGGACTTCCGCGATTTCATTGACCGCGCCCAACGTGTCGCCGGTGATGCCGCCGAAGAGCCGACGGGCGAAGAGGGTCATGGCATAGGCTGCGATCCCCAGGACGACCAGGCAGCACAAGGAGCCGATGGGACCGAGGGCCCAGAGCAATGCGAGGCCCAGGAGGAGACTCGCCCCCAGCACATGCCGCGCGGAAAGAGACGATAAAAACGGCTGGGCTAGGCCCCCCTCCGATCGCGCATAGGGGGCCGAAATGGCGCTCACCACCATGGCCCATCGTCCGACCGCCGGGAGGCAGAGCAACATGGATGACCGCCCCTCGTCGGGCAAATCCACCAGCCCCGCATACTTGAGCCCCAAGGCCAGCACAAGCCCCGTGGCTCCGATCGCGCCGATCCGGCCGTCGCGCATGATGGCCAGCCGATCGGATGGAGTCCGCCCGCCCGCCAACCCGTCGAGGGCGTCGGCCAAGCCGTCCTGATGCAGGCCTCTGGTCAAGACGACCAGCAAGACGATGAGCAGCCCGTTGACCGCCTTGTCCGAGAAGACCTGGATGAGCAGGAAATCGCCCGCCACCAGGATCACGCCCAGGATCAAACCAACGAGCGGGTACCAGCCCATCGACGAAGCCAGCTCCCCCGGCTCCGGATCGTGGCAGGACCGGCTCACCGGGATCGCGGTCAGGAACTGCCAGGCGATCGCGAACGGCCGCAGAAGCGACCGGCTCACGATGACCGCTCCGACACGCCGGCTTCGTCGAACGTGGCCATCTGGGTCAGAATTTTGAGGCTGGCCTGCACCAGACTGATCCCGATGCACGCGCCGGTTCCTTCGCCGAGACGAAGATCAAGATTCAGCAACGGCGTGAGGCTGAGGTGGCGGAGCGCCATCTGATGCCCTCGTTCGACGGACAGATGCGAAGCCATCATGTATTCCCGGCAGAGCGGCTGACAGGCAGCGGCAATCAGCGCCGCCGCGCCGGAAATGAACCCGTCCAGCACGACCGGCATGCGATGGGCAGCCGCCCCGATCATCAGCCCGGCCAGCCCGGCGATTTCAAACCCGCCCACCTTGGCCAGCAGATCCAACGGATCGCGCGGATCCGGCCGATGCAGCGCCAACGCCCGTTCGATAACCGCCACTTTCCGCCTGTACCCCTCGTCGTCGATGCCGGTCCCGCGACCGGTGACGACATCCACCGACGAACCGGTCAGCAGGGCCGTGATGGCGGCACTGGGCGTCGTGTTGCCGATGCCCATATCGCCCGTACCGATGAGCCCGAGGCCTTCTCGCGCCGCGTGCGCCGCTAGCTCGACGCCGACCAACAAGGCGCGCTCGGCCTCGGACCGGCTCATGGCCGGTTCGACGGAGAAATTTTTCGTCCCACGGGCGATCTTGCGATCAATCAAGCCGGGGACGGAACCGAAATCATGGGCCACCCCGATGTCCACGACCCGGACCTCCGCCCCCGCGTGACGGGCCAGGACATTCACCGCCGCGCCTCCCCGAAGAAAATTCAACACCATTTGCGGCGTCACGGAACTGGGGTAGGCGCTGACCCCCTCCCCCGTAATCCCATGATCGGCGGCAAAGGTAAACACCGCGGCGCGTGGAATCTCAGGCGGGACCTTGCCCGTGATCGAGACATACTGAGCGGCCAATTCTTCCAGCCGCCCCAGGCTCCCGACCGGCTTCGTGAGCCGATCCAGCCGAGCCTGCGTGCGAGCCCTGGCCTCCCGATCAACCGGACGGATCAATGCGATGGCTTCCTGCAGGGTCACTTCGTTCCCCTTTGGCGCGATAGACACGCTCGGACTGTCAGCCCCCAGCAGTGACGCGCTACTTGAGCCGCAGCGGCATCCCGCTGACGATGAAATAGACTTCGTCGGCCTCTTTGGCCACCTGCTGATTCACCGATCCGGCCAGGTCGCGGAACCGTCGCGAGGAGGCCTCCGTCGGCACCAGCCCCAGCCCCAATTCGTTGGTGACGACGAGGACCCGGGCCTTGACGCTCCTGATGGCGCGCAACAGTTCGGAGACCAGCGCCGGCACCTTCGCGTCGGGAACAGCGCGGCCCTGCAGATTACTCAGCCAGAGGGTCAAGCAATCCACGAGGATGGTCCGATAGGCTCCCCCCTGCTTGTCGAACCAACCGGCCAGGTCCACCGGCACCTCTTCGGTCCGCCAATCAGCCTGCCGCGAGGCCTGGTGCCGGCGGATACGCAAGGCCATCTCGTCATCCAAGGGCTGACCGGTTGCCACAAAGACTCTGGGAGCGACGTGACCAGCCATGGCAAGGGCCGCATCGCTCTTGCCGGACGCGGCCCCTCCCAGCACGAGGACCAGCCGCCCGGACGTGAGCCGTGAGGCCTCAGGCGTCGGGCGAGAAGCTCCGATCCTTTTCCTTTTACTCCTCACGCCTACCCCCTTACGCCTTACGGGCTTCACCTCTACAGCCCCCGCTCAAGAATCGCATCAATGGCCGCCAGGTCCAGATGCTTGGCCGTAAAATCGGCGAGCCGGTCGATCTGCTCATCCAGAGACCTCCCCGGCTGCACCGGCAAGGGGGCCCAGCCATGCCGCTCGCGGAGCCCGTTGAGAAAAACCCGCCGAAACTCAGGGGCATCAAAGAGACCGTGGACATAGGTGCCGAGCACAAGACCGTCCTCCGAGCTGGCCCCTTCCTGCCTCACGGCTGCCTCACCGGGCACCCGGACTTCCAGCCAGGGAACAGCTCCCGCTTCCAGACTGGTTCGGCCCATGTGCACCTCGTAGCCCTCCACCGGACAGTTGCTCGCTAAGTGGCGCCCGCTCACCCCCACCGTGACTTTGTCCCGGGCAAAGCTAGTCGTCACATCCAGCAGCCCCAGGCCTTCAAGCGCGACCGCCGACGATTCGACCTGGTCCGGGTCGAGAATCCGCCTGCCCAGCAGCTGAAACCCTCCGCAGAGTCCCACGACCTTGCCGCCCGCTTCCAACACCTGCCGGGCGACCAGATGGAGCTTCCGTTCCTTCACGAAGCGCAGGGCGTCGGCCGTATGCTTGGTGCCAGGAAAGATCAACGCCTCGAGTCGGTGGGTGATCGGTCCGGCGACCCGGACCAGGCGGACATCCGGTTCACAGGCCAGCGCGTCGAAGTCGGTGAAGTTCGAAATGGCCGGCAGGTCCACGACTCCGATCGTCAGGGTATCCGCTCGCCGGAACGTGGCGTCATGCCGGTCTTCCCATCCCAGCGAGTCTTCCTGCGGCACCTGGAGATCGCGCCAATGGGGGACTACGCCCAGGCAAGAAATCCCGCACCGGGCTTCCACCATCTTCACGCCCGGCGCCAACAGATCCGCATCGCCGCGAAACTTGTTGATCAGAAATCCTTTGACGTGAGCGCGATCCTCCGGTTCGAGCAAGGCCAAGGTGCCCACCAAGGCCGCGAAGACCCCGCCCCGATCAATGTCGCCGGCCAGGATAACCGGAGCCCGCGCCTCCTGCGCCATGGCCATGTTCACGATGTCCCGATCGCGCAGATTGATTTCGGCCGGGCTGCCGGCCCCTTCGAGAATGACCAGGTCGAATTCCCCGGCCAGCCGGGCAAAGGCCTCGCACACGACAGGCCAGTGGTCGCGCTTGATGCGCCCGAAATCGGAGGCCTGCAGGTGACCGGCCACCTGCCCGTTCACCACCATCTGGGCGGTCTGCTCGCCGGAGGGCTTGATCAGCACGGGATTGAAGTCGGTGCGCGGAGCGAGCCGGCAGGCCGCCGCCTGCACCGCCTGGGCGCGCCCGATTTCCCTCCCGTCCGGCGTGACGAAGGAATTGTTGGACATGTTCTGCGCCTTGAAGGGCGCGACCTTGACGCCGCGCCGCGCGAATAACCGGCAAAGGGCCGTCACGAGCACGGACTTGCCCACGTGGGACGCAGTGCCCTGGACCATGAGTGTTTTCGTCGGCACCCGTAATCTCCGCTCGGCAGAAAGCAGTAAGCAGAAGGCAGCCGTTGTTCTGTCGCTGCCTCCCGCCTACTGCCTTTTGCCTTCCTGACCGGTCCGTTCCCAGAAAAACTCCGGCTCCCCCTGCATCTTGGCGGCCCAGCGGGCCAGCACGAAGAGGGCATCGCTGAGGCGATTCACAAACTTCACGATGACGGCATCCACCGGCTCTTCCTTGGCCAGCCTCACACAGAGCCGTTCGGCCCGCCGGCAGACCGTCCGGGCTTGATGCAAGTGGCCGGACACCTGGCCGCCCCCCGGCAGGATAAACTCCTTGAGCGGCGCCAGATCTTTCTGGCAGGCGTCGATCATCCGCTCCAGCCTCGTCACATCCTGCGCGGTCACCTGCGGCATGTTGGCAAACGTCTGGCCCGGGGCCGTGGCCAAAATGCCCCCGGCGTTGAAGAGCTTGTTCTGCACCCACCGAAGATAGTCTTCAAGGACCCGCCCGGTCTTGGGCTCGGCAGCCTCGGCATTGAAGACCCGCACCAGGCCGATCAACGCGTTGACTTCATCCAGCGTACCGTAGGTCTCCACGCGCAGACTGTCTTTCCAAACCTGTTGCCCGCCCGCCAGACGGGTTTTGCCTGCATCGCCGGTGCGTGTATAGACCTTGGTGATGCGCATCTTGTTCTCCTCACGACGAACGCCGAAGGATGCATGCTGAGCGAACAGGATGTCGGAAAAGTCCGCCAGCGTCGTTCTCGCGCCACTTCCCAGGAGTTGTCAGTTATCAGTATTCCGTTCGCAGTTCTCGGAACTGACGACTGCACACTGACAACCGAGAACGAAAATGCCTCGCTGCGGCCTCGCTGGACGGCCTTTTAGACCATCCTGCGGGGGATTTTCTGTCATCTCGGGCCGGCGAGCCATTGGCATCCGAGTGGTTCCACAATAATGTGTCACAGCTTGCCAAGGAAATGATCCCTCTTTCTCTCATTCATCATTTCTCATTTTGCATTCATCATTTCTTCTGTCCCCACCGTTCATGGTAGACGAGTTGCTCCAGCGGCAACCGGCTTCGCCAGCCCGCCCGCTCCAAGTCCGGCCGTCCGGCAAACTCGGAGACATACCCCAGACAGAGGTAGGCCACCACCTTGATCGGCTTGGGAATCTCCAGCACCTGCTTCAAGGCCTGATGGTCCAGAATGCTGACCCAGCCCACGCCGATCCCCTCGGCCCTCGCGGCCAGCCAGAGGTTCTGAATGGCGCAGCAGGTGCTGTAGAGGTCCGTTTCCCTCACCGTCGAGCGGCCCAACACCTGCTGCCCTCCCCTCTGCCGGCTACAGGTCACGCAGAGGGACAGCGGCGCTTCCTCGATCCCTTCGAGCTTCAACCGCCGGTAGAGGGAGGCCCGTTCCCCCTTGTACTTGCTCGCGGCCTCTTCGTTGGCCTTCCGGAACAAGCCCTTGACCGCACGCTTGGTCGCTGCCTTTCGGACAACCACGAAGTTCCACGGCTGCATGAACCCCACCGAGCCTGCATGGTGGGCGGCCAGCAACATCCGGGCCAGCACCTCGTCGGGAATGGGGGTCGGCAGGAACTTTTCCCTCACGTCCCGGCGTTCGAAAATGGCCCGATAGACGGCGGCCCGCTCCTGCTCGGAGAAATTCCCGTTGCGCTCGACCGGCATCGGTCTGGGCAGGGCCATCAGGCACTCGTCCTCTCGGAGAGCCTGCCTGCGGCGACCGCCGTCAGGCACGTGGGACACAGACAGTTGTCGAACGTCTGCTTGATCCAGGCAAGCTGTGTCGCATCCAGCTTGACCATCCCGCACCAGCAGCCGCCGGCCTGCTGGCAGAAAAACATTTGGCGGCACTGTCCGCAGATTTTCTGCATGAGTTCCATCCGCATACGGGAGACTTCCGTCACCCGATCAGCGCGCCTTTCACAAAACGGCTAAGCTGTCTCCCTATATTGCGCGCCCTTCGTCCCCGCCCAGACGCTCGCCGCGCCGAGCACCAGGTGCATGACCGCTGCGACGCCGACATAGAACAACAGGGACGAGAGGGACTGCGGAAAGTATTCTGCGAATCGCGAGGCAAACTGCGCCACGCTCGCCTGCTCGAAGCGACCGGGGAGAAAATAAAAGCTGCCGCTCGAGATCAGCTCGCACGCCGCCGCGCCGGCAAACAAGCCCCCTGTCAGCGGGAATAACGTAGCAACCCTGTCCTGGTGACGCCCCGCATACCAGCGGCCGGCCAACCACAGCGCACCGTAGGCGGGCAGCAAGAAGCCACAGGCAGGGCTGACACAGAAGCTGTCCGCCCCGCCCCAGGTGACGGCGGCAAAGTCGAGCCCTGCCGCCTCGGTCAGCAGCGCGGGGAAAGCCCAGAGAGACCGCAGATACACGCCGGCGATGAAGAACACCGCCCAGGATGTGCTCGGCAGGTGTTCGATGGCGCCGAAATGGTGGCCCCGTGTCGCCCCCATGAGGGTGGCCAGGACAAGGCCGACCATGATCTGGGTCCGGGGAGAAAGTGATGGCATGGTTATGTACCTCTTGCGTGATTGATGGGTCTGTTCGCAACATCCGCAAGCGTCGGTGACTGGCCCCCTTATCCGACCTTAAATCAATTTCTCCATTCAAAACTCAATGCCTTTTTGCGCTTTGATGCCCTTTCGAAACGGATGCTTCACCTGCTTCATCTCTGTAACAAGGTCCGCAGCCTCCATCAACTCAGGCGAAGCCCCTCGTCCCGTGATCACCGCATGTTGCATGGGCGGTCTGGCCTGGAGCACCGGCAATACGTCGGCGAGCCGGACGTAGCCGTGCTGGAGCGCGATGTTGAACTCGTCCAGAATGACCATCGCATAGGCCGGGTCGCGAAGCAATGCGGTCGCGGCGGCCCAGGCTTTTTGCGCCATCTCCGTATCCCTTGCTCGATCCTGCGTCTCCCAGGTATAGCCTTCGCCCATCCGCAGAAAGACGAGTTGCTCGCCGAAGCTTTTCAGCACCCGCTCCTCCGCCGTATCGATCGCGCCTTTGATGAATTGCACGATGGCCACGTTCATCCCGTGGCCGATGCAGCGCAGGGCCATGCCCAAGGCGGCGGTGGTTTTTCCCTTCCCCGCGCCTGTGTAGACGATCACCAGCCCCCTTTCCTCCTGGGCCGCCTCAATGCGCTGGTCCACGGAGGCCTTCAGGCGCTGCATGCGGGCCTGATGCTCGGCATTGTCCGTCACGACGCCACCCCCTTCCCCTCCGCACCCTGCGTGCGCCAAGCCCTTGCCGATGCCACCAGCGCGCGTGCCACGGCCGGCTGGCTGGAAAAATGGAGATGGGCATAGAGGGCCACCGTGTTGCCCCGCACCAGCCCGTCCGGCGTCCGTGGCTGTGCCTTCGCATCCGTCACGGCGCAGGCATAGTCGAGCGGCCCTTTGGAGACGAGCGAGGAGTAGTGAAACTCATGCCCCCGCGCTTTGAGGCCGACCGACCCGATCACGCAAGGCTTCGTGATCTCGATTTCACGATAGCCCAGGGTCAGGCCAGGTTTGCGCATCACGGCTTCGGCCGGAAACAGCCCGACCATCTCGTGGGCCAGCCCCTCGAAATCGCGGATCGCCTGGGTCAGGTACATCATGCCCCCGCATTCGGCGTAGATCGTTCCTCCCCTCTCGGCAAAGTCCCGGATCGCGCCGCGCATGGAACTGTTTTTGGCAAGCGCTTCGCCGTACAGCTCCGGATAGCCCCCGCCCAGGTAGAGCAGATCAACCTCCGGCAGGACCCGATCTCGAATCGGCGAGAATGTGACCAGTTCGGTCCCCTCCGCTTCCAACAGTTCCAGATTCTCCCGGTAATAGAAACAAAAGGCCGGATCGTAGGCGACGCCGACGCGCACCGGCCTGAACGCGGAACGCGGAACGCTGCATGATAAACGGGAAGATCCTTCCGCTCCGCATGCAAGTAATTCATCATTCATCATTCCGCAATCTGCATTGAGTTCGCCGGCCGTCCGCGCCAGGGCTTCCACCTTGTCCAAATCCACGGTTTCGGCCACCGCCTGCCCCAGCTTGTCGTAGAGATCGGTCGAGCCCTGTTCGATGGCCGTCCGTAATCCAAGATGCCGGTCGCCGATCGTCAGAGTTGTGTCCGGCTTCAGGTAGCCGACCACCGACACCTTGCTCTCCGTCTCCACCGCTTCTTTGAGCAACTGAAAGTGGCCCTCGCTGCTTACCCGGTTGAAGAGGACACCGGCCACGGTCAGGGCCGGATCGAAGGTGCCGTAGCCGTTGACCATCGCCGCGGCCGATCTGGCCATGGAACTCCCGTCGATCACGAGGAGAACCGGAGCCCCAAGCAGCTTGGACATCTCGGCTGTGCTGCCGGTCTCGCTGGTCGGCGAACTGCCGTCGAAGAGCCCCATCATGCCTTCGATGATCGCGATGTCCGCCTCGGCGGCAGCCCGTCCAAAAATCTTCCGGTTCACGACCTGAGTCAGCATCCACCCGTCCAGATTGCGAGACGGCCGGCCTGCCGCCATCGTATGGTGGCCTGGGTCAATATAATCTGGTCCGGCCTTGAAGGGCTGGACGGTCCGGCCCCGCTGCCGCAAGGCGGCCAGCAGGGCCAGGGTCACCGTGGTCTTGCCGACATTGCTGCCGGTTCCGGCGATGACGAGCCGTGGGATCACCATTAGCATCTGCCCTCAGGAAAACAAACCATGACTCAGCCGGATGCCGAAATAGATCGAACGGACCGGCGTGCCCGCGTTGAGAATTTCCTGGTACCGCTGGTTGAACAGATTATCCGCACGGATATAGGCTTCCATGTGCTTGGTGACTGTATAGTTGGTGGTCAGGTTCCACACGTCGAAGGCCTGCATCCCCTGACGGTCGGCGGTCGTATTGAACCGCGAACCCACAAAGCGGCCAGCCAGAATGATGCGCAAGGGATCGATGGGCTGGTACCCGGCCTGGAGGCTCCACTGGTCCACCGGCTGACGCGGCAACCGGCTCCCGTTGCTCATATCTCTCGTCATCGTGTTAGTGTACTGGCCTTGTACGTCGAAAGCCTTGAGGAGGGGCAGGTCCAGGGTCTGCTTATAGGCGAAGCTGGCCTCAAAACCTTTTGTCGAGGAATTGCCGACGTTGAGTGGACAATAACCGCTGGTACTGAAGGGCGTACAGACCACGGGATCGTACGTCGTCACAATTTGATTACTATACCGGTTCCAGAAATAGCCACCGCTGAGTTTCAACCGCTTGCCGAACAGTTCCTGGTCCACCCCCGCGTCGAAACTCTGACTCTTTTCCGGCTTGAGGTTGGGATTGCCGAAGTCGACAAAATACAGTTCATTGATCGACGGAGCCCGGAACCCTGTCCCATAGCTGGTCCGGAGCTTCGTGTCCGTTTCCTTATGGAGATACCCGCCACTCAACCGGTAGGTCGTGGCATTTCCGAACACGTTATAGTTGTCCTGGCGGATGCCGGCCGTGCCGAAGACCCGATCCCACAGATTCAACTGGGCCTGGGCAAACCCCGCGTTCGACGAGACGATTCGCTGCGCAAGCGTATCATTTTTCCCCTGTTGTTCGCGGAATTGGTAGCCGAAGGTGAGTAACAGGGGGTCGGCGACTTGCATATTGTGCTGCCACTCAAGACGGTTGCTGAGCGTCTGCGTGGTGTTCGGCGATCCGAATGGGACACTCGTCGCACCGGTGCGCAGATTGCGTTGGAGATTGCCCGGCCAATAGGGAGCATCTTCTTCGCCACGCGCCAACGTCACTTTCTGATTCCACCAATGGGTAATGGCTTGGTCGTAGCTGCCGCTAAAGACAAACTGCTGGCTCTTGTTCTTGGCATTAAACACATCGGCTGGCGTCCCGATGTTGTCGATATTGGTCGAGCCGTTCATCCAACGAAAATTGAACTCGAGCCGGCCGTCCTTAGGCAGATCCACGCCCAACCGCGAGGAGGCGGTCCAGTTCCTGAAGGAATCCCGCTCCGTCGCGCCGAGCCGGGAATCCGCCGTGGAAAATCCGGCAAAATCCCACCGCGACAGATCCACGGAAAAGTCCACGGGACCTTTCTTGCCGCTGATCTGGCCCCCTTCTCGAATGGAATTGAAGGAGCCGTATTCGAAGAACGAACTGGCGGTCGTGCCCCCCGCGCCTTTCTTGGTGACGATATTGATGACCCCGCCCATGGCGTCCGACCCCCACAACATGCTTTGGGCGCCGCGCAGGATTTCCACCCGCTCGATATTGTCGGTCGTCAAATTGGCAAAATTGTAGGCGCCGGTCGTGGCGCTGTTGACGATGGCCCCGTCGATGAGCACCAGGGTCTGCGTCACACCGCCCCCACGAATCCGAACGTTCGTATCGGCTCCAGGCCCGCCGCTGGAAAAGACCGCGATGCCTTGCGCCAGCCGCAAGGCATCGGCCACGGTCTTGAATTTTTGCCGCTGCATCTCCTCGCCAGTGATAACCTCCACCGCGCTGGTGAGGTGACTCACCGGCATAGGCGTCTTGGTGGCCGAGGTCACCACTTCCTCGGTTTGCACAACCGGCTGCGCATCTTCCGCATGGCCGACTCCGAATCCCCACAACAACACAAACGACAGACCAAGCCCAATGACAAACTTCCGCACAACCCACCTCCCCTTTGACTCGAAGGGCAGAGTGAACTGGCTCGACAGCCGGGTGTCCTGACTCGCGGATCGTCGCTCTCCCGCGCCTTCCCATCTTCAGAAGTTGACAGTCTTGAGTTCTCAGTGTTCAGTTTTCGACTGACAACTGATAACTGTCAACGTCTTCGCGACAGTGGCATTCGTGCGGGATCACTCCTCGTTTACAGTGGCGGTACCGTGATGGCCTTGCACCATCTTCCCCGTTCTGTCTGCCTCTTCTCTCGACCTATCCTCCCTGTTGCGTGCCCCCATCCGCCTCAACGAGGAATGGGCACATCTTCCTCGTCGCCATCCAGACGCGATCAGCTTTCAGCCTTCAGCTCTCAGCCTTGATCTCCGAGCTGACTACTGACTGCCAGCTTCCGGCCCGGCAGCGTCACCCGCGGCAAGCCGGACTGGGGGTGCCGGTCTACCAGGACTCGGCAGCGATAGACCTCCTCCAGCACCTCCGGCGTCATCACCTCCTCCGGCGACCCCAGGCGCACGGTTCGCCCCCTGTCCAACAGCAGCAAGCGATCGCAGTGTTGGCCAGCCAGATTCAGATCATGAGACACCAGGACCACGGTCAATCCCCGTTCTTCGTTGAGCCGGCTCAGGATCGAGCAGATATCCAATTGGTGATGGAGGTCCAGAAAGGCGGTCGGCTCGTCCAAGAGCAGCACCTTCGGTTCCTGGGTCAGCGCGCGGGCGATCACGGCCCGCTGGCGCTCCCCGCCCGATACATCGGTGATGGAACGGTGGGCCAGGTGCAGCACGTCGGTCTCCCGCATCGCCGCCTCCGCCGTACGGATATCCTCCGGCCCTTCCCAACCAAGACCGCTCAGTCCGATGTTCCGCCGATGGTGGGGAAACCGCCCCATCAGCACCATTTCGGTGATCGAAAATGGAAAGGCGATGGGGCTCTCCTGCGGAACCAGGGCCACCGATCTGGCCACCTCATGCTGCGGCATGCCGATGAGCTCGCAGCCAAACAACTTCACCGAACCTTCCTGCTGACGCAGCACCTTTGCCAGGATTTTCAGCAGCGAGCTCTTCCCCGACCCGTTCGGACCCAACACCCCCAGGATCTCGCCCGGACGCACCTCGAAGGTCAGGCCATCAAGGACCCAGCCGTTGCCCGACCGGCTCCCCGCTGGATGGCCGTAGGAGAACCGGAGCCCGTCCACCGAGTAGGCGGCTCCTCCTGTCAGCTCCTTGATGCTCATGCCAGCCGGCCCTTCCGCAAAGTCAGGAGATAGATGAAGAACGGCCCTCCGGCCAGGGCGGTCACCACGCCCACCGGAATCTCCGTCGGGGCCAGCAACGTCCGCGCGATCGTATCCGCCGCCATCAGATACATGCCCCCCACTAGGGCGGAGGCAGGCAAGAGCAGCCGGTGGTCCGCGCCGGCGAGCAGGCGCAGGGCATGCGGAATGACCATGCCGACGAACCCGATCATTCCGCTGACCGACACGACTGCGCCCGTCAGCAGCGCCGACGTAAAAAAGACGGTCTGTTTGACTGCCTCGACCTCGACTCCGAGCGCGCGGGCCGACTCTTCCCCGAGCGTGAGCAGGTTGAGCGAGGCCGCCTGACGGAACAAGACGAGCAGGCCGGTCAGGAGATAGGCGGCCAGCACCAGCATGGCCGGGTAGTCCGGCGCGGTCAGCGTCCCCATCAGCCAGGACATCATGCCGAACGAGCGATTCGGCTCCATGATCGACGTCACGAACATGACCAGCGCGGAGAAGACGGCGTTGAGAATCACCCCGGCCAGCAACAGGGTATGGATGGGCAGATATCCGTACGCGGTCGCAATACGGTAAACCACGAGCACGGAGAGCAACCCTCCGGCCATGGCGCAGAGAGAGAGCGCCGAAAAGGCCAGGGCCGTGCCCGTCAACCCGAACAGGATCGCCAGCCCGGCGCCCAGCGCCGCCCCGCTGGAAATACCGAGCACATAGGGATCGGCCAGCGGATTCCGAAACAGGGCTTGAAGCCCCACGCCGACGGCTGCCAGACAGCCTCCGACCATGAAGGCTAGCAGCACCCGCGGCAATCGCACTTGCAATAAAATGACGCCGCTTGCGCCGGCCGATTCAAGACCTGCCGGGCCCGCGCCGATGGCCAGACTTACGATGCGAATCTCTTCGGCAAGCCCGATGCGCTCCGCGCCGAACTGCAGGCAGATTAGCAGCACGAGGACGGCGGCCGCAGCCAAGGCCGATAGGGTGAGCAGCCACCGCAAGGGCGACAGCCTGGATGACCCGACCGGCGCGACACATGACGGCCTTGCGGCTTCTCCTGCCGGCGCCACAAACGCAGTCGCGACGGCCTTTCGTTCTTCCGATCGGGTCTGTCCGGCCATGAGTCCCATTACGGCCCTGGCCCCTGTTCAAACGCCTCCGGGTGGATGATCCGGGCCAACGCCTCCAGCCCCTGGGCAATCCTGGGACCGGGCCGGTTCAGCAGATCGGCGGCAATCTGATGGAACCGCTGATGCTTGACGGCCGAGAGCGTGGTCCATCGCCGCCACTGTTGCTGCTCGCCCTCGGAAACGCTCTCGGCGCCGCCGACGGGAAAGATCAGGACCTCCGGGTCCTCCTTCAGCACCTCTTCCAGGCTCAGTCGGGGGTACGGAGCCTGCGCACGGCCGGCGACATTGACGCCGCCGGCCAGCTCGATCATCTGATGGATAAAACTCCCGGGCCCGACCGTGATGAGCGGCTGGCTGTTCAGGACGTACAGCACGCGCAAACGCGGACGTTCCTGCACCCTGGCCCTGATCGCCGCAATCTGCCGCCGCATCTCGGTGGCCACCCGATCGCCAGCCTGGGAACGGTCCATCATCCGTCCGATGATCTGGACGTGGGAGGGAATCTCCTCCATGGCCTTGGCCTCCAGAATGAAGGTGGGAATTTTAAGCTGTTCGAGCTTGGCCAGGGTATCCGCCCGAAGGAACGTACTGGGGGCCAGGACCAGGTCCGGCCTCAACGCGACGATGGACTCCAGATTCGGATTCGAATATCCGACTTTCGGTTTGGCGCGGGCCTGCGGCGGATAGTCGCAATAATCGGTCACCCCGACGATTTCCTCGTCGAGCCCGAGGCTGTAGAGGATTTCCGTCATGCTGGGCGCCAGCGACACTACCCGGGCCGGTCGTTTGGCCAGGTAGAGCTTGCGGCCCAAGTCGTCCAGAAAGGTCCGCTCAGCCAGATTGGCCATGAACGGCATGCCCGTGAGGATGCCTTGCTGCCGCCGATTCAGAGCCATATCATCACTCTCACCGGCCTGCGCAACGCCGGTGGTCCATAGCAACGCCAGGCAGAAGCACCAGGCTCCAACCAGGGCGCAACCCTGCGGTCGACGGTTCCGCAAATAAAAAATCCCCAAGGCCTGCAAAAGACCCTGAGGATTGCACCCGCTTCTTCACCCTCACTCTTTCCCCAGCCCACGAGGGAAAGACGGCCATGCTCCGGGGAGGTCTTCTGGCTTAGGGTTCGACTCTACTCCCCGCGCCTTCCCATCTCTTTAAACCGTGATCTGTGATGTGTGATACGTGATGCGTCAGAGGAGTTTCTGGTTCACCTCTGAACCCATTACTGATCACTCGTCACTTGTCACCGTCGCCAAGACAGTGGCTTCCGCGGGTTTCGTCCCCATTACAGCGGCGGGACCGCGAGGGAGTTGCACCCTCTTCCCTTGACCCGGAGGTATGATTTGTAGACCCACTCTAGGGGAGGCCTTGATCCCCTGTCAAGGCTAATTTCCAGGACCTGTGCTTCGTCCGCCGCAGCGGCGCTGCCGCTGTTTCACTTAAGCGGCCACTGCGTCTGAGTCGTTTCTCGGCGCCGCGACAGAACGCCCACCTTCTCCTGCTGTGATTTT
This sequence comes from Nitrospiraceae bacterium, assembly GCA_005799365.1. Classification (GTDB taxonomy): domain Bacteria; phylum Nitrospirota; class Nitrospiria; order Nitrospirales; family Nitrospiraceae; genus SYGV01. Next base: position 20,522 of record SYGV01000086.1, read on the forward strand.
CGGCCGGTTCTTAGGCCGCCCCCCTGCACGTCGACCATGACATCTGGGTGGAAGCCAAAAGCGACCGCGACATCCCGATTACGCTCTTCCCGCCCCAGGCCGGGTAACCTTCCCAGCCCTGACCTCACGAACGCCCCCGCGCATGGGTCTCATCCGTATTTGATTTTGAGCGCCAAAATGGCGCCGGCCAGAATCAGCGTGACGATGTTGGCCACGATGACTGGAATGGAATGGATGAGCAGGCCGTAGACCAGCCACAGGAATACGCCCGTACAGAACGTCGCCAGCATCCCGAACGACATGTCCCGCGCCGACTTGGTTTTCCAGGTCTTGATCAGTTGTGGGCAAAACGCAATGGTGGTCAATGCGCCGGCCGCCAGGCCGAGAACCATGATCGGGTCCATAACCTCCTCTTCCCGCCGCTGCGCGTGAGAATGCCTCGCGGGAGAATAGAGGGTTTTCACTCGCTGCACAAGCGGTGAGACTAGACGTCCTTGGAAGATCCCTGCGAAGGAACCCGGCCGAAGAGGCGGTACCGGTAGCGGGCCACGACGCGGTAGAGGAGCCAAGCCACGGGGCGCACGAGCGGAACCTTGAGCAAGGCCAGCCAGAAACGCCCGCCTCGCAAACCGGGAATCAACGGGAGGAACGCATCGAGCCCCCGCCTGATCCGCCCGTCCTGCTCGACTAAAAACGCCACATCCGGCCGGCCCGGCTTGTAGTCGGCGCCGAGACAGCAGGCCGCCTCCTCGCTCTGATAGGGAATAAAACGAACCGTTGGCGTTCCGCCCAGCCGTTCCAGCCCGGCTTTTGCGGTCACGCAGAGATGACAGGCCCCATCATAGATCAGGGTATGCTCCAGCCGGCTCAAGCTATCCTGCTGAACGATCCCCGCCATGGCTTCCTCACACAAAGGCATTCACACTAGCAGTAGAGCTACCATCAGGCAACTATTGCCGCATGGTCAGCGATATCTTGCCTCAAGACCCCACAGGATGGTCAAACAGGCAGGCCAGCGAGGCCGCAGGAAGCGAGGCCCCCAAGGCGCACTGAAGAAGTACGTTGAGGGGTTCGAGCGACCGAGAACAAAGCTGGATGCCTGTTTCAACATCCTGCTATAGTCGCCCCATGTCCATCCAGCGCATCATGGCCGTCCTGCTCGCCATCCTGATCGCATTGGCTTCCCTCTCGTCATCGGGATTGGGAACCGGCGGGCACATCATCCGAAGCGGATTTTTGTACGGCCTGCCGCTGATCCTGATGGGCTTGCTGCTGGCTCACGTCCGCTGGGCCTTGATGGCGGGGGTGATGTACGGAACTGTGGGCTTGGCGCTAGACATCTCGACGGCGGTGCAAGACCTGACCAAGACCGGCGCCGGGGCTGAGGCGCTGCTGATCAGCGGCGTGAGCGGGCTGGTGAATTTCTTGTTGATCGTCCTCGGCGGGCGCGGGTTCCTTGACGTCGGGACGGCAGAACGGCCTCAAGAATCCCCCCCTCCCAATCCCCTGTCCCCGCCCGGAGCCTGACCGGCCCGACTCGAGCAAATCCGGCCAAGCGCAGCCAGGTCGTGGTCTCGCGGATGCCGTAAGTGTTCCCTCGCTCCGTGAACAGGAGCATGGTGACAGCGAACAAGTTGGCTTCCTGCGGATAGAGGCCGTCGGCATCCAGCAGGAAGGCATCCTGGATCAAGAGACGCCCGCCGGGATTCAACGCGGCGGCGGCCCGGCGAAAGACTTGCCGGTTCTCCTCCGGCGAGTAGATGTGCAGCACGTTGGAATACCAGATCACGTCGTACTTGCCCGGGATCGGCTGCTTCACGAAATCCACCGGCACATAGGACAGCCGCTTCCCCTGAGGAACCCCGGCCGCGATCTCCCGCGCCACCTCCAGCGCCGGAGTCCGATCGGCCACCGTCGCCCGCAGCCTGGGGTTCTGTGCCAGAAACGCCAGCGCATAGGTGCCGGGGCCTCCGCCCAGGTCCAAGAAGGTCTTCGTGCCGCCGATATCGACTTGAGCCGCGACCTTAGGGGCCACCTCCATCGAACGGTGGTGCATGGCCCAGGTAAATTCCCGCCGATAGGCAACCGCATCCGGCTCGTCGTCCTCCAGCGGCTTGCCGGACCTGACCTGTTCGGTCAAGTGCGACCAGTCGGCCCAGTGATTTTTCAGAAGGCGGAGATAGGCGCCGCGATATTGTGGGCTCTTGGCATTGAGCTCGCCTGATCCGAGCGGCCCGTTGCGATAGCCGTTCCCCTGTTTCTTGAGCAGACCGACGCAGGCCAAATTCCGGCAGAGGATGTCGAGCCCCCGCCGGCTTGCGCGGAGCCGCCGGGCCAGGGTCGGGATCGTCCAGACCCGCCCGCCCATCACCGTAAAAAGATCCAGTTCTAGGGCGGAGATCAAAATCCTGGGCAGCCGATAGGCGGAGACCGCGTCTCGGAAGTCTTCGAAGTCGCAGATGGATGAATGTGCGGCCCGTTGGGCACTCCCCAGTTTTGCCTTTTTCATTTTTACGTTTTACTTGCGGAAAACTGCTGCTGGCACCAGCGGACGGTTGCCGTCACATCCTCCAATTTGGCCAGGTCCAGCGGTCGTTGAAACGTGACTGCCACATATGCGTCGGTCATCTTGGTCGCTTCCTCGAATCCGGCGCTCAGGAAGGCCTTGCGGACCTTGGCCACCATCGGCTGCAGATAATACTTGGCTTGCTTGGCCAGTTCATCGCTACCCAAATCCTCGGGCGTGCCGTCGGACAAGAGGCTTTTAACGTCGTCCATATCAATGCCCGTCTGGCAAATCACGCGACCGTCAGGGGTCAGCTCCAGCATCCAGTTTTCGTCGGCCAGCGCCAACGCCAGGGCTCCACCCGGCTCCAGCTCATAGAAGGCCGGGTCCTGCCGGCACAACTGCGCGCGCGTTTCCGCCCAGTCTCCGCTCATGTCCGCCTCTCACCCGACATCACCCAGCTGTGCCCGCCTGGCAAGCAGGCCTGCAACTGCTCCAAGCGCTTCGTATTTTCTTCCAGCTTGGGCAGCCGGTACTTACGATCCATCTGCACCACCAACGCCAGCAACTCGGCCGCTTCTTTGAGTCGCCCCAGTTCTTCGTAACACTGGGTCATCACGTACCTCGCGCCCCCCGTCCGCAATTCGTCGCCGCTCCGCTCCGCCACCGCCTGACTCGTCTGGCAACAGGCGAGGGCTTCCTCATAGTGCTTCTGCACCAGATGCGTTCTGGCCATCATGCGCCAGGCATCCGCCACGCCGCCCTGATCGTCCAATCGGCGCATCAAGGCCAGGGACTGCTCGTAATAGCGCAGGGCTTCTTCGATCTGGCCGGTTTCACGGGCCACCAATCCCAAATCCGAGAACAGCACGGCTAGGCCCTGCTCATCGCGGGACCGCCGCATAATGTCCAAGGCCTCCAGATAGTAGGCGCGGGCCCGATCCCATTCTCCGGCATCGGCGCGCAGGTTGCCCAAGTTGGCCAGGGTCGTGCCGATGCCCCGGTCGTCTCCCAGGATCTTTTGCAATTCGAGCACTTCCTGGTAGTAGGCCTGGGCCTGCTCCCGCCGTCCGCTCACCGCGCAAATGTTCCCCAGATTGCCGAGCGTCGCGACCAGCGCCCGGCGGTCCCCGGTGATCCGGTCATAGTCCAGGGCCTTGGCATAGCAGACATAGGCCTCGGTGTAATGGCCGTGCGAGAAAAAATCGTTGCCCTGGCGATTGAGCTGCTCGGAGTGAGTCGGCTGCATGGTCAGCCTAGCAAGGTCCGTTCGACGGCCTGTTTGGCGCCGGTGAGGATCGAGGCCCCGTCTCCCGCGAGGAGGGTCTCAAAGTTGTACTTCAGCAGTCGCGTGAGCCCTTCCCTGGCCTTGGCCGGATCGGCATACTTCTCGGCCGACAGCATGGAAAGCGAGCCGGGCGGCTTCCCGATCAATGCATCGCCCAGGATCAAGATTCCCTTCCCCTGCTGCAGGAAGAGCGCGGACTCGCCGGGCGATTTCTGATCCTGGAGCTGAATCGCCCAGATGCCGCCCGGCAGCAATTCCCCATCTTTATAGGTCTTGTTGGCCTTGATCGTCATCTGCGGCGCATCGGCCTCCGGCACCATGACCTGGGAGCCGAACTCGGCCTGGCAGGCGGCGGCGTCCCGCTCGTGGTCCCGGTTCGTGAGCAGGATGTAGTCCAGCTGGCCGCTTTTCCTGATTTGGAGTTTATCCTCCGACGCCATGGGCGGTGGGTCCACCAGTACCCGATGCTCCCCGACGAGCATAAACAGGCCGTTGAAGTCCAACTGCTTCTCTTCCGAGAACCAGGACCATTGCCAGATGCCGGACAGAAGTTGTTTCATAAAAAAAGAGCTTATGGCCTATGGCTGATGGCTGCCGGCGAAGAGCGAGGCCGCCCGCCTTTTGTATTCACTCGCGCGTCGCGCCTCAGGTCGCTACAGAGCGGCAATGGCATCGCCCAAGACCTTCGTCACTTTCGCGAGAATGTCGGCTTCGTTGGGCAGGTCCAAGATATCGTCTTCCGGCACGGTGATGAACTTCCGATTGGCCCCCTTGGTGAGCGAGATCAGAAACATGCTGTTCGAGGGAGTCACCGGAATCACCACCTGAACGGCCGCGTCGATCTCCTTGATCAGGCCGAGAAACTTCTGCTTCCCCGCTTCTATCTCATCCATCGAGCTGTATCCCTTCTCTGCAACGAACCGTAACCCCAGCAGGCTGTTACATGCTGCCCTTGCCGGCTCCGCCGGCCAGCAGCTTGTTCACTTCCTGCAGGATCAGGTCTGCGCCGGCTAGGGCCATGTTCCCGACCCGCTGCCAGCGGATGACCCCCTCCTGGTCGATGATGTAGACGTTGGGGATGAACTTCCCCCCGCCATACAGCTTGTCGGTGGTTTTCTTCGGATCGATCAAATAGGGATAGGTCACCTTGACCGGAAAGGCCGACAAGAACTCCAGCACGTTCTCCTTTGAATCGCCCGAGGAATTCACCCCGATGATCGCCACCGGCTTGCCTTGGGTCGCCTCGGCGACCTTCTGTAAGTTGGTCCCTTGCATCATGCAGGGCTCGCAGATATGGAACAGCCCCAGCACGATCACCTTGCCTTTGAAACCGTCCAGCGACAGGGTCTCGCCGCCGATGGAGGTCAAGGTAAAGCCGGGCGCCTTCTCCCCGATCTTAAAATAGCTCTTGGCCATGACCGACGCAGCCAGGACGACAACCAACATCGGCGCCAACAACAAAGCCAGGGTCCGTTTCATCGCAGCCTCCTTCTCAAAACCAGGAGCTGATGGCTGATGGCGTATGGCAGGAATGGATAAGAGAGCGGAAAAAGATTTCTCGCTCGGAGCCGTCAGCTATCGGCCATCGCCATATGCTCCATCTTCTGCGGCTATCCTAGCACGCGGGAATTTTCAGGGGCAACTGCAATGCTGGCGGGACAATCGCGTCAGAAAAGGCCCAATTGCATTTCTTCGGCCTTTGTGAACGGGATGGGATACTTCTCGGTAAAGCAGGCGTTACAGTAGTGCCCGGGAATCCCCGGCGAGGCGTTCAACATTCCCTCCAGGCTCAGATAGGCCAGGCTGTCCGCCGTGATGTATTTGCGAATTTCCTGGATCGTATGGCTGGAGCCGATCAATTCCTTCTTGGTCGGCGTATCGATCCCGTAAAAACAGGGTGAGACGATCGGCGGCGAGCTGATCCGCATGTGCACTTCGCGCGCCCCCGCGTGGCGGAGCATTTTGACGATCTTCCGGCTGGTCGTCCCCCGCACGATCGAATCGTCCACCACCACCACCCGCTTCCCCTCTAGCACCTCGGACACGGCGTTCAGCTTGATCTTGACGCCGAAGTGGCGGATGGCCTGTTCCGGCTCGATAAAGGTCCGGCCGATATAGTGGTTCCGGATCAACCCGTTCTCGAAGGGAATGCCCGAGCCTTCCGCAAAACCCAACGCGGCCGGCACGCCCGAGTCCGGAACCGGGATCACGATGTCGGCCTTGACCGGCGCCTCCTTCGCCAATTGCCGCCCCAGCGCCTTGCGCGTCAGATAGACCGCCTTGTCGCCGAAAATCTTGCTGTCCGGACGGGCGAAATAGATATACTCGAACACGCACTTGGCCGGCTCGGTCTTGGTGAAGGGCATATAGCTCTTCACCCCATCCTGATTCAGCACCACCAGTTCGCCCGGCTCGATCTCACGGACCGCTTCGGCCCCGATCAGGTCGAACGCGCAGGTCTCGGACGCCACCAGCCAGCTGTCCTTCAGCCGGCCCAGGCACAGGGGGCGGAACCCGTGGGGGTCCCGGCAGGCGATCACCGCGTCGTCCGTCAACAGCACCACCGAGAAGGATCCCCGCACCTGGCTCAACGCATCGATGATCCGCGACAAGAGCGTATCGCCGCGCGAGTGGGCCATCAGGTGAATCATCACCTCGCTGTCGGTCGAGGACTGGAAGATCGCGCCATACGCTTCCAGCTCATTCCGCAGCATCTGGGCATTGATGAGATTACCGTTGTGCGCCAGGGCCAGATTGCCGAAGGCGAAGTTCACGGTCAGGGGCTGGACGTTCTTGAGGTTGTTCCCGCCCGCGGTCGAATAGCGATTATGGCCGATGGCCCTTGGCCCGGGCAGACGCTTCAGCACCGATTTGGTGTAGATGTCGGCCACCAGGCCCATGCCTTTTTCCTGGTGGAAGTGCTCGCCGTCGGACGAGACGATGCCGGAGCCCTCCTGCCCCCGATGTTGCAGGGCATAGAGACCAAGATAGGTGAGATTGGCCGCTTCCTTGTGGCCGTAGATGCCGAAGACCGCACACTCGTCGTGGAATTTATCGGGGGTGATCAGGTGCATCAGAATCGCTCAACGATGAGTGATAAACGATGAATGATGAATTTCCGCGCCCGGCCGTTCATCATTTCATATTCTGCATTCATCATTATTGTTCCAGCGTCCGTTCGAGACTGTTGCCCCAGCGGTCAACGAACGTCTCAAGATCGGCGTCGATCCGGCAACCGGCGCCCCAGCGATCTGCCGCCACGTCGATCACCAGCCGATCCCCCTGCACCGAACCGATGACGGCCGCCGGCACGCCCATCTGCTCGGCCGCTTTGAGCGCCTGTTCGGCGACAGACGGCTTGACCGACAGGACCACCCGTGACTGGCTCTCGCCGAACAACAGCGCATCCCGGCGAAGCCCGTTCGGCGCTAATCGTACCACAGCGCCGAGCCGAAGCCCAGGCGATGACACACAGCTCTCAGCCAGCGTTACGGCCAGCCCTCCGTCGGAACAGTCGTGCGCCGACTGGACCAGCCCCTCCCCGATCAGCGTCAGCACGCAGGCCTGCAGCGCCTTTTCCGCCTCCAGACTCAGATGCGGCGGCGAGCCCTGCTCCCGATGGTGCACGACACGCAGATATTCCGTTCCGCCCAGGTCGTCCCTGTTCGTGCCCAGCAAAATGATCTGATCCCCGGCCTGCTTGAACCATTGGGTCGTGGCCCGGTCCGCCGGCTCGATCAACCCCACCATGCCCAGAATCGGCGTCGGATAGATGGACAGACCGTTGGTCTCGTTGTAAAAGCTCACGTTGCCGCTGACCACCGGGACACCGAAGGCCTCGCAGGCATCCTTGATCCCTTCGATGGACAGGATGAACTGCCACATGATGTCCGGCCGTTCGGGATTCCCGAAGTTCAAACAGTCGGTGAGCCCGATCGGCAGGGCACCGGAACAGACCAGGTTGCGCGCCGCCTCCGCCACGGCGATGCCGGCCCCGACGTAAGGATTCAACAGACAGTAGCGTCCGTTGCAGTCCGTGGCGATGGCCAGGGCCTTGTTTGTCCCCTTGATCCGCACCACCGCCGCATCCGAGCCGGGCCGCACCAGCGTGTTCGTCCGCACCATATGGTCATACTGCCTGTAAACCCAGGCCTTGCTGGCAATGGTCGGCGACTCCAGAAGGGAGAGGAGAACTCCCGTCGCATCTTTCACGTCGGGCAGAACATCCAGGTTGAGCGATTGCAGATGTTCCTGATAGGGAGGCGGAGCGTTGGGCCGCTCGTAGCGGGGCCCGTCCTCGGCCAGGGCCTTGGCGGGAATCTCCGCCACCACCTTACCCTGGTCGCGCACGCGCAGGATGCCATCGTTCGTCACCCGGCCCACCACCGCCGCATCCAGATCCCATTTCTTGCAGATCGCCAGGACTTCCGCTTCCTTCCCCTCCTTGGCGATCATCAGCATCCGCTCCTGCGATTCCGAGAGCATCAGCTCATAGGGCGTCATGCCTGGTTCGCGCCGCGGGACCTCGGTCAAATCCAGGTCGATCCCGTTTCCGGCCCGCGAAGCCATCTCGCAGGAAGAGCTGGTCAGCCCAGCCGCGCCCATGTCCTGGATGCCGACCAGCAAGTCCTTGTCCATCAATTCCAAACAGGCTTCCAGCAACAGCTTTTCGGTGAAGGGATCGCCGACCTGGACCGTCGGCCGCTTGGCTTCGGAGGCTTCATCGAAGGCATCCGAGGCCATTGTGGCCCCATGAATGCCATCCCGTCCCGTCTTGGACCCGACATACATCACCGGGTTGCCGATGCCGACCGCTAGGCCCTTGAAGAGCCGGTCTTTCTTGGCAATCCCCAGGCAAAAGGCATTCACCAATGGATTTTGACTATAAATGTCGTTGAAGACCACTTCCCCGCCGACCGTGGGCACGCCCATGCAATTCCCGTAGCCGGCGATCCCGGCCACAACCCCCTTGAACAGGTGCCGATTCATCGGCTTGTCAAGCAGGCCGAACCGAAGCGAGTTCAGCAAAGCGATCGGCCTCGCGCCCATCGTAAAGACATCGCGCATGATCCCGCCCACCCCGGTCGCCGCTCCCTGATAGGGCTCGATGAACGACGGATGGTTGTGCGATTCCATTTTGAACACCGCGCAGAGCCCGTCGCCGATGTCCACCGCCCCGGCATTCTCCCCCGGCCCCTGTACGACGCGCGGCCCGGTCGTCGGGAGCTTCCTGAGATGGACGCGCGAACTCTTGTAGGAGCAATGCTCGCTCCACATGACCGAGAACATCCCCAGCTCGGTCAGGTTCGGCTCCCGCCCCAGCATCTCGACGATCTTCTTGTACTCCTCGTCCGACAGCCCATGCTGCGCGATGAGGTCTCTGGTATTGCCCGTGGTTTTCATCGATCGGGCACCCTAGACATGGCAATCACAGCCCTTGCTCCTCAAAATTCGAACTTGTTCTTTCGGCCAATCCACATAAACCGACTGCCGCCCAAGCCCCTTTGCCTGCCAGGCCGGGAGCGGACTACGATGCCTGTAGCCCCGCCCCGTCATCTCTCGGACTAGAGCCTCATGCCGCCCATACAGGGCCTTCAACTTTCCCCGCCAGCGCAGCGTTTCCGGATGGCACGCATAGCCCTTCTTGCCCTTGGTGATCACGCTCCAGATCGCATGCAGCTCGCGATGCTCGCCCAACAAATGGGCTCGGCAGAGTTTCTTCGGAGGCAGATCCCAGATACGCATGGGTCACCGCACTGCCGCCATACTGCGTGGCCTGGCGGCTGATCTCCTTACCATCCACCGTGCGGGCCAGCATCACCTGGCCTGTGTAAGTTCCGACTGGCCAGCCATTGGTCTTCAGGCGTGCTCCGGCGAAAGCAACCCGGCGGGACTGGATCTGCTAGTTGCCCTCATGGTCCATCACGACGCCGTTGCCTCATTCCCGTCCAGCAATGCGGTTGCGCGAGGCTTCGTCGGTCAACGCGACATCCTGCATGCCGTCCCGCACGTTCTTCACCCGGCCCGACGCGCCAGCCACCACCGGCACCCCATAGGCCATCACCAGACCATCACCGCCAAATCGCGGATGGCGAAGTCCGTTCCGTCATGACCGTCATAGGTCCGCCGATTGCAGCGGAAGTCTCGCGCTTCCACGGAAGGGTCCATATCCACGTAGTTCGCCATCCAGCAGGTTGGGCCTATGCCAGGACCGCCTTGAGTTTGGCTTTCTGCAGCGCGTCCAGCATGGAAAGAAAGATCAGGCGCCCGTCATCGTTCCCCAGAAGTGCTTCCGCGCTGCGCTCCGGATGAGGCATCATGCCCATCACGTTGCCCGCCGCGTTCCTGATGCCGGCGATATTGTCCAGCGACCCGTTGGGGTTGGCTTCCGACGTAACTTTTCCTTCCGCCGTGCAGTAGCAAAAGACGATCTGCGCCGCGGCCTTCATCTGGGAGAGGGCGACATCGTCCGTGTAGTAGTTGCCGTCCGCATGGGCGATGGGAATTTTCAGGACCTGGCCCGGCCGGCACAAGCCAGTGAAGGGCGTCGCCGCATTCTCAACCGTCACATGAACATCCTTGCAAATAAACGACAGCGACCGGTTCCGCAACATGGCGCCGGGCAGGAGGCCCGCTTCCAGCAGGATTTGGAAACCGTTACAGATGCCCAGGACCATCCCGCCTTCATGGGCGAACTGTTGCACCGCGCCCATGACCGGCGAGAACCGCGCGATCGCCCCGGTCCGCAAGTAATCGCCGTAAGAAAATCCGCCTGGCAGGATGATCGCATCCAGGCCGTCCAGCTTGCTTTCCTTGTGCCAGACCGGGATGGCCTTGTGACCGAGCACATCCGAGAGGACGTGGATGCAATCGTGATCGCAGTTGCTGCCGGGAAAAACGATGACGCCGAAGTTCATGGACGAGTTCTCGGTTAACAGTGATCAGTACTCAGTTGAGTGATGGTCGGCGCCGACTTTACGTTCATCGTTCAGCATTCATCGTTCATCACTGCAATTCAAACCGATATTCTTCGATGATCGTATTGGCCAGCAATTTCTCGCACATGGCCTTGACCTCAGCCTCAGCCTTCGCCTTGTCTTTTTCCGCCAGGTCCAGTTCCACATACTTGCCCACCCGCACGTTGCCGGCCGACTTGAACCCCAAGGTCTCCAAGGCATGTTCGATGGCCTTTCCCTGCGGATCGAGAATGCCTTGCTTCAGCGTCACATGAATCTTCGCCTTCACGCCTTCCTCCTACCGACTCTCTTCTTTCTGCTCTTGTGCCATCAGCACCAGTTTTTTCCTCGCCCAGTTGATGACCGCCGCCAGGACCAGCCCCCCCGCCGACAAGGCCAGAAACGACCAGCGCCAGAACAGGTCGGCCGTGTTGATCGCCATCAAGGCTACGGCCGCCGCCCAGACGACGATGGCCCAGATCAACCCGTGTTCCATGAACTTCAGGACCAGGCGCTTCACCCTTCTCACTTCCCCCCAAAGACCGGGCAGTTCCCAGGGGATGCGGCGGCTGGCCGCACCTGCGCGCATCGAGTGATACACATTGTCATTGCGCGTTCTGCGAGCAAGAGACCGACTGCCGCGTCCCCCATCTTCATCCGCACACCCGCTTCAGCACCTCTTGATAGGCCTCTTCGATCTTTCCCAAATCCTTCCTGAAGCGGTCTTTGTCCATAGATTCTTTGGTCTTCTGGTCCCAGAACCGGCAGGTGTCCGGCGAAATCTCGTCGGCCAGGATCAGACGCCCCTTGTGCCGCCCGAACTCCAGCTTGAAGTCCACCAGAATCATGTTCCGTTCCTGAAAGAAGGGTGTCAGGATCCGATTGATCGTGAACGCCAGCTCCTTGATCTGGCCGACCATCGCCGGTTCGGCTAGGTTCAACAGGCGAATATGCTCCTCGGTGATCAGCGGATCGCCCAGCGCATCGTGCTTGTAATAAAACTCGACGATCGGCGGCGCAATCGCCTCCCCTTCCTTCAGCCCGAGGCGTTTCGCCAGGCTCCCGGCGATGATATTCCGCACCACCACTTCGATCGGCACGATCCGGACCTTCTTCGTCAACATCTCCCGGTCGTTGAGCCGTTCGATGAAATGAGTCGGCACGCCGCCGGCATCCAAGAGGCGAAAGAGCTTCTCGGAGACCTTGTTGTTCACCACGCCTTTTTCGACGATCGTCCCCTTCTTCTGCGCGTTGAAGGCCGTCGCGTCGTCTTTGAAATATTGAATGACCCGATCCGGGTCCACCGTTTCAAAAATCTTCTTCGCCTTGCCCTCATAGAGCATCGAGCCTTTCATCAAGGTCATGAGCGCCCTCTTCCCGTCCGCTTTGTGCCGGCTCCCCTGCCGAAGACCCGCTGGAAAATCTTGTCCAGGTGCCGCAGGTAGTACGTGGGGGCGAAACAGGCGGCAATCTGCGCCTTGGTCAGCGCCTTGCTGATCACCGGGTCCTTGCCAACCAAGTCCTGGAATCCGGCCCTCCCCTTCCAGGCCTCCATGGCGCAGCGCTGCACCGCCTCGTAGGACTCTTTGCGTTGGGCACCCCGCTCCACCAGCTCCAGCAACAGCCGCTGCGAATAGACCAGCCCGCCGGTCAGGGCCAGGTTCCGCCGCATCCGCTCCGGATAGACCAGGAGGTTCTTGATCAGGCCGGTCAACCGGACCAGCATGTAGTCCAGCAGGATCGTGCTGTCCGGCATGATCACCCGTTCGACGGAGGAGTGGCTGATATCCCGCTCGTGCCAGAGGGCCACATTCTCCAGCGCCGCTAGGCTGTTGGCCCGCACAACGCGGGCTAGGCCGCAGAGGTTTTCCGAGGCGATGGGATTCCGCTTGTGCGGCATGGCGGAGGAGCCCGTCTGCCCGGCGGAGAAATAGTCCTCCGCCTCCAGCACTTCCGTCCGCTGCAAGTGCCGGATCTCGGTGGCGAACTTCTCGATGCTGGCCGCCAACAGGGCCAGGGCCGAGAGGTAAGCGGCATGCCGATCCCGCTGCACCACTTGATTGGACACGGGGTCCGGCTGGAGCCCCAGCTTTTTGCAGACATAGGCTTCGACGTGCGGGCCCTGATGCGCGAACGTTCCCATCGCGCCGGAGAGCTTCCCGACCGCGATCTCCTCCCGCACCGCCTTCAGCCGAACCTGATGCCGCTTCGCCTCCTCATACCAGACGGCCAGCTTGAACCCGAAGGAAATCGGCTCGCCGTGAATCCCGTGGGACCGTCCGACCATGATCGTGTCGCGATGTTCGAGCGCCCGCTTTTTGAGCACGGCCAGCAGACCCTCCACATCCTTCAGAATCAGGTCCAGGGCCTCGGTCATCTGCACGGCCAACGAGGTGTCCACGATGTCGGAGGAGGTCAGCCCGATGTGCAGGAACCGAACTTCCTTCCCCACCGGCAGGGCCAGGGATTCGAGAAACGCGATCACGTCGTGCTTGGTGACCTTTTCGAGTGCGGCAATCCGAGCCGGATCGATCTTGGCTCTGCGCCGGATGCGGGCCGCCACGCCTCGCGGCACCTCTCCGGCCCGTTCCAGGGCTTCGCAGGCCAGCAACTCGACCTCCAGCCAGATCTCATACTTGTGCCGAAGATCCCAGATGGCTTTCATGCCCGGCAGGGTATAACGCTCAATCATAGCTTTCTCATCATTCCTGAAGAGTGATTCGGTTATCAGTTTTCAGTTTCCGGAACCGATCACTGAGAACTGGATACCGACAACCCCGTTCCCACGCGTCACGCATCACGCTTCACGCCAACCAGTTCGGCCCGCTTGACCTCCAGTCGCGGGTCTGACTTGAGCACCTGGTCCAGAATCCCGTTGACAAACTTTTTCGTCTCCTCATCCGCAAATCGTTTGGCCAGCTCGAGCGCTTCATTGACCGTGACCTTGGCCGGCACGTCGGGCATATAACAGAGCTCATAAAGAGCCGCCCGCAGAATGTTGCGGTCCACGATCGGCATGCGGCTCACTTTCCAATTCGCCGCATGGGCACCGAGCAGCTTGTCTAGTTCCGGTCGGTTCGTCAGGACCCCCTCGACGAGTTGCTCGGCAAACCGCTTCACCTCCGGCTCGACCTGGTGCTGGGCCTCGAAATCGGCGAGCCAATGTCCGCCCTTTCCATGGACGTCCCATTGGAAAAGGATTTGCAACGCACGTTCGCGGGACTGTCGGCGAATGCCCATATGACCTTCGGCTTATGTTCCCTCAACCGGATTCATCGTTTCCTGCGGCTGCGAGGACGTCCCGCGCGGTTTCCGGCGGCCCGGCGCGCCGGTTGCTTCACACCCAGGGCCTTCATTTGCTTCAATAGATTTGCCATTTCAATGGCGGTTCTGACCGCGTCGGCGCCTCGGTTGCGCTCGGCGCTTCCCGACCGTTCCAGCGCCTGTTCCACATTCTCCGTCGTCAACACGCCGAACACGACCGGAATGTCCGATTCCCAGGCAGCCTGGGCGATGCCCCGGCTGGCTTCCGCGCTGATGTATTCGAAATGGGGGGTCTCCCCGCGAATGACCGCGCCCAGACAGATAACGGCGTCGAAGCGTCCGGAGCGGGCCATGCGGCGTGCCACCAGCGGAATCTCGAAGGCACCCGGCACCAGGACCACCTGGATCGCCGGCTCGGCCGTGCCGGCTTTGCCGAGCGTCTCCAGAGCCCCGGCCAAGAGCCGGTCGGTGACGAACTCGTTGAACTTGCTGACGACCAAGCCGAATCGCAGGTCCTTGGCGTCGAGCTGTCCTTCGAGCGGCTTCATGCAAAGACCTTCAGCCGGACCGAGCCGGTGGTGTGGCGGCATTCCGTGAACAACTGATGAGGCAAGTCCGGACGCACCTTAGCAGGTTCGCCCAAAAGCTGGCAAGAATAAGATGGGCGGAGAGGGTCAAACTTTATTGAGAATATGGCCGAGCTTGTGCTTCTTCGTGCGCAGGTAACGTTCGTTGGCCGCGCGGGGAGCGATTTCGGTCGGCACACGCTCGGTCACCTTGAGCCCATAGCCTTCGATGCCGACGATTTTGCGCGGGTTGTTGGTGACGAGGCGGATCTTCTGGAGCCCCAAGTTGACCAGGATCTGGGCGCCGATCCCATAGTCGCGCAGGTCCGGTTTGAAGCCCAGTTGCAGGTTGGCTTCGACCGTGTCGCTGCCTTCATCCTGAAGCTTGTAGGCCCGGATTTTATTGAGCAGCCCGATCCCCCGTCCTTCCTGGTTCAGATAGAGGAGGACGCCGCGGCCTTCTTTCTCGATGATTTGCATGGCGCTCTGCAATTGGTCGCGGCAATCGCACCGCAGCGATCCGAACACGTCGGCCGTCAGACAACCGGAATGAACCCGCACCAGACAGGGGGAGCCGTCCTCCACCCTCCCCTTCACCAGGGCGATGTGGGTGCCGCCGTCCACCTCGTTCTCGAAGACCACCGCCTCGAACTCGCCGAAAAGCGTCGGGAGCTTCGCGCTCGCGATCCGCTTGATGAATGTTTCGCGATGCATGCGGT
Organism: Nitrospiraceae bacterium; assembly: GCA_005799365.1. Classification (GTDB taxonomy): domain Bacteria; phylum Nitrospirota; class Nitrospiria; order Nitrospirales; family Nitrospiraceae; genus SYGV01. Next base: position 35,821 of record SYGV01000086.1, read on the forward strand.
ATTCGATCAGGGATTTGATCGTGACCAGCTTGATCTTGTGCCGCCTGGCGAATTCCATGAGTTCCGGCACCCGCGCCATGGTCCCGTCTTCGTTCATGATCTCGCAGATCACCCCGGCCGGGTAGAGTCCGGCCAGTCTGGACAAGTCCACCGAGCCTTCGGTCTGCCCCGCCCGTTTGAGCACCCCGCCCTTCTGGGCTTTCAGCGGGAAGATGTGCCCCGGCCTGGCCAGGTCGGCCGGCTTGCTCTTGGGATTGATGGCCGTATGGATCGTGGTGGCACGGTCGGCCGCGGAAATGCCGGTGGTGATGCCCTTCCGCGCATCGATGGACACGGTGAAGGCCGTCCCAAAACTGGCCGTGTTCTCGGCCGCTTGCGGCGGAAGCTGAAGGTCCTCGACCCGTTCCGGTGTCAGCGCCAGACAGATCAAGCCGCGGGCGTGTTTCGCCATGAAATTGATGGACTGCGGGGTGATCTTTTCAGCCGCCATCACCAGGTCCCCTTCGTTCTCCCGATCCTCGTCGTCCACGAGGATCACGAAGCGGCCCTTTTTGATGTCCTTGATCGCCTGTTCGATCGTGTCGAATTCCTGCGCCATGCCCGCCATTCCCCTTACGCTCATTCCGGACCGATGTGCAGCCCATTATAGGGGGTCGGTTTGAAAAACGCCACTGCGCGGCCTTCCGGATGGGTATCGGCTCCCGCTTCCCGTTTCATTCTGCGCGGCTCCTTCGAATCGCAACGACGACGCTCGCCAACGCCATGAGGCCCACACCGCCGAATATCACGAACCCTATCCCGTAGCTGCCGGTGTGGTCCTTCAGCAGACCGAAGGAGAGGGGAATCACCATTCCGCCGAATCCGCCCGCCGCCCCGATGACGCCCGACGCCAGGCCGATCTGCTTGGACAGCCGCTCGGAGACCACCTGAAACACCACCCCGTTGCCGAATCCCATGCAGGCCAGCGCCGCCACCATCAACGGACCGGTCCACACCAGACCAGGCAAGGACGCCAGCGCCATGGCGAGGAGCGATAGAACCGGAAACAGCCCCCGCAGCACCGCCAGGCCGCCGACACGATCCGCCACATAGCCGCCGAACGGCCGGGCCAAGCTCCCCGCCAACCCGCAGAGCGCCGCCCAGGAACCGGCCAGCACCAGATCCAACCCGTATTGATCATGGAGGAACAGGGGCAGGAAACTGCAAAACCCGACAAAGCCGCCGAACGTCACCGCATAGATGAAGCACAGCCAGTAGACCGAGGGCAGCCGGCCGATATCCTTCAGCCTGCTCCACCAACCGGCGCCCCGTTCCACACGCCAGGCGCCTCCGTCTCCGCGCACCAGCAAGGCGAATCCAGCGGTCGTCGCCAGCACAGGGATCGCCATGAACCCGAAGACTCCGTGCCACCCGACCGCTTGCGCCAACCGAGGGGCGAAGAACGTCGCCAGCACCGTCCCGCTGTTGGCCGACGCGGCGATGCCCATGGCCAGGCCCTGGTAGGCCGGCGGATAGGCGCGGCTGGCCAGGGGCAGCGCCACCGCGAAACTCGCTCCGGCCGTGCCGAGCA